>JBGPQJ010000171.1:0-6708 GCA_041488995.1 Anaerolineae bacterium
CGCGATGATGCGCTTGTGCAATACGTCGAATATTTCATCCTTCAGTGTTTTACGCTGGACGGTCTCGCCAAAATTGGTTTCCATATTCTTTCACGTTTAATAGGGGAAAGCTTTTATATATTATATATAATATATAATTTTTGGGCAACTGACAAAAATCCTGGAATGGGACTACAATCATATTCAGCGATTATCTCAAGCCGGGGAGTTTACAATGACGACATCAGAACCCGAAACTGCCGATGTCAACATGATGACCACGCGCATCGTGGAGGAAATTGTCTTCGCATTGGGCATGTCAAAAACAGGGTTCGTATGCAGGTACTTTGGGTGGATAATAAGGCCGATTGCCCACCGGTTTGCGGTTTTATGGGTGCCCTTTGATCAGGATTTAGGCCAATCCGGTACACAGGTTGCAGCGCAAAATTTCCTCCCTCATTTTGTAAAAGAGGTAAAGGTACACGGCGCGGAAACCATCCCCTCCCGGGGTCCTTTAATTGTGGCTTCCAATCATCCTGGGGCTTATGACTCGGTGGCCATCATTGCGCAGGTTCCGCGCCCGGATGTCAAGGTCGTGGTCAGCGATATTCCATTTTTCAAATACATGCCCCATGGAAGGAAACACGTGTTTTATGCGACCGACGATCCCTCGACACGGATGAATGCAGTTCGCTCATGTATCCGCCACCTGCAGGAGGGGGGCTGCCTGGTCATCTTCCCGACTGGATTAATTGATCCCGACCCGGATGTGTGGGGGGAGGCTGAAGCCAGTCAGCATCTGGAGCACTGGTCACCCAGCCTCGAGTTATTCATGAAAAAAGTACCGCAGACGAAGCTGGTGGTGGCGATCGCCAGTGGCGTTCTCGATACCGGTTGGGCAGAAAGCCGCCTGACGCGCATCGTCAAACCCGGAATAGACCGCCGGCGGTTGGCGGAATTTGGCCAGGTCATTTCACAGCTCCTGCGACCGGGCAAGAAGTTGTATGAGCCGCATGTCTCATTTGACCCGCCGGTAACGATAGACGATCTCGGCCGAGGGGAGGGTGATGCGATGCGAAGTATGATCGCAAAGGCGAAGGCTCTCCTTAAAGAGCACAAGGCATCCGTTTGGTGAACAAAGAGGGTGGACGATTTTGTCCACCCTCTTCTTAATAAAGCGATGGCGGCCAAACCCCACGGGCAACTGATAAAAGAAATGTAATTGATTATTACCCCGCAAGAACTCTCCAGATGACTTGGCACAGGATTCTTCTTCTCCCCGTGGGTTCGTGACTTTTATCTTTGTTTCGTGTGACATTCAACGTTGACTTATTGTGAAGAAAGTCACAATATTAAAATAAGAGCTATAATATATATAGCGTTTCGTGTCATAAATATAAAGCCTTAGAAATAATAATGTAATACAGCAGAATAATCATGGCGGGCAGTGGGTTATCACCCGCTATATGTAAGTACCAATGCGTACCAAAGCCTGAGGAGCGCAGACTTGGCGCGTCCATTCTAATTATAACGGAGGGACTATGCCAGAGACGATTTTACCCAACGTCACGATTTACGAGAAAGTCCTTGCAGCCACAACGCACGGTGAGCGACTCAAACTTTGTCTGCAATGCGGGAATTGCAGCGGAATTTGTCCCTTTGGCTACTTGATGGTTTATCCACCCAGCCGGTTGATCGCTGCCTTACGCGCTGGCCGATTCGACAAAGTATTGGATACTGATGCACTCTGGATGTGTGTATCCTGCTACGCCTGCACCGCAGTCTGCCCCGCTCAAATCCCGCTGACCCCTGGCTTGATGACGTTAACGAAGGAAGAATTACTGCTGGCTGGCAATGTTCCTTCTGAGCTCCAAAGCGCACTGGAGAATACCCAACGATATGGGAATCCTCAAGGCGAATCTCCCCGCAAGCGCGCTGATTGGGCTGCAGACATCCAACCGGAAGTCAAATTGTTGGGGAAGGTCAGGCAGCCGGTGGATGTCTTGTGGTTCGTTGGTGATTATTCATCGTATCATCCTCGGGTCCAATTGATCTCGAAAGCGCTAGCCAAAATCCTTAGCGCCTTGAAGGTGGATTTCGGTATCCTGGGACCGGAAGAGAACAGTGATGGCGATTCGCAGCGCTTGGCCGGTGAACGCGGCTTGTTTGAGATGTTGGCCGAGAAAAACGGAAAAGCCTTTGGAAAGTATCAATTCAACGAGATCATTACCACGGATCCCCACGCTTACAATGCGATCAAAAATGAATACCCTGCCTTGGGCATCAACTATCCGGTTCGACACTACACCGAGTTTTTGGCCGAGCGGATCGACCAACTCAAGCCCTTGTTGAAGACTGAGGTCAAGGCCAAAGTTACTTATCATGATCCATGCTACTTGGGCCGCGCCAATGGTATTTTCGACCAGCCACGAGCCTTGTTGGAAGTCATCCCAGGGGTGGAACTGGTGGAAATGTCCCACAACCATATGAACAGCCTGTGTTGCGGCGGTGGCGGCGGAGGAATGTGGTTGGACGGTTTTCAGTGGGAAAAGGCTCATGTCCGGCTTTCTGAGTGGCGCGTACGCGAGGCGCACGCCGCCGGTGCTGATGTCTTGGCAGTCGCCTGTCCTTATGAAACGCCGCGTTTCGAGGATGCAACCAAGACTGTCGAAGGCGCAGGTTCATTGAAAGTGCGAGACATTGCCGAATTATTAGGCGAGGCTATGAGCATATAGGGAGGTGGGCCATGAACGTTGCAGTTCTGGTGAAACTTGTTCCTGATCTGGTCGAAGAGCTCACCGTCGACGCGAGTGGCGTCGCTTTGGACACAGCCTGGCTGCGATTGATCATCAACGAATTTGACGACCACGCGATTGAACAAGGCGTGTTGCTCAAAGAACGCAGTGGATGCCAGTTGACGATCGTAGCGCCAGATGTTGAGGGTGTGGACGATTTACTCTTCACCGCGTCCGCCAAAGGTGCAGACAAACTCATCAAAATTAAAGGAGATTTCAACGGGGTAAACAACCATGCTCTAGCACGTGCTGCTGCGGCTGTGATTAAAGAACTTCACCCCGATCTGGTAATAACGGGTGTACAGGCTAATAATGACCTGGATGGTTCGGTCGGCCCTCTGCTGGCTGAATGCCTGGGAATGCCCTATGTCGGGTACGTCTCAGGCATCACGCTAAGCGAAGGAAAATCCAGAGCCCGGAAAGAATACCCGGGTGGATTAATTGCCGAGATGGATGTAATCCTGCCAGCCGTGCTGGGCATCCAGGCTGCTGAACAACCTCCGCGCTATGTGGCGGTCAGCAAGGTACGTCAGGTGATGAAGACTGCTTCCATCGAAGAGCAGTCAGCACCGGCGCTGGAACCAAGCGGCGGCCCGACAATCGGACGCATGTTCCAACCTGAAGCTGCTGCTCACGCGACGATGATCACTGGCAGTGCAGACGAGGTCGCAACCAAACTCGTCGGCATTTTCAAAGAGCTGGGCGTGCTGTAAGAGGAGGCTTCCAATGAGCCAGGATATTTACATCGTCGTAGAGCATCTGCGCGGACAAGTGGCGGATATTTCATATGTGATGCTGGCTGCCGCACGCGAGCTATCCAAAGGAACGGGTGGAAATGTTGTTGCGGTATTGTTGGGTCATGAAGCACAAAGCCTGGCGGGGAACCTCGCCGCCGATAAAGTCCTATATATCGACCATCCTGCTCTGGCTGACTTCAGCTCAGATGCATATCAGAAAGTGCTGTCCGTTCTGATCAGCAAAGAACAGCCGCGCGTTACATTGTTTGGCAGCACTTCCATTGGCACCGATATCGCAAGCGTTCTCTCTATCCGGCTGGGATTTCCACTGGTGAGTTCCTGCCGTAGTTTCAGCACGGACGGAAAATTCGTCAGCCAGATTTGCGGCGGCAAAATCATGGCCGAGGGCGAACTACCTTCCCCCACCGCCCTGGTGACCATGGTTCCTGGCGGGTATAAACCGGAGCAGGGACAGAGCGCGCAAGCGCCGGCGGTGACGCAGGTCGAGAGTCCGGTGCTGGATGCGTTGCGTGTCAGCCTGGCAAAATACATCGAGCCGGAGGCCGGTGACATCGACATCGCCAAAGAGCCGATCCTGATCGCCGTCGGACGTGGCATTCAAAACCAGGACAATCTCGAGCTTGCCAACAGTCTGGCAGAGGCTTTAGGCGGCGTGGTGTGCGGATCACGGCCTGTGATTGACCAGGGTTGGCTGGCAACTTCTCGCTTGGTTGGCAAGTCGGGCAAGCACGTCAAGCCCAAGATTTACCTGGCGATGGGCATTAGCGGTGCGCCTGAACACACGGAGGCGATCACCGACAGCGATACTATCATCGCCATCAACACCGACCCGAAAGCACCGATCTTCAATATCGCTAAATACGGCACCGAGTCGGATATCTTCGATCTGGTCGAAGTGCTGACCAACAAAGTAAAAGAAGCCAAAGGTGGATAGACTTAAGAGGAGCTTGTCCGATGCCAGAACGAGTTGACTTTTGGGGCATTCCGAATACCTGGGGTTCCCCGGCCATCTACGTTTACACCCTGATGTTCCTGGCCGCCATCATCCTGGCTGTCCGTTTCTACCTGCGCGCCCGCCTATGGTGGCGAGTAGGGCGGCGGGAGGCAAACTGGGACAATCTCCATGTGCGGATTGGCCGTCTCATCAAGTACGCCATCGTCCAAACCAAAGTACTGGGCCAACGCTATCCGGGCGTCATGCATGTCGCCATGGCCTGGGCTTTTTTCGTCTTCTTCCTGGGCACCGGCTTGGCGACCATCGATTCCCATTTCTACAAAATTCTGGTCGGCACCCCATACCTGCTTCACAAGTTGGTAATGGACTCGTTTACCGTCGTTTTTGTGATCGGCGCGGGGATGGCGGTTTACCGGCGCTTCATCCAACGACCCCGCCGGTTGACGCTGTCATCCGGCTTCACCTGGTCACTTATTCTGGTCATATTGATCGTATTGGGCGGGTTGCTCACCGAGTCGCTTCGCCTGGCCGTCGAGAAACCGGCCTGGGCGTGGTGGTCGCCGGTCGGCTGGTTGATGGCAAAGATATGGATTTCCACTGGCGCTTCGGATTCCACCCTCACCGCCTGGCACCTGGGGGCCTGGATTGCCCACCTGCTCATCGTTGCCGCGACGCTCATCACTCTGCCGGTCGGCACGTTACTGCACATCCTGACTGGCCCCATAAATGTATTTTTTTCCAAACTTGACCAGCCAACCGGACGCCTGGCTCCGATCCCAACAAACGCGAAGGGGGAACCGATCTACGCCAGCACGCTGCGCGGCCTGACCTGGAAACAGCTACTCGAAGGCGACGCTTGCACCGAATGTGGTCGTTGTCAGGAGGCCTGCCCGGCTTTCGCTGCCGGCAAACCTCTCAACCCAAAGCAGGTAATCCTCGCTGTACGAGAGGCACTGCGCCAGGACGGGATGTCACTCCTCGTCAAAGATAAAGAACCAGCCATTCTGGTCGGTGAAAAGATCAAAGACGAGGAGCTGTGGTCATGCACCACATGTGGCGCATGCGTACGTGAGTGCCCGGTGCTGATCGAACATGTGGACGCCATTGTGGACATGCGCCGCTACCTGGTAAACGATGGGCGGGTAGATGCAGAACTTCAGGATGCGCTATCCAATCTGGGTCGCTATGGAAATTCGTTCGGCCAATCTGAGCGGATGCGAGCCAAATGGACACAATCAATTCAACCTCCAATAAAGGATGTGCGCAAAGAAGCCGTCGAGTATCTGTGGTTCGTTGGGGATTACGCCTCGTATCATTCTGCCCTCACCAACATCACCCTAAAAACGGCTCAGGTGTTTCAAAAAGCTGGGGTGAATTTCGGCATTTTGTATGATGGCGAGCGAAACTCGGGCAACGATGTCCGACGGGTGGGTGAAGAAGGGCTGTTCGAATTACTGACTGAAAAGAATATTGCGACAATGGCTAAATGCGAATACCGAGCTATCATCACCACTGATCCCCACTCTTACAACACGCTAAAGAACGAATATTCCGCAAATGGCAATCATCAACAGGTGCTGCATTACACTGAATTGCTTGATCAGTTGATAACAGCTGGCAAACTACAACTCAACACGAGGCAGGGCATCAAAGTTACGTATCATGACCCTTGTTATCTGGGCCGCTACAATGGCGTATATGACGCGCCACGCCGGGTCATTGAGGCTACAGGCTGCGAATTGGTTGAGATGCCACGTCACCGCGAGCGAACCTTTTGCTGTGGTGCTGGTGGCGGACGAATCTGGATGGAGGAAAAATCAGATAATAAGGAAAGACCGGCTGAAATCCGCGTGCGGGAAGCGGCTGACTTGCCGGGCGTTTCTACACTGGTGACCGCTTGCCCAAAGGACCTGGTGATGTTCCGAGATGCGGTCAAAACTGCAGGACTTGAAGGAAAGATTATTGTCAAGGATTTGATCGAATTGGTTGGAGAAACTTTGGAGTCGAACGAAGTAACTGGTTAAGATTATAGATCGATCGTTGAAGACTCATTCATGAAAGACTTTTTTAGACCATTTCAACGAAGACATGGCATTACCATGCCGATCACGATCAAGGTGATCCTGAGCTTATTGCTGGTCATTGCCATTATCAGCATCGTCTTTATGGTCTTCGGAGTCCGGATCATCAGCGACCGCATTGTTGCGGAAGCACAGGAGAA
>JBGPQJ010000172.1:0-6620 GCA_041488995.1 Anaerolineae bacterium
CGCATCCTGATGGCCACTTCATCGCTGCCGCTGTTCGTGATGACCACCCCGACCTCTGGCATCATGACCGCCATGGGCAAGCTGCGCATCCCGCAGACTGCCACGTTCATGTTCGTCAGTGCATTATCGTTCACCACCCTGCTGTTCGAAATGTGGGGCTCGATCGTCGACGCGCAAAAACTGCGCGCCTTCGACATCGACTCGATGAACGTGATCAAACGCGCCTTTAAGGCCTACATCCCGATCCTGACGCCGTTAATCCTGCTGCTGTTCCGCAAGGCGAATGACTTCCAGATCGCCATGGAGACCAAGGGCTTCGGCGCCCCGATTAAGCCCACCGAGATCGAAGTGCTCACTGCTCGCCCGGCTGACTATGCCTGGCTGGTGTTCATCATCGCCGTGTTCGTGACCTGCACAGTATTAAAATTTGGAGGATAAACCTTTGAAACCCGACCGCCCCACTTTCGAATATTTAATCACTCATCGTGAAGACCTGCTGGCGCCGCCGCTGGCGCAAGACTGGCCCAACCTGCCCATCGAGCGGGCGGAGGGCGCCTACCTGTACGACTGCTACGGCAAACGCTACCTGGACTGGCTTTCCGGCTTCGGCGCCTGCAACCTGGGACATAACCACCCGCGGGTGGTGGCTGCTGCCCGGGCGCAAATGGAGCGCATGGTGCACGCGCCGGTGGGCGTTTCGACCCCCGAATCGACGCTGCGCCTGGCCTGGGAGCTGGGCAAGGTGATGCCCGGTGGGGCAGATATGTTCTTCTTCGGCAACAGCGGCAGCGAGGCGGTGGATGCCGCCATCAAGCTGGCGCGCTACGTGACCAAGCGACCAGGGATCATCGCCTTCATCGGCAGCTTCCACGGGCGCACGATGGGGGCGATCAGCGCCACCACTTCCAAGGCGCGCTACCGCAGCGGGATGAGCCCCTACTTGCCTGGCTTCTACTTCGCCCGCTTTCCCTACCCCTTCCGCTCGAAAGCGCCCAGCCCGGAAGAGTGCGCCCAGGAAGCGCTGGACGACATCGACCGGCTGTTCGAGCATGTCATCGCCCCGCAAGAAGTGGCGGCCTTCCTGGTCGAGCCGGTGCAGGGCGAGGGCGGCTACGTCATCCCGCCGCCGGGCTGGCTGAACGAGCTGCGCCGCCTGGCCAACCAGTACGGTATCATGCTGATCCTGGACGAGGTGCAGACCGGTTTTGGGCGCACGGGCGAGTTGTTCGCCGCGCAGACCTTTGGGGTCGAACCAGACATCGTCTGCCTGGCCAAGGGCATCGCCAACGGTTTCCCGCTGGGAGCCACCGCAGCGCGGGCCGAGATCATGAAGGCCTGGAGCCCGGCCTCGCACGGCACCACCTTCGGCGGCAGCCCGGTGTCATGCGCCGCGGCCCTGGAGACACTACACGTGATCCAGGAAGAAAACCTGCTGGCTAACGTCCGTGCCCAGGGCGGCTATTTGCTGGAAGGGCTGAGATCTTTAAAGGGAAAGTCACCCATCGTGGGCGACGTGCGCGGGGTGGGGTTGATGCTGGCGGTCGAATTTGTGCAGCCGGGCGGCAAGCAGCCCAACCCTACGGCGGCGGGCAATATCCTTAACCGCATGCTGGCCAACGGTTTGCTGTGCTACCCCTGCGGTCACTGGGCGCAGACCATCCGCCTGATCCCAGCCATTAACGCGGATCAGGCGCAGGTCGAGGCGGGGTTGGAGATCTTCACCCAGGCAGTGTTGGCTGAGGGCGGGTGAGGGACAGGCTAAGCCAGGCCTTTTTCACCCCAGTGAGGGGTCAGCGTGATGGTGGGGTGAGGGACTCCGTCGGGACAGGGATACACTCAATATCTCTTTTCATCTCGCTTCCTCTATACGAAAGAAAGAGGTTGAGAGTCTTGGCTCCAAGATTGTCCAAGGTGTTCTCTGAATCCGTAATAACCCACCCCTGCTAGAGCGTAATAGATCTAATCTTAGATGAATGATCTAGGGATGTCTCTCCCGCAAATTTGTCCTGCCTACAAAATCCCAATACAGGTAGTCACAGCCCGTAATAGTTTGACAAAATCAAACTATTACGATAAAGTAAATCAAATTTGTAAATAATCTCATGGTGCCACTTTTATATTATCCGGAGAATTGGAATGCCCTCCTCAGCCCAAATCGACACTCGTATGGTTCCGTTGGTTGCACGGCTCTCAGATTTCGGACGCTTGGATTTATCCGTTACTGGAGGGAAGGGGGCAAACCTCGGCGAACTGCTGCGGGCAGGTTTCGATGTCCCACCAGGATTCGTCATTACGACTGCCGCGTATGATCTGCTGTTGCAGAGTGACGGATTGCAGAAATATGTTGCCGAAATGCTTGCTTCCATCGAAATCAGTGATCCTGCCTCGGTTGCGCAGGTCAGTGGGCGCATCCGTGAGGCGCTGAAGCGAGTTTCTATCCCATCGCCACTTGCCGATGAAGTTTTAATCGCTTATCGTCAATTGGGTGGTGCAGTGGCCGTGCGTTCGAGTGCCACTGCCGAAGACCTGCCTGGGGCGGCTTTTGCGGGTCAGCAGGAGACCTTCCTGAATATCTTTACCGAGGGGGCGCTGTTGGAGGCAGTCCAGGCTTGCTGGGCTTCGCTCTGGTCTGAGCGTGCCATGCTCTACCGTGCTCGTCAGAATGTGGAGCAGGCTACTGTCAAACTGGCCGTGGTGATACAGCAAATGGTGCCTGCCGACGTGGCCGGCGTCATGTTCACAGCCAACCCCGTCAGCGGGGCGCGCGATGAAATTGTAATCAACGCCAGCCCCGGCCTCGGCGAGGCAGTGGTCGCCGGCATGGTCACCCCCGACCATTTTGTCCTGGAGAAGCGCCGCGGGCACGTCAAAGAACGACGTATCGGCAGGAGGGAATTGATTATCCGTCCCAAAACCGGGGGAGGCACCGAGCAGATCATCCCAGCCGCCGAAGGGATTGCAGCAGTGGCGCTGCCCCCTGCGGCGGTACGCAAGCTTGCACAGTTGGGCGGGGCGATCGAGCAGCACTATGGAGCACCGCAGGATATTGAATGGGCCTGGCTCAAGGACGGAACAAAAAAAGGCAAATTCCTCATCCTGCAGGCCCGGCCCATGACCGCCCTGCCGGAACCTTTGAAGATCAAGGTCAGTGGGCCAATGCGAATGGTTCTCCCGATGCTGGCCGAGATGTGGCCCGTACGTCCCTATCCGCTCGACATGACCACTTTTACAGGTGTGATCGAACGCGCAATCGGGAATTTCCTGGTCGTGATGATCGGCAAGAGCGCCCCGGACCCGGACAAGGCTTTACTTGAAGAGGACGGCGTGGTCGTATGCTTCCAGCCTCCGGAAATCCATCCTTCGCCGGGCATGTTCATCACGCTCTGGTTCACCCTTTGGCGCACGCGACATTATGACCCCTCAAAATGGGAACTGGACCCGCTGCTGGCGGATGTGGTGCGGCAGGGACGTGAGCTGAATGGGCGCACCCCGGCGTTGCTAACTTGGGCTCAAAATATCGAAATGATTCATGAAGCCCTGGCGCTGATCCCGCGCGCCATGCAGTTCCGTGAGCGTTATGTCCCACAGGCCCTCCTTGGGCTGGGCAGGTTGTGGCTGCTGCTTTCCCTGGCCCGCCACACGGATCGTATAGGGACTCTGCTGGGCGGTATCGAGACTAAGACCACCGAGACGAACCGCGCCCTGCAAAGTCTGGCTGCTCAAATTCGCAGCGACCCGCTTCTGCGCGACCTTTTTTCCCGCAGCGATGCAGGTGAATTACAGTCCATCCTGGCAAGTTCAGAGACCGGGCAGGTCTTTTTGAAGCACTTTAAGGATTTTCTGGCCGAATACGGTCACCGCGAGACAGCCCTGACCATTTCGCAAGGCGCCTGGAAGGATCAGCCGCAAGTTGTGCTGGATATATTGAAGGCGCAGGCTGCCATATTGCCGCAAGAACCGGATAGCTACCAGGCTTGGAAACGTGTTCGCGACGAACTGCTGACCCATTCCATTCTGGGCAGGTGGCCCATGCGCAACATGTTTCTGAAGGGGCTGACCTATGGACGGTCTCTATTTCAAATGCGCGAGGACACTCATTTTTATGCGACTCTGACGCAGCCTCCGGTTCGGCATGTGGCTCTCGAACTCGGCAGGCGTCTGCAAGAGACCGGTGTGCTCGACCGCACGGAGGATGTCCTGCACCTGCGGCTGGAGGAGCTGGAAGGGTTGGGCCTTTCCTGGCCGCCATCACCAGAGACACGCGAGCGGATCCGCGGGCTGGTTGCCCAGCGCCGGGCCAGGCGGGAAGCGTTGGCCGGCACACCGATGGTCGACCCGCGCCTGCTGACAGTCGAGTCGCAGGCCCGGCCAGGTGAGGATGTACTGCTAAGCGGCTCGCCTTCCAGTCCCGGCATGGCCAGCGGCCCGGCCAGGATCGTGCACGACAGTTCGGAATTCGGCAAGCTGCAGCCGGGGGATGTGCTGGTCGCTCCGGTCACCAATCCTGCCTGGACCCCGCTTTTCCAGTATGCAGTGGCGGTGGTCGTGGATACTGGCGGAGCCGCCTCCCATGCGGCGATTGTGGCCCGCGAATACGGGGTCCCGGCTGTGATGGGCACGATCAATGGTACGCAGCGGTTGAGCGATGGTCAATGGATCCAGGTGGACGGTTCGCGCGGCCTGGTTTTGGAAGGAGAAAAGCCCATATGAAACCGGATGGAAATGAAACGGAAACACGCCGGCAGCTTATCAGACGGACAACAGCAGCATACATGGATCTGTTTGTCATGATGCAGTCTGCCGCTGTTGCTCACTGGTTGATGTTCGAACTGACCTTCGCACAGGCCAGAGCCCTGATCCTCCTGGCTTCGAAGAAGGCGCTGACAGTCAGCCAGTTGGCAAAATTACTGGATGTGGGTAACCCCACGGCGAGCATCCTCGTCCAGAAACTCGTCGAGCGAGGCCTGGTCACCCGAACGGAAGACAATACCGATCGACGCCAGACGATGGTGCGCCTAAGTGAAAAGGGCGAAGAAATCGGGGCAGGCCGCCGCAGCGAACGTGAGAAGCAGTGGCAGCGGTGGCTGCGCCAGCTGAGCGACGAAGAATTAAGTGGACTTGCACACGGCCTGAGCGCTCTGCTAGTAGTGGTGGATGCAGATGCACAATCTGCACCTGACGGCGTTTCAGTAATGGATAAGACCTGATCATGACAGGCCTCAAACCACGAAGGAAGTCTTCAGGACGGAACTTTGTCATGGTCATACTACAATACATCCACGAAAATTCTCGATGTAATTGCAATACCAATCGCTGTAGATACGCTGCCGTTCTGGATCGTGATATTGTTGTCAAAGGGTGAATAGCCGGTCACCTTAATTTGTGCACCGGGAACCAGTCCAAGTCCTTCAAGGTGGCGAAGGAATGATGAGTCTTCACTGCGAACCCAAACAACAATTCCTTCTTGTGGAGGGCGCAAAACGGAAAGTGGCTTCGAATCGTCGGCGGGCATGACCAATGCAGATGTAGGAATGATGTCGCCATGTGGGTCACGGGCAGGGTGGCCAAGCGCGGCAGCGATCCGCGTTTCCATCTCCTCAGAGATGACATGCTCGAGTCGTTCTGCTTCCTCGTGCACTTCATCCCAAGAGTAATCCAGAGTTTGGACAAGCCAGGTTTCAATCAGTCGATGATGGCGGATGACCTCCAGCGCGGCACGTTTTCCCACATCTGTTAGCGTCACACCCTGGTGCTTATGGTAATGAACCAGTCTGGGTTTTGCTTTTGAGAGCCGTTGGATCATACCCGTGACGGAAGCGGGCGAGATACCTAGGCGTGCGGCAAGGTCATTTGTGCTGACGGGCGTGTCGTTCGCGCTCAGATCGTAAATGTGTTTCAAGTAATCCTGGATGGATTGGGAAAGTAGTTCGGACATTTGGCACCTATTTGATCAAAAGCCCTGTAACCCATAAAAGTGACATTCCTGCCAGGACGCCGCTGAAGACCGTGCCAGGCATGGATTGTTTGGATGTGTCCTTTTGAATATATTTGGCAAGCTCGTACACGACCTGGAAAATGGCGCCTGCGCCGATGGCAAGAAAGAGCACAGCCAGTGTGGGGGAGGGGGCGAAGCCGCCGATCCATGCACCGAGGATGGCGGGTGCGCCGCCAATGATTCCCATCAGGGCAAGAGATTTCAAACCGGGACGATCCCGTAATACGGGAGCAATTATCCCCAATCCTTCTGTGATGTTTTGAATGATGAAGCCGACCACCAGAAACGTGCCGAGTGAAATTTCCCCAATGCTATACGCCGCGCCTATGGCCAACCCTTCGCCCAGATTATGGATGCCAATTCCCGTGGCAATCATGAACGCGAGAGATAAACGCTTTGCAGCTTCATCCCTGCCTTTTTCGATTTGTCGATTGGAAATCGCCTCGAGCAGCAGGAATGTCGTCACCGCGCCGATACCGATCAAGCCTATCCCCTGGAATGCGCCCGGCACTTTCACAGATTGGTTAAGCGCCTCGGCGATGGTATCCAGTCCAAGGAAGATAAGCAGCCCTGCGGTGAGTGCCATCAGAAAGGTCATCCACCGTTTTCCAAGTGTGCGCAGCAC
>JBGPQJ010000173.1:0-6555 GCA_041488995.1 Anaerolineae bacterium
TAGTTCTTTTTCACCATTATCTGCATCCACGACGCGGAGTTCGACATCCGGCAGCGGAATGCCAACCGCGCCAGGCTTGTACAATCCCAGCGTGGGCGTCATCACCGCAGCCATCATGGATTCGGTCATGCCAAACCCTTCGATGATTCGACCTCCTGTCACTTTTTCGAAGCGTTGCTTGGTCTCCGCCATTAGCGGCGCGGCTCCGGAGATATTCAACTTAAGGGAATTCAAACTGACCTTGCCCGCTTGCACTTTGGGATGATTGAGCAGGGCATTAAAGAGAGTTGGGACGCCGGGAAGAAATGCCGGTTTGGTCTTTTGGATGGTTGCCAGCATATCGTTCAGGTCGCGTGGGTTGGGCACTACCACCAACGGTGCGTGAGAGACCAGTCCGGTGGTAAATACGCCCGCCAGACCGTAAACATGAAACAAAGGCATGTTAAGCATGATGATGTCGGACCAATCCTTATTTATGTTCCCAAACCACGCGTGGAATTGCATTCCCGAGATCAAAAGTGACTGATGCGTGCCGATGGCCGCTTTGGGCGTTCCGGTGGTCCCGCCGGAGAACAGCATGATGGCCGAATCGTCCGGCTGGATGTCCACCTGCGGACAGGGCGAGCCGGTATGCTTGAGGAGCAGGTCCGCCAGCCACAGATCGTCAGGTTGCAGGCTAATTCGGTCGCCTTCCTTTTTCTCCTTGAGCAGGGTGAATAAAAAGCGCAGGGCAGGTGGCAGATATTCCTTTATGTTCGTAGCAATGACATTGCGGATTCTGGTGCGCGCCTGAACCGCCTTGACCTTGTTGTAATAACGCGTCATGACCACCACGGTTTCTGCGCTGCATTCCTGAAAGGCGAATTCAAGTTCACGCTCGGTGTAGAGAGGGTTCATCGGGACGGCGATCCCTCCGGCCTTCCACGTGCCGAACATGGTTAGGACAAGTTGCGGCGTATTCGGCAGCACCAATGCCACGCGGTCCATCTTTTTTACACCCATTTTGATGAGCGCGTTGGCAAAATCGTTGCTCCATTGTTCCAGTTGGGCGACCGATATCATCGAGCCCTTGAAATACAATGCTGGATGGGTCGGACGCTGGGAAGCTGTTTCGTTGAGAATATCGAGCAGTGTTTTTTGGGGATAGGGCTGTAACGAGTGCGGAACCCCCTCGTCGTAGTGATTTAACCAGGGTTTATCATTCATTTTTTTCTCCTTTGGGTGACAGAGCAAGGTCAATTTGATGGACTATCTCGAACTCTTAAAATAAAAAAGCGAAACCTGTTACGGAAGGTTTCGCTTTTGTGATTACCAAGACCTTCTCCCAAAGGATAAAGATCGATGATTATGTCTTGGATGGGCGTTCCGGCTATTGTTTAGACAACCATATAGTTAGTAGAATTGTAGCACGGCGAATTTGTGAATTCAAGTACTATTGCAATGAAAACGAATGTATATAACCCCATGCTGCCCTGCGGTTTCGCGCATCGCGGAGCACCTTTGATGGGGATCCGCTCATTATAAATGTCAGGCAGCGGACTTTATTACCTAGGGATTTAAGCAAGGGCTTTTGACATGTTGATGTTGGTGATTTCATAACCGAGCTTCTGATAGAGTGCTCTAGCAGCCTGGTCTCTGGCTTGCACTGACAATTTTGGAACGGTCAAGGTATCATTTTCCCTTTATCTACCAGGTCGTCCCACAGTTGATCCAGCTTGTTTTTCCCCATCACGCCCTGAGCCCCTTCAATCTTAACTTCGTGCTCCGTGCCAACGTCCATTCGGTGCCCGTCTCGGCTGAAATTGTTCTGCTTGCCTATTCGAAACACAGATGACACAAGCTCTTATTCGTTGCGCCGCACTCAATCGTATGTCGCATTAAGGTATGGCTGAAAGTTACATGGCCGCCCAACCTATTTATAAATCTTGGATTCATTCCGCTTCTTTTTTTGATTTATGCACCAAAGCCGTTTGTAATCCTTGAATATTTTCGGTCAACAACCGACTCCGGCGCTCCGCCAATGCCACGGTGAAAAAATAGCAATTGGTCAATCGTTTTAGCGATACCTTTTTCGTCGGCGCCTTGCACCTGGTAACTGCGCGTCAGCGTGTCGGGGTTGTATTGCAACGCTATAGTGCGCTTGACGGCGCCGCCTTTGATAAGTTTCGGGGAATTCGAATAGCCGCTCATCGCACCTGGTTCCTGTCCGTTAACTTGGTTGCGGGCCGAACAGAATCTGGTGACGTAGTCCTTGTCGGTATTTGCAATTACCTGTTCATTAACTCAACCCCTCACACACAGTCTGAACTAACAGAATTCGACCCTAACCCCTTATTACTGGACGGTTTCACCACAGGCTCCTAGTGATCCTCAAGGGCGAAGGTTTACTTTCGGCTCCCCGCTGGCCCATTGCTCCAGTACCCTGTCGGCTGCTTTTGTGTCGGGAGTAAGATGGCCATGCTCCCCGAAATGCCCCTCCTGCAGATATTTCATGAAACGCCTCCGGTGATCGTCGTTGGGTAACCTCCGCCTCAGCCATGCTGAATTTTCGAGCTCGCGCTTGGCAAAGTTCTCAGCCATCGATGCTTTGCTGGCAAGATCCTCGTCGCTCCGTGGCCTTGGCTTTTTTGGCTTCAACGGTCCTGTCGGTTCCAAGTCATCAAAATCGGCGGCTGGGGCATCTTTGGGCTTGGCTGTTGGAGTCTTGGCCGGGGCAGCAGGCGCGACAGGTATGTCCGGATTCACCACACCCGGGTGTCTGCTTTCGATATCTTCCAGGGCCTTTCGTAATTTCTGCAGTTCCTGCTGAGCCTCTGCGCCCGTAGGATAAATGTCGATCCACGTTGCCTTCGTTCGCACGTTCTCAAGGAGACTCTCAAGCTCCGCGCGAGCCTTATTGGCCGGCAATTTGCCTATCATCCCTTCAAGTTTGGCTATCAGTTCTCCGCAGCCATTGCTGCACAGCCAGACTTTGAGCTGGTTGCCAACGCGTCTAAGAGATAGTGCGTGACTTTTGCCGGCCAGCTGGACCGACTGTGGTGTCAACTGCTCCAGCTTGACTGCCAGTGCTGCTTTCGCTTTAGCTGCCGACCTTGCGGTTACGCCGGGCATCTCCTCCAGCTTCGCGGCAAGCTTCAACTGCGCCGGAGTAGCGGGCGCGCCTGCGACGACCTTTTCCACCGCCTGGACCTCCTCGACAGTAAGCCTGCTAGCCACCTTGGTCGCACGAAAGACCTCATCTACAGGCTTGGCCGAGTCCACCGCAACGCGGGCCAGCGTGCGGAGCCCAGCTTCGCCAGAGGAGAAGATTCCGTGCGCCTCAGGAATAATGGCGAGCAGAAGGTTAAGTCCGCGCTCCCAGTTGGGCAGCTCCTCCCCGGTGATCAGGTCGCGCCCTACGATGGCTTCCGCAACCGCTTTCACCTGGCCCACAATTGGAATGAAGTTCACCATGAGGCTGACCATCTGTTTGGTATCCATCTGCAGAATGCTTTTGGCGGTCGCCTTAACAGGCTCGCCGACATAAGATTCATAGAGTCCAACCGTCGCCGCGCCCGAGTAAACCCCCGTATGCGAAAGTAATCTCTTGTCCGCCTCCTCGTTGAGACGCGCTACTTCGGCGAGGTAGGACTCATATTCGCGACGTTCGTGTTCGGCTCGTAACTCGCCGAGTCGTCGATTTTCAGCCTTGGTCGGCGGAGTGTGGATGACAATATCTGCGGTCTGAAGCTGCACTTGCACCTCATAGTTCACTAGCGTCGCGAAAAGCTCATTTTTATTGACACCGTTGCCATCGATCCCTAAAAACTGCCGGAAATACCCTAGGGCATACGAAAGCCGCTCGGCATCGTCGCGAAAATGCGAGTGATACAGACGCGCTTTGGCAACCGCTGGGCTTGCGTTGAAATCTTCTCTACCCTCCGCCACCTTAAAACCGGGAGCCTCCAGGATCCGAGCGACTTTGGCTTCGATTTTCGAAACCGTGACAATTTTCAAGCCTGCGTTTTCTGGATCGACTGGCTCCAGTAGTTCGCCACCGGCAAATCCACGATTGGGCTGGGCTGCCAGACCGACTTGGCTGCGTGTGCGCACCTGCGGTCTTGCACCCATTTCCATTGCCCGGGAAGCAGCCTCGGCGTCCCGCTCTTGTGCCGGACCAGGCGGTGCGCCGCCGCCGCGCTGCTGCACCACATGAGTCAGCTCATGGGCAATCAACCGCCGTCCCTGGCGCGTCCCGGGCGCGAACCGATCCGCACCGAACACCACATCGTGTCCCACCGTGTAAGCATGGGCGTTTACGTCCTGCGCAGATTGCTCAGCCGCCGCGCCCGAATGCACCCGCACCCGTGAAAAATCGTGGCCAAAGCGCTGCTCCATGTCATGCTGTAACGCCGGCTCCAGCGGTCTGCCAGGACTGGCAAGGACGTGGTCTACACTGGCGGGCGCCGTATCCGCCTGCCCGTTCGCCTGCCCTGTGTAACGCTGGATGCGCGGCCGTGCGCTGCTGACGCCGGGATGCACGGGCTTTGCCAGCACCTGCTCGGCGACGCGATTGGCCTCCTGCTCATATTCGTCTCCGGCTTGGTTGATCGCTAATTTCGTCTGTATCGTTCCTGCGAGAGGAGGATTTAGGGGAATCGGGCTGAAATCGTGTCCAAAGCGAGGTGATACCGTACTGGTCGATCCGACTTCGGGTTCTTCAGCATTTGTCTTCAGCATCTGTTGCAGTGCTTGATTACCAATTGCGCGCTGCAAGTGCAGGATTGGATCTGCGTGATGATGTAACTCAAGTATTGCCGCGTTAGACGGAACAAGGTTGGAGGATAATGGTTTTTGAGGTTGATTCTGCTTTTGCGCAAAGGTTCTCATATTTCATCTCCTATTGAGTTGCAGCGTTGCTGCCCAACTAACCACCTGGTTGCCAATCTCGACATAACTGCTTATATCTATCAATTGTCATAAATGATAGATAATTCTGGCACTCTCAACCTAAGCCGCATAAAATCATGGTTATCGACTTTCATTATGATGAAAGGTATTTAAAACTAAAATAGTCCCCTAGCAAAAGCCTCGATGCCGCAACAATAGTAAGGGCTAAGAAACATTACTATTATACTGTTATTTATCGCATTTGAGCGCCACCGCATTGCCTCAAGTTAAATCTTACTATTGATAGTATCGTTGCCTCAAGAAGAATGTTACCCTACGCCAGAGACTATAAGACTGGCGAGGGAGCCTATGATGAGTCAACGAAGCAAACGAGAGTTGTTAGAAGAGATACGGCCGCGCTATCTAAAAGCAAAAAGATCCGAGAAGAAAACCATGCTGGATGAATTCGTAGCTGTGACGAGTTACCATCGCAAGTATGCGACCCGGATAAGCGTATAATATCTTTGCCCGACTACTTTTTCATTAAGGAGTCCCCGATGACCACCATTGACCTGACCGTCCACCCCGAGCGGCGCAAGCGCGCCATCCTCCGCGCCCGCGAGCGCAACATCATCATCCCCACCTACGCCCAGATGAAGGACCCGGCGAAGATCCCCGCCAAAGTAAAGGAAGAACTGGCGAAGATCGGGCTGTGGGATATCCACCCGCGCAACCTGTTCCGCATCAACTGGCACAATGAGCCCAAAGTCAGCGGCGGCGGGTTCGGCGGGGTCAACACGCTCGAGCTGCCCTCCGCGCTGACCGGCGTACAGGCGCGCATCGTCGCCATCGTCGGCAAATGGTTCCCGACCGGCGCACACAAGGTGGGGGCGGCGTTCTCCTGTCTCGTGCCGCGGCTGGTGACCGGTCAGTTCGACCCGACGACGCAGAAGGCGGTCTGGCCCTCCACCGGCAACTACTGCCGGGGCGGGGCGTATGATTCCGCGCTGCTGGCGTGCAAGTCGATTGCCATCCTGCCGGAAGGGATGTCGCGCGAGCGCTTCGAGTGGCTGTCGAAGGTCGCCGGAGAGACGATCAAGACCCCGGGCAGCGAATCCAACGTCAAGGAGATCTTCGACAAGTGCAAGGAACTGCGCGCCTCGGGGCAGGACCTGATGATCTTCAACCAGTTCGAGGAGTTCGGCAACTACCTGTGGCATTACGAAGTCACCGGGCACGCCATGGAGGAGGCTTTCAAGCGCCTCGCCCGCCCCGGCGACGAGTTCCGCGGCATCACCTCCGCCACCGGCTCGGCGGGGACGATCGCCAGCGGCGATTACATGAAGCAGGTCTTCCCGGGCAGCAAGATCGCCGCCAGCGAAGCCCTGCAGTGCCCGACCCTGCTCGAGAACGGCTTCGGGTCGCACCGCATCGAGGGTATCGGCGACAAGCACGTGCCTTGGATCCACAACGTCAAAAACACCGATCTGGTGGTGGCGATTGACGACAACGCCGTGGTCAACGTCGCCCGGTTGTTCAACGAGGAGGACGGGCGCGCCTTGCTGGTCGAGCAGGGCGTGCTGGAGAGTCTGGTCGGGCAATTGGACCTGCTCGGCTTCTCGGGCATCTCCAACGTGTTGACCGCGATCAAGATGGCGAAATACTACGAGATGGGCGAGCATGACA
>JBGPQJ010000174.1:0-6502 GCA_041488995.1 Anaerolineae bacterium
CGCGCCGAAGCAAGTACGAGCATAACCACCAGGGGCAGAATGAAAACCAGGTTATAGAGGACAAGATAACCATAGCCAAGTAAAGCGGTGGGTTGCAGCGCCAACAGACTGAGCACACCTAAATAGACCGCACCGCTGCAAGGCACGGTGCACAGCCCAATCAAGAATCCGCCTACGATCAAAGCTGGAATCGTTGCTTTCTTGGCCGATTCGCGCGCGATTTCGCTGATTCGCCCTGGAGCCTGCAAACGCCAGCCCCAATCGGGGAGGAAAAAGTCTTTGAGCATCCACAGCCCAAACAGGACGGCAAGCAATGCTCCAAAACGGGCAGGAGCATGCTGGCGGGTAAAGAAATCCAGCGTCTTAAGCAGGCCAATGCCCAGTCCCAAATAGGTCAAAAAGATGGCGGCGATGTAAATGCCGCCTCTGCTCAATAGCCTGGCGCGGACGGCATTGATGCTTTGCTCTCCAGCTTGCAAGGTTGCCAGCATGGCGGTAATAAACAGGAGCAGCACCGTGAACGCACACGGATTGATCCCATCTACAGCAGCGGCCAGCAAGACGGTTGGCAGGGTGATGGCGGGCAGATAAGCATGCATGGCCTCAGAGGGTGCATTAGGATGCCAGTAACCGGCCAGCGCAGCCGCTCCGAGGCCGATGACAGCTAATACAGAAAGGATGATGATACGGCGGATGCCTGATGCAGCCATGCGTTAACCTTCCACGACCAGGGCGCCATTCATCGTTGGGTTGGCGCGTCCACCGCAGCAGATGTCGCAGTAGAAAACATACGTCCCGGGTTTGGTTGGGGTAAATGTCGCATACTCCGAACCTTCAGGCGGGGCGACAATGCTGACGCCCAGTTCGTCCACCGCCCATTGATGTTTTCCGCCACCATCGGTGTGATGAGAATTATCCAGGCTGGTCAGACGAACGGTCACAGGCTGTCCAACTTTCACCCGAATCTCTTTTTGGTCGAATCCATCCATATCGGCCTTAATATCAATCACATTACCAGCCATCGGCGGCGGCGCGGGCTTAAAGAAGGCGTTTTTGAGATAGTATCCAGATAGCCCCAATACTCCGATGACAATGACGGCAAAAATGGTTGTGCGAACCCGTTGTTGGCGCTGGCGATGTGCCCGCACGGCAGCGCGTCTATTTTTCTCCATATTTGCTTTCCTTTCGTTTTGATGAAAAAATTAATCACGCGAGGATAATCATAAGTACAAGGGGCTTAAATCAAAAGCGCCATTTCGCTGGTTTATCTGTAAGCAAAATGGCCTGTGAAAGATATTGCACCTAGATGGTCAAGAGATTTTTGTCCCTATTAAGATTCTCCCAGCTCCCAGCAATACTGAAAGATTCCCTTTTATCTCGATTCCCGTTTTTCGAAACAGTGTTTCCAAATCGGAGACTATGAATTGTTTATAGTATTCGCCTTCATAGAGAGTTACCAGGCGGTAAATCAAGGCCCTGCCGATCTTATTGCGGGGCAGGTCATAATCGACGATGACGATGACACCGTCCGGTTTTGTGACCCGCACCATTTCTTGCAATACCTCTTCCCTTATGGTCAGCGGCATGTCGTGTAAAGCAAAGGAAATGCAGGAAACATCGAAACTGTTGTTTTCAAAGCGCAGGTGGGTGGCGTCGGCGGCTTCGAATTTCACAAGGTTAGCTTTGTTGTGTTTTCTGGCGATTTCAAGCATCGATTCGATCATGTCAATGCCAATCACGTCATAGCCGTGTTTCGCAAAGGCGAAGGCTTGCTGCCCTGTACCGGTGGCAACATCCAGAACGGTTGACTCTTTGCCCGCGTTGGCAAAATCCACGACCTGCTCCCTGACTCTGACAAGCGGCAAAGTCATCAGGTTGTAAAAGGGAGCTAGAATGTCAAAGGCTTTTTGGGTAAGAGCATAATATGCTTTTATTTCTTCCATGTGTGTATTCCTCCAAGCGATTCTTGCACTTATCCCTTTATCACAACGGCGATGTAAACCATTCCTGCCCAATAGTTGCGTATCCGCAGATTACCAAAGGCGCGTTGCAGTTCATCCATCGTCCGGTGGCCCAGGTTAACCGCACAAATATGCGGCATCCAGTGGAGCCAGCGTGGCAGATTATTGCTGATCATTTTGACGTCAAGGACAACAAACCGCCCGCCGGGCACAAGCACACGTCGAACTTCATCAATTGCCCGCGCGTAGTCCGGGATGATATTCATGGCATACGCACAGATCGCTTTGTCGTATGATGCGTCAGAGAAGGGTAACTGCGCTGCATCCGCCTCGCGGACTTCGACGTTTTTCCAGCCATGCCGCGCAATTCGTCCCCGCGCGATTTCGAGCATGGCAGGAGTCACATCAATACCCATCACCTGACTTTCGTTGCCGACAAGTTCGCGCAAGTGCTGAAAATTCAATCCCGTACCACACGCGATGTCGAGCACCCTGTCGCCCCGCTGCAGGCCAAGTGCCAGCCGTGCCTGGCGGCGATAGAGCAAACTCCAGCTATGTGTTATGTCATAATAGGGCGCCCAGTCAGTGAACGTTTTTCGGACAGTCTCAATGTTCATAGCGAACCTCCTCATCTTTTACTAAGACCACAGCATTGGCTTTATACCCGATGGGCTTTGATGAGCGGCGCTTTTCCTGATGCTGTTTTAGGGATGGATTCCACCTGTTCGACCACGATTGGGGGAGCATTGACGCCTTGCGCCTTCAGGGCCTCAGTCAACGACCTGATAAGCGCATCCTCTGATAAATCATCCTTTCCCCCACACACCAAAACCTTCAGCCTTTCGATTTCCTGGATTATTTGCCACCCGGTGGCGGGAACAGTATCCATGATGCGGTGAAAGGTCAGCGGGTGGACAGCCACTTCCCTTCCTGAAAACGCCGGAAAATGCAGAATATCCTCCGCGCGGCCTTGAATATCGTCAATGCGGGCAAAAGGCAGATGGCTAAAATCCGGATCGGGAGCCAGTCGAAGGCTGTCACTCAACTCATAACGGATGAGCGGCTGGGTGTAGTTATATAAGACTGTCATCAGCACCTTTTCGCCATACACGCCGGGAGGAACAGGACGGTAATTTTCATCCACCACTTCAAAAATGGCGTGGTCCTCATAGAGGACCATTCCCTGATGGTCGGTAGTTTCAGCGGCCAATCCGCCCACTTCGGTGGATGCATACTGGTTAAAGGGCGCATGTCCCCAGGCAGATTGGACTCGGCGGCGGGTTTCATCTGTCAGCACTTCCGAACTGGTGTAAACAAGGTGGGGATGGATGCGAAGGCGTCCCGAAAGTTGTTCATCCGCCAAAATACGCGCCATCGAAGCGTAAGCCACGAGCATTTCCGGCTGCCATTCATTCAATTGCCGGACGATTTCGGGTAAAGGCTGGCTGGCTGCCAGTCGCAAGGCAGGCATCCACCAACTTTTCAGCGTCTCGCCCACCTGCGCAGACATGTGCCATGGGCTGACAGATGCCACCGAGGCCATTTTCATGCGGTGCGTTAAATTCACTTTGATCCCAGCCCACTCATGTGAACGCGCAAACGACGCCAGCACCGCAGTCCATTCCCTGCGGTCGAACAGGAAAAATCCGGGCTGGCCGGTGCTGCCTGAAGTGGCATTAACCCAATAACGACTGAGGTAACGCTCTCTGACGTTCTCCCTGGCTGCATAAGCACGGATACTCTCCAGATGAATGGAGCGGTCAGTCACCAGGTCATCGAAATTTTCCATCATGAGAGATTTGGTAAGCACCGGTAAGTCGCTCAACGGGCGATTCTCCCATCCTTTATGGAACCTCTGATAGAAGGGGGAACGTACATAGGCGTGCTCACGCAGGCGTTGGAGCGACTCCTGCTGATATGCTTCCAACTGCAGGCGTGTCCAGTGTTCGTGCCGGCGCAATTGTTCGAGCATATGTAACAGATTAAGCATAATCTGAGCATCCATTACAAACCTCCTTCGCCAGCGATATTTCCTTCAGCCGTTATGTTACCGACGTCATGACAATATCCTTAGGCGAAACGGCACGACCCAAAACATAAACCAGGAAACCACCCAACAGGCTGAGACTGGAGACCGTCACGGCAGAGTCAAACCAGAACTGTTGAGGAAAAAGCCGGATGAGCGTGTCGGAATAATTAAAAAGCCAACTGCCGGCGACAAAAAAGAAGCGGTGAAAGAGAACAAACCAGGTTTGCCAGGCAACGGCGGCGCTGATCCCGATAAAGGCAAACAGGCCAATGGTGACCAATCCGCCTGTCTTTAGACCAGTAGCAATTAGTTTGCGCCTTCCCTCAACGAGTGTCAATGCCAGTACACAAATGATAAACAAGACTAATGAAGCTTCCCACAGGTTCCAGACCCCCTGAAATACATTCTGGACATCCTGCATGTGGCTGACTTCGCGCGGGTTATAAAGCGGCGTATTGCCGTGCTTTTGGTCAGCCAGGAACGCTGGCGGCCTTGTTTCGACAATGTAACGCAGGTTATCGGAAGCGTGACTGAAACGTTGGTTTTGGTCAAAACCAAAAATATCCTTCGGAAAATCAGATTTCCCATATTCAAAGGCCAGGTATTGGTCAGTAGCCAGCAGGCGCACCACACCGGGGACGATGATCAGCGGCACCAGTAAAATGGTCAGGACTTTGAGTATTTGAATTGTTATTTTTTGCATGACGTGTTCCTCTATTTTATTTAATGGGTGCGAATTTCGCCAGACGATTGTTCCCAGCATCAACCACCCAAAGCGTTCCGTCCGGATTGGAAGCGATCCCGACAGGCAATCCAAAAGAATCCTCCTCCGGGCCAGCTTGTCCAAAGACTGCAAGCGGCTTGCCATCCGGCGAGAATACGATTACACGGTAGCCCTCCGGGTCAGTGATGTAAACCCGGCCTTGAGCATCCAGGGCAAGATAGGGCTTGTTGTCCAGCGAATCGCTGTTCCAGCCCTGCACCACCCAGCTGGTTTGAAATTGTCCATCGGTAGAAAATACCGCCACCCGCTTGTTCCAGGTATCAGCGGCATAAACGCGACCATCCGGCCCGAACACAATACCAACCGGTTCGTCGAGATAACCATCACCGCTGGTATTGAATTCCAGCAGGAATTTTCCGTCATCAGCGAACACGAGCACGCGCTTGTTGCCTGTATCGGTGACGTAAATACGCCCATCAGTTCCAACTGCAATCCCGCGCGGACCCCAAAAGCCGTTTGTCGCAGCACCAGGCTGTCCGGCGCTACCCCATTCGAGCAGGAATTTGCCAGCCCGGTCAAATTTTTGGATGCGGTGATTCCAGGTATCGGCGACGTAAACGTTCCCCTGCGCATCAACCGCAATTCCCCAGGGTTCGATGAAAGTGCCAGGAGCTGGAGGTGACTGCCCATCGGGAGTGCGTGTTCCCCAAGCGGTTATTACCCTGCCACTGGCATCCAGCCGGACAATCCGCGAATTGCCTGTGTCTGCGACATAAATCGAGCCATCCTGCGCAAGCGCCACTCCGCGCGGCGCATTGAAGCCGAGGTCAGAAAATATCTGGATTGGCTTTTCTGAACGGCGAACAGCTTCATAGGCGTCAGTGGGGGCGAGTAAATCCTCCATCATAGTCGGCCCAAGACTCAGGCTGAGCATTTGGGCCGCAGTATCCTTCTCAACGTAAACGCGCATTTTCTCAGCGAGCGGCCAGTTCGCGGGGGGATTTAAAGCCTGGCCCGTGAGTTCGGCATACTTGCGGTAATCCCTGCTCCAGAAAATATCCCACAACGCTGCCCGCATCGATGGGTCGGTGAAGGCATTGCGTATGCGCTCCCAGGTCAGGTTTTTATAGTCCTCGATGGGCCACCACAGGCGGATGAGTTCAAAGCGGTGATATCGGTTGCCGAGGATGGCCTCGACCTTGGTCCAATTCTTTGGCCCGGCGAGGACAACCGGCGAATCCAGAGCCTGGCGATTTGGTTCTGCACCATAAAATGCCTGGTTGCGGTAATCGCGCAGGTACCAGGTCATCGGCCAGGATACTTCGTCATCATAGGCGATTTTCAAATCTTTCCCTGCGCTAGTATGGTTGGCAATGGCGGAAATATCATTCAGCGCCCACTTTACGCCGGGGGCACCGTGAGCGTAATCAATGAACTCGGTGGTGTAGTCGTAATTGATGTAATTCGCAGCGATGGATGTATGGATTGTCGCAACTGCCAATATTCCAACCCCGACAAGCGCAATCCACCGGAAAATGGTTTTTAAGTCTTTAGCGCCGCTCGCTTGCGCAAATACCCTTTCGATCAACTGGCCAGTCCCCCAACCCGTCAATAAGATGAAGGGGATGGCAATATGCGTCGAAAGCCAGGGCATTTTTTCGCCCGCCAGTGAGAGGCTGACCAGTATCCAGACAGCCCACCAACAAAGAAACAGGACAAAAGTACGTTGGGCAGCAGGAACAGTTTTGCGTTGAAAAGTGAAAACGATAGCTGCCAGTAGACCACCAA
>JBGPQJ010000175.1:0-6491 GCA_041488995.1 Anaerolineae bacterium
CGATAACCGCCAGCCCGGAAATATCAACGACGAATTTTTCGGGGAGGTCGCCAGGCAGGCACTCAACAGCCAACGAAGTCAAGCCATTGACCAGAATGGCGTTGAAGTCTTTGACTGCCGGCGAGGCGCCGACAAATTCGATGCTGACTTCAGCGCGTAATTTTTCCTTGAGCGAAACCGCCATGAAATCGACATGCGTCAGCACGTTCCTGATGTAATCGCGCTGCTTTTCTCGCACAAGAGTCGGGTATTCCGTACCTTCCACATCAATCGTGATAAGGGTGGAGGATGAAACCCGTGAGAGTGAGAGCGTGGCGTCACGCGCATTAAGCGTGACGGCGACCGGCTCAACATGATGCCCATAGATCACAGCGGGCAGCTGCCCCGCGCGGCGCAGCTGTTTGACCTGCTTGCCGGTCACGGTCCGTTTGGTAGCTTTCAATACTTCCTTTTCCATCTTTTTCTCCTCGGGCGCCTCTCACCCCGTCTGCCGGGGTTACCTTCGCCCTACTGAATATTTATGGCGGCGAATACCGCGCATATTGACTATTTGCGCCGGAACAGGAACTGCCCCAGCATCAGCAATGTACCAACCACCGCGCCGGCGACGACACCGGTCAATACAGCGGTCCGCGTATCCATGGTGGTTTCGACATTTCCCTGGACATTGCGTGATATAAGAATCCCGGTACGGATGTTCTCTCCTTGCACATCGCGACTCACCAGCACGCCGGCATAGCCGTTTTCAAATCCAACGGAATCGGCAGCTACGAGTCCTGCCCGCCCGCTCAGAACCATCGAATCGGCTTTGGCGACCAGCACGTTTCCCTCTAGCAGGGTTAAATTCTCTGCTTCGACATGGGCAATCCCCGTCTTGCGAGCGTTGACTGTGTCCGCGTCGATGACGATGGCGAGGCTGTCGCGCAGATCCACTTCCTGTGCAGAGAGTTGTTTGATCTGCGATGAACTGGCGCGAACCAGCTCGGCCTGCACGGAAGTAACCTGAGTGTTACTCAGGTTGACAACTTCCGGAAAATCGCTTTCAAGTGCGGGAATCTCAGATTCCATGGTTTCTCCAGGAAAAAATCAAGCCTCCACGCGGAGGCGTTGGCACTTACGGACTAGGATTTTAGCCGTCTCAGGCTGAAACGTCAAGTATTGAATATGGGATGAGATGGGATTAAATATCGAATGAGAGAGTGGATGATGGGATTGAAGAGAAAAGGACATGCGTGATTATCAACCAGCACACCAGTCAAAGGTATAATGCAGCATCTGGGTTGACCATGCGTCGATACATCTACTGCACCGTTTTCATTTCGGGAATGACCTCACTTGCTGCCGAGTTTGCTGCCAGCCGCCTGCTGGGCAATGTCTTTGGGACGAGCAATATCGTTTGGGCAAGTATCATCGGGTTAATTCTCATCTACCTGACCCTGGGTTATTTTATCGGTGGGCGTTGGGCGGATAAATCCCCTTATCCCAAAACCATGTTCGCAGTGATCACCTGGGCGGCTTTTTCGCTTGGGATTGTCCCTTTCATCGCTGGGCCGGTCTTGCGAGCGGCTGCATCCGCGTTCGATACACTGCAGATGGGCATCCTGGGAGGGTCATTTGCGGCAGTATTGGTTTTACTCATTGTCCCGATCACCCTGATGGGAATGGTCTCGCCTTTCGCCATCCGCATCTTGATGGAGGACACCCGCCGTGCGGGGAACATCTCCGGGAATGTGTATGCCATTTCCACAGCCGGTTCTTTTCTGGGGACTTTTTTGCCTACCCTGATTTTTATCCCCTTGATTGGCACAACCCGTACTTTCTTACTGTTCAGCGCCATACTCTTGATAGTTGCTCTGATCGGTCTTTATCTCAGCGCCAAACGGGCGGTGCTGCCGTATCTGCTGATGGCCGCTGTATTGGCAGCGTTGTCGTTATGGGGATTGAACACACACATCAAACGAACCCCTGGACAGGTTTACGAAACGGAATCGGCGTATAACTATATTGAAGTGCTTCAATCCAATGGATATACCTACTTGAGATTGAATGACGGGCAGGGCGTCCATTCGGAATATCACCCCACACAACTATTCTTCGGAGGTCCATGGGAGCAGTTCCTCATCGCACCCTATTTCAACGCGCCACCTTATAAGACCGGGCAGGTTAAGCGCATTGCTATTGTTGGACTTGCGGCGGGGACAACCGCCCGGCAGGCGACCGCAGCGTATGGCGCAATCCCAATCGACGGTTTTGAAATCGACCCAAAAATCGTCGAGGTGGGACGCCAATATTTTGGAATGACCATGCCCAACCTGAATGCAATTGTGACGGACGGTCGCTGGGGATTGGCGCACAGCCCTTACAAATACTCTATTATCGCGGTGGACGCCTACCGTCCTCCTTATATTCCCCCCCACATGACCACGCGGGAATTCTTCAAGATCGCATACGACCATCTTGAACAGGATGGCGCACTTGCGATCAATGTCGGGCGAGCCCCAGGTGACCGCCGCTTGATTGACGACCTCGCTGCGACCATGGGTTCTGTATTCCCATCAATTTATGTGATGGATATTCCCAACACGTTTAACTCGATCATTTATGCCACGAAACAACCTACCGCGGTCGAGAATTTGACAGCCAATATGATTGTGCTGACAGAGGATATTCACACACACCCATTACTGTTACAGGCTGGGATGGCCGCATTATCGAACCTGCAGCCGGTATCGCCTGGCGGGATGATTTTCACAGATGACCTCGCTCCAATCGAGTGGATCACCAATGACATGGTATTGAAGTTCATCCTGGGGGGTGGGATGCAGGACTTGCAGTAGGTTTATTATCAAAATATGGAGAACCCGGCGTGAATCCTCGTCTTACTTCAACACTTTCCTGGTTTGTAACCTTGCTGACACCCATTGTAATGATTTTACTGGGTGTGCGACTTTTGCTTAACCCGGGATATCCAGTACTTGCCTATCATATGCCTGGGTTCCCCGCTGATCCTTATGGATTCACCAGGGATGACCGCTTGAAGTGGTCAGGTTACGCGATCAACTACCTTCTAAATGATGCCGGGATCGAGTATCTGGCGGATTTGCGTTTTAGCGATAATTCGCCCCTTTACAATGACAGGGAACTGGGGCACATGCTGGATGTAAAGAATCTTGTCCAGGTGGTGATGCGGGTTTTTTATCTGACCCTTTCCATCCTGATTGGCATGGGGCTTTGGGCTTACTTCAAGAAATGGATGTTTGACTTTCGCTGGGGTTTATCGCGCGGTGGTTGGCTGACCGTAGGGTTGATCCTGGGAGTCGGCCTCTTCGCGGTGGTCAGTTTCTGGCAATTTTTTACAATGTTTCATGAAATCTTCTTTTCCGGCGATTCATGGTTATTCCTATATTCCGACACGCTCATCCGATTGTTCCCCTTGCGCTTCTGGCAGGATGTTTTCATCTGGGTGCTGGGTTTTGCCCTGCTGGCAGGAGCAGCGCTGGGCTGGTTCTTAAGACCGAAGGCAAACTAACAGGCCAACTGCCAGTCGCAAGCCATGGCTTATGCCTTCATCGGTTATAATTTTACAAATAGGAGATACTTGTATGCCTGAACCTGCCTCCCTCTCTTTGGAAAATCGCGTGGCTGTTGTGACCGGCGGCTCGCGTGGAATTGGGCGTGCCGTCGCCCTTGAACTTGCGCGGCGTGGCGCGGCAGTGGTCGTCAACTATAATAAATCCCCCGAAGCAGCAGAAAAGGTTGTCGAGCAGATTCAAGCGGCGGGAGGACGTGCGGCGGTGTTTCAGGCGGATGTATCCATTTTAGAAAAGGCGGCGGCACTCATCAAATTTGCCGTGGATACCTTTGGTGATCTCCAAATCCTGGTCAACAATGCCGGCATCACCAAGGATACCCTCATCATGATGATGTCCGAGGAAGACTGGGATATCGTCCTGAAGACCAACCTGAAATCAACTTTCAACTGTTCGAAAGCTGCCGTCAAACATATGATGCGCAAGCGCTACGGCCGCATCATCAGCATCGCCTCGGTTGCCGGACAAATGGGCAATGCGGGTCAGACCAATTATTCCGCCTCAAAAGCCGGCCAAATTGGTTTTACCAAAGCGCTTGCACGCGAGGTGGCGACCAGGAACATTACCGTCAATGCAATTGCTCCGGGGTTTGTGGATACAGAAATTCTCAATTCTGTTCCCCCGGAAATGCTCGAAGTTGCGCTCAAGTTTGTCCCACTTGGACGTAAAGGAAACCCGGAAGAAATCGCCTACGCGGTCGCTTTTCTCGCCTCAGACCAGGCTGCCTACATCACCGGACAGGTTCTGGGCGTAGATGGTGGTATGGCTATGATGTAATCCGATCACTGTTTTATTGAACAGTTTGTTCATCCCGGAAATGGATGGATGGTGAGACAGGAGACTAACCAATGGCCGAATATTCTTTTGGAAAAACGACTATCGCCCCTGAAGTCCTAATTACGATCGCTCGCATGTCCGCTTTAGGTGTAGAAGGGGTCAGCCGCCTCGCACCTGTCTCAGGTGGATTGAACAGCGTCTTCAAACGCGGAGCAAGTGAAGGCGTGCGTGCTGAAATCGAGGATGGATTGGCCTATCTGGACCTATACCTCATCCTTAAGCAGGCTGTCAATGTCCGAGAAGTCAGCCGCCAGGTCCAGCAAAAGGTATTCCGTTCCGTTTCGGAGATGCTTGGCATCGAAGTCGGACATGTCAACATTCACATCGAGGGCATTGATTACGAAATTTAGCAAATACCCAATTCAGCGGTGGCTTAGTCCAGCCACAATTTTCTGCCATACGGTGCATCGATCATGAAATCCCGCACCAGGGCACGCAGCGTTGCCCTGCAAGTACTTTACGAAATTGACCTTACCGCACATTCTCCAGGTGTTGTCCTCCAACAGCGGCTGTCGGATGTTGAGATGTCGAACGAACTGGCAGACTTCGTCCGCCAGATAGTTTTTAGTATTCTGCCCCTGACCGAATCCCTCGATATCGCGATCGCAAAATACGCCCCAGAGTGGCCGTTCGACCAGATAGCGGCCATCGACCGGAACATACTGCGTATTGCCACCTGGGAGTTTGCGGTCAATGGAGAGACTCCTGTAAAAGTCGCAATTAACGAGGCAGTGGAATTGGCCAAACTCTACGGTTCGGACAGCGCCCCGCGGTTTGTTAATGGTGTGCTCGGCAGCCTGGCTGACCATGAAAATGAAATCCACCAAGCGCTCGTTGCAGTGTCCAGAAAGGTTTAATAGATGGAACTCCTAGGCGTTGGCCCGATGGAACTCGTTTTTATTGTGATCATTGCTCTGATCGTGCTTGGTCCCAAGGATATGGCGAAAGCCGGGCGCACGATCGGGAAATTTATGCGTGACGTAGTTAAATCGGACACTTGGAGGGCGATCAAGACTACGACTCGCGAATTGGAGCACCTACCCAACCGGATAATGCGTGAAGCGGGATTGGAAGATGATTTAAAGGATTTTAATAATCTCACTCGAACAGTGACCGTCGCAGATCTCACCAGGACTATAAAACCCCCAACGATTTCATCTGCTGAGAGCCGCCCCAAAACTGTCTCTCCTGAAGATGCCGCTTTTATCCAAGAACCACCTTCCGACCAGGCTGACTCTCCAGACTCCTTGAAACCTCTCATTCCTCCTTCAGCTTAGCATATGCGTCGAAGACTATCACGATTCTGGCACAAGCTCACCTCTCCATATCGGAAGATTGGCGCTTTCCTGAATAACGAGCCTGAAGAACGTCCTTTCACGGATGCATTGACAGATACTGTAAAGACCCCTTCAGTGCTGATCGAGCATGTTGAGGCATTCCGAAAGCACCTTCTGCGGGCTTTGGTGGTCACTGCTTTGTTGGTGGGGGTGACGCTCTATTACACAAACCAGTTAATGGCCATTCTTGCGCGACCTATCGGGGGTCTCGAAAATCTGCAGGCGATCCAGGTGACTGAAAATATTGGCGTTTTTATGCGAGTTGGTCTTTTTGGGGGTGTTGCTCTCGCAATTCCCTACATCGCCTTTGAGCTCTACCTTTTTATTGCACCGGGTCTGCCAGTTCGTGCACGTCGCTATGGACTGGTTGGTATCCCGCTGGCTGCATTGTTCTTCTTTGCTGGGATAACGTTTTCATACTTCATTATGCTGCCCACAGCCTTACCTTTCCTGCTCGGTTTTGGCAGCATCCCGGCACACCCCACCGCGAATTCATATTATGGATTTATCACCAACCTGTTATTCTGGATTGGCGTGGCTTTTGAGTTTCCTCTGGTGATTTTTGTTCTCTCAGCCATGGGATTGGTTAAACCGCGTATGTTGCTGAGCCAGTGGCGTCTGGCGATTGTAATCATCGCCATTGTTGCAGCGGTGATCACGCCCACAGTTGATCCGGTCAACATGTCCTTGGTGATGGCGCCGATGATCGTGCTGTATTTCTTCAGTA
>JBGPQJ010000176.1:0-6482 GCA_041488995.1 Anaerolineae bacterium
ACGACTTAAATCTGAGTTTTTGTTCGAACTCTGCACGTCTATTTTTGTCAGCAACAATAAACATACGGACATATAAATCTTGCAAGTCACAAAATCTAGCCAAGGACTTTTGAATTTCTGTCGAGTGCTCGATTTCAAAAAAACTATTTGGCATCAAGCGCTGATTAAACCAAATCACGTCTATTTTTTCACTTCGATCTACTATTTCTTTATGTGAATAAGAGGGAATTTCCTGCAGGGTTCTGACTTCTTTCAACGGCTTGTCTAAAAAGACTTTGTTCTTATCCTGTTGAGGCGAGTATGTCAGGAACTGCTTCAAATTTCCCAAACTTATCAAAACACCTTGATAATAACTATGGGTTTCTAATTGCATTTCCTTGTTAGATTCACGAAGATTATCCAAGCCCAGTTTCTTACGAAAACTTTCCAAAGCCCAAAGACCAGGGCGTATTTTGAATATTTCAGGACGCGTTTGAACTATACGGCGAATTGAAGCAAAAGGAGTTTTTGTAGTCCATTTACACTCTTCAATTTTCATAACCTCGCGGTAAAGTTGAGGAAGAGTCGCCTTGCCACCAAGCTTTTCTAAAGTTTGAATAACGGCTTCGTGTTGTTTCATGGGCTTTGTTCCTTCTATTGCAAGAATTATACTCTTCATAAAAAAAGACGGCATTTACATGCCGTCCCAATTTCTTAATTCCTTAGGATTTACAGTTTCGGGAACCTGCTCACCATCTTCGCCGCCGTCGGCGGGCGAAACATCATCTCAACCCTAATTTCTGCCTGATAGACTTTCGTACTGCCACAGCCGCGGCATATGCGGATCTGGCGTCTTCCTTCTCCGCAGTCTCGCCTGGATAGCGTGTGCGCACAGAATAACGCTCCATCGTCACAAGATCGGCGCGCAGCATTTCGAAACTGCTGTCGGTCTTTTCGCACAACAGCATCAATTCAATCAAGTTGTGGATTTTGGGAATTTGTTTTCGTTTTCCTGCAACACAGCTTTGAGATATTTCTCGGCGCATTGCTGGGCATGAAAACAGACCGCATCGTAATTTGGAGACTTGCGCGCCCGCAGTTCGCGTCCCGCGGTGAGGAAATCACCTTCCGCTTTTGAAACCCACTCAGCGGCTGCCGGATTCATACAACACTTTGCCCTCATTGAGAACGTCCCGCAGGAACCAATCCCCCATTTTCACCCGTTCAGTCAGGTATTTCGGCGTGTGAACGATCAAGTCCAGACCAAACCTGTACTCGATTTGCTGGCAGATTTGAATGGCTTGTTTTACTTCTTTAAGCGGCGTGTCCATGACGACCAGCAAATCCACGTCACTTTCGGGGCGGGGATTTCCGCGCGCATACGAACCGAAAAGGATGATCTTTTGCGGTTTGAACTTTTCCACAATCTGCTCCACCACCTGATCAATGGCTTCCTGTGGAATGCGCTTGCGCTTGTCAATCGTCGGGACGTTTACGACAGCCATGTTAAAACAATTATACAGCCAATTCTTATCGTACAAACAATGAGGACGGCATCCCACCCTCTGCCATCCCATTCTCTAATCCCTACTTGTCGAGTGCAAAGACATCTGTAACAGAAAAAGTGCAAGCACATTAATAACAGTTCTAATGCGATGAACTGCAAATAGATATGTAACATATTTGCTCTACCCTCTAAGAGGAAGAATAGGAGGTAGAGTATGGACGAAAAGATTGCGCTGCTGCAAGAAGCCATCCGGCGTTATTTAGCCGGTGAAAAAGTAACGGCGATCGGCAGGTCTCTTAGGCGGCCCCGGCAATGGGTCAATCGGTGGATTGAACGCTATCAACCCGATTCGCCGGAAGAAAGCTTGCAAGATCAATCCCGCGCACCTCGGAAAGCCCATTCCAAATGGAGTGATGCGATCAGGCAACAGGCATTGAAATCTCGTCGCATGCGGATGAACTCTGAAAACGGCTATCAATATGCGTTGATCGGAGCCGAGGCCATTCACTACGAATTGCAAGCGCTGGGCCAAAGCGAGGTACCGCCAGTGCGCACAGTGCATTACTGGCTCAAAACTGCCGGGTTGGTGGAGCCTCCAGCGGAAGAAACTTTGCCCGATTTTCCTTCCCAGCCATATCCGATGCCAGAGAGACAGCGGGTCAACGCCTTGCAGGAACTAGATCTCAAGGGGCCGTTCTACCTGAAAGACGACTCGCAGAAATATTATCTGATGGCTCTGCGAGACTATTTCAGCAAGATGGTTGCTTTGGATGTGGCCAGAGACAAGCAAGCGCAGACAATCGCCGCATTTCTGGTGCAGGCCTGGCAAAGGGTAGGGCTGCCCGAGAAACTGCAAATGGACAATGGCCTGGAGTTCCGCGGCAGTAATCGCTATCCACGCTCGTTCGGCAAAGTCGTCCAGCTCTGTCTGACAGTCCAGGTGGAACCACTTTTCATCCCTGCGCACGAACCCTGGCGGAATGGCCTGATCGAAAACTTGAATGGCTTGGTCGACCGTATTTTCCTGGAGCGAGACACCTTTGCCAATTTTGATCAACTACAGGCAAAGACCAGAGGTCTTGAAACTTCCATTAATCAGACCCACCGATTGCCTGCCTTGGACGGAAAAACACCGGCCGAGTTTGTCAGCCAATTTGAGTTGCAACTCCTGTCCGCAGACTTCGACTTATTCAAGCGCAATCTTCAGTTGGTAAAGGGCTGTGTTTCTTTCATTCGCAAAGTCCGCAAGAGCGGTCGGATCACCTTATGCGCCAATGACAAGTTTGATATCGATCCAAATCTTTGCGGACATTATGTCTTGGCTCAGGTCAACCTCTACACTCAGAAATTGGAGATCTTCTTGAACGGCCTCTCGCTCAAAACCTTCGACTACACTTTATCCTAAAATGGTTACAGATCCTATTGCACTTCTACTCATTAGATAACCAGGTTACATATCCTTTTGCAGTCGTCACCTACTCACTACTCACTTTCCTCTTATCCCTTCGGGAACCTGCTCACCACCTTCGCTGCTGTCGGGGGTCGGTCCATGACGCCGCCTTGATGAATGAATATTTGTGTTCCTTCGGCGGTGTAGAGGTTCTCAAGATACGCCTGACCCGTCAGGAAGCGTTCGGCGTCCACGGCGCAGGAGGTCACCCAGCCGATGGACTTGCTGTCCTTGTCCACCACGGGGTCGCCGTTGTGCGCCATGCGCACGCGCTGGTCGTCGAAGCGGAAGCGCACCACCACGCCCTTGCGCTCCTTCTCGCGCGCAAGATACGCCTCGCGCCCGATGAACCACGGCTTGTACGGCTTGACATACGAGCCGAAGCCGCCTTCTGCGACTCCCAAATCCCGCGCGCCAAATTTGCCGGAGCCGAGTCCCATCTCGTGACCGTACAGCGGCAAGCCCGCTTCCGTGCGGAGTGAGTCGCGCGCGCCCAGACCGATCGGCTTGACGCCGAACGGCTCGCCCGCTTTCAGCACCGCGTTCCAGAAGTCCACGGCGCGCTCGGGGTGGACGAACAACTCGAACGCCACCTTCTCACCCGTGTAGCCCGTGCGCGAGACGATCAGATCGAACCCGCCCACCACCGCGTCGCACAACTCGGTGCGCTTCAGCTTCATGATGCGCGCCTTCGTCTCATCGTCCACGCCCATCGCCAGCAGGATGTCGCGGCTCTTCGGTCCCTGCAGGGCGATGTCCACTCGCATATCGGAACCGGATTTCGGGTCGCGCAGGTTGCGGAGGACGGCCTCGTAGCCGTACGTCCGCGCCCAGGGGCGCCCGTTATCGATCCGCGCCTTGCCATCGCGCACACTCTCCAGCCACGTGCGGTCCTTGTTATCGTTCGACGCGTTCACCACCACCAGATAATTATCCCAACCGCGGCGGTAGACGAGCGTGTCGTCAATCACATCGGCCTCGGGCGTGAGGAAATGCGTATACAGCGACTCGCCGGGCAGCAGCCCGCCGCAGTCGTTGCCGCAGACCGTATCGAGGAACGAGGCCGCGTCCGCGCCGCGCACATCGTACATGCCCATGTGGCTGACGTCGAACAGCCCCGCCGCCCCTCGCGTGGCGAGATGCTCCTCCACCACCGACGTATACCAGACGGGCATCTCCCACCCCGCGAACGGGATGACCTTCGCCCCGCTGGATTTATGGACATCGAACAATTTCGTCTGCTTGAGAATTTCCGCGGGCTCGACCCATTGGAAGGGAGGCAAGGGCGAGTCCTGACTCGCCCCTACAGCCGGCTGACCAATAAACCAGGGTTTGTCCTCACTGACTGGAATACCGCGCGCCACCGCGGGCTTCTTCTTTGAACTGGTCACGACCACCGGTCCGGGTAAACGCCGCGCGTCGAAATCCTTTTTGCCGTCCAGGTTGAACGACACATAGCCATCGGACAAATCGCGCAGCCACGTGCCGACTATGCCCGCCTTCAATACCGGCACGGACAGACGGAAGGAGAACGCATCAGAGCGGGTCAGCACCCCCCGCACCTGTCCGCGCGGCGTGCACAGCTTCGTCACCTGACTCTCTTTTGGCTTGAGCGCGCTCAGGTCGGAGGATACGGCGTAATCGAGGAACTGCCTGGCGCGTTCGCCGCTGATCTTGAACACACCCGTTTTGGACGTATCATCGATGTAGAAAAAATGCGGATACCCGCTCTTCTCGTATTTGAAATCGATCCCGGCCTCTTCCGCCAGCGCGCGCACCTTGAGACGCGCGGCATTCAACACCTTGAAATCCAGCTTGGCGCGGCGGACGCGTCCCTTATGAGGCGTATCCACGCTGTGCGGTGCACAAGCCAGTAACACATCCGCAATGATATTCACCAGTTCACGCGTTTTCTTCTCATCGAAACCGCGCTGGGTGATCCACGGCGTGCCGAGGCGGATGCCGCTCGGGTCCTGGGAATTCCTGTCGCCGGGGATGGTGTTGCGGTTGACGACGATGCCTACGATGTCCAGAATGCGCGCGGCCTGGTCGCCTGTCAGCGAAATACCCTCGGGCGATTTGACCGAGGTCACATCCACGTTGACCAGGTGGCAGTCCGTGCCCCCGAACGGGACGCGCAGTCCGCGTTTTTTGAACTGGTCTGCCATCGCCGCGGCATTCTTAATGGTTTGAGCCTGCAGTTGTTTAAATTTTTTGGTCCGTGCCAGCTTGAAGGTCAGCGCCAGCGCAGCAAAGATGTGCACGTGCGGTCCTCCCTGTTCGCCGGGGAAGACGGCCTTGTCGAGTTTCTTCGCGATGGCCGCGTCCGTGGTGAGCAGCACCGCACCGCGCGGGCCGTCCAGCGACTTGTGCGTGGTGGACATGATCACGTGGGCATAGCCGACCGGCGAGGGGACCACGCCCGCCGCCACCAGACCGCCGATGTGGGAAATGTCCGCCAGGAAGTACGCGCCTACTTCATCCGCGATCTCGCGGAACTTCTTCCAGTCGGGAACCCACGAGTAGGAGGAGTAGCCCGCGATGATCATTTTGGGCTTGCTCTCGAGGGCGAGGGTGCGGATCTTGTCGTAATTGAGTTTTTCGTTCTCATCCACGTTGTAGTGGACGATTTTGTAGTATTTGCCGCTCCGGTTGGCCGACGAGCCGTGGCTGAGGTGCCCGCCGTGCAGCAGGTTCAAGCCCATCACCACATCGCCAGGGCTGACCAGCGCAGCGTAGACGGCGTTGTTGGCGGGCGCGCCCGAAAGCGCCTGAACATTGACGTAAATTTGATCAGCACTGATGCCGTTGGCGGCGAATGCCTCGGCTGCGCGGCGGCAGGCGAGTGATTCGACCAGGTCGGCATACTCCACGCCTTTGTAGTAACGTGGGTCGCCATGCCGGCGGTATTCCGCTAGGCGGGCGGGATAATCGAGAATATCGGCTTCATCCATGTGGCGCAGATCATCTTCAGGGTAGCCTTCGGCGTAGATGTTCTGGAAAGAGGAGCCCATCGCATCCCGCACTGCCAGCGGGGCCTGACTCTCAGATGGGACGAGGATCAGTTTGCGCGCCTGCCGTTCGGCCTCGAGTTGAGTCAGTTCATAGACGTCAGGGTCGAGATCAGCCAGGCTGCCGCGGAAAAGGAAATTGGACATTTTAATCTCCTGTTTGGAAGTTCAGGTGGTTGTAAGACAAATTTCGCAATTGAATTGTAGGACGGATTGGGAATAGGGGCAAGTGAGAAATGGCATAGAAAGTCATGCCAACTGCGTTATGGGATGTACAATAGAAAGCAAGCGTTAGAACACCCGGGAGAAGACCATGTCCATCGTTGACCATGCCCCAAAATTTAACTCCGAAGCTGCCAGCCGGATTGCAAAAGACCTGTATGTCATCGTTGCAGCAGCCAGCAGTCTGCCCAGCGAGCGCGACCAGAATTTCCTGCTGCAGACTGCCACCGGAGAACGGTTCGTGCTCAAGCTTGCCAATGCCGCCGAAGACCGCGCCATGCTCGAGGCCCAGAACCAGGCGATGAATCACCTC
>JBGPQJ010000177.1:0-6422 GCA_041488995.1 Anaerolineae bacterium
AGATATACGGGCACGATTTACTTTTCTGTTCCACTTATTATCTCGGTGGATACCACCCATACCCTTTTTCCCTACTTCCCCGATAAACAAAGGGTCTGCAATTCGGAGACTCTACCTTTGCCTCCTCTTCCAACCACAAAACTCGGGCAAGATCCCAACATGTGTGCGGTTCGCACCTTTCCCACCGCGGATTCCATGAGTTATCCGGACAGCTTGAGCTACTGTCTTATCAAATTGCCTCAAGGTATGAGCTGGACGAACTGGCCTTAAGGCTGTAATAAATCCAAGCCGGGGGTGCTCCTTTACACCGAAAATATATCGGGGCAGGCAACCCACCGGGGCAGGTGTGGAGGGGTTGCTCGTGGAGGCGTTTCATGGCTAAACCGTCCCGTCCCCAATCATCCCGAAGGTTTTTTCCACACTAACCTTCGGGACATTGAACCTGAATGAAATGATTGCCATTGCAAACCATTTAGCGGTATAATTATCTTACTATTTCTTGTTCGATAAGGAGAAGTAAGACATGGATACGGTCACAATTTCCCCGAAATATCAGGTCGTGATTCCTCGTGCAATTCGCGAGAAGTGGAATGTCAAGCCAGGGCAAAAGGTCCGGTTCATTATTTATGGCAATCGCCTGGAGATTGTGCCAGTGCGGGACATCAAAGAGGCGCGAGGCTTTCTAAAGGGCATGAGCAGTAATATCGAGCGCGATGAGGGTGACCGCCTATGAACGTTGTAGATTCATCCGGCTGGCTGGAGTATTTCATAAACGGCAGCAATGCGGGCTTTTTCGCGCCTGTGATTGAAAATGCGGCAGATGTGCTTGTGCCTACCATCAGCCTTTTTGAAGTGTTTAAGCGCGTCCTGATTGATAAGAATAGAGATGATGCGTTGGAAGCCATCGCGCTGATGAAAGCAGGGCGCATGGTTGATTTGGATGACAGCCTTGCGCTGGTTGCCGCAGAACTTTCGTATGAGTTGAAACTCCCTTTGGCAGACAGCATTATCCTTGCGACTGCCCGCGCCAACGATGCCACGCTCTGGACGCAGGATGTGCATTTCAAAGGCTTCGAAGGCGTTAAATATAAAGAGAAGAAGGGATAAAAAAGACTTCCGGGTTTTCTAAAAACTCGGAAGTCTGATAAGAGGGTGGGGTCGCGTCGCTGCGGAAATTCATGAAAGCAGGTGTGATATGAAAAAATCCTACTCGATCATCCTTGTTTTTGGGATCACCTTGTTGTTCTTCATCCAGTTGGCGGGCACACTGGTCGAGTCCATTTACATCCTGGACCTGATGAACTCGAACCTGGACGAAAAAGCGCTGGGCGTGCTGTTCTTCTTTACGCCCCTCCTGCTCCTCCCCTTTTATAAACGATTCCCGCGAGGCGTGGTCTGGGCATCCTTTGCCGTGCTGCTGCTCGCCCGGGGATTGCTCCCCTACCTGAATACCACGAACCGCGTACTGGCTTCCGGGCTGGGGACATTCGCCGCATTAAGCCTGTTCTTCCTCCTGCTGAGGGCGAAACCCATAGGAGAGACTCGCTCCCGTCTGGGTCTGTGGGGTTCCGCCGGGCTTGCGCTGGCGGTGAGCCTGTCCGTCCTGCTGCGCACCATCGACTACGGCCTCGATTACTCCCTGACCGCCGCGGGAGGGTGGGTCGGGTGGGCTCTCTTTGGGCTGGCATTGGGGTATTGGCTGACGCAACTGGACTTTGGTAGCGAAGAGTCCGCCGCGGAAAAGAAAGGCGGCGTGACATCTGCCCTGCTTGGGCTTTACCTTGTCATGACCCTGGTCTGGTTTGCCTTTTCCGCCCCGGCGGTGATCGCCCGCTGGACGGAAGGCAGCTATCCCCTGATCGTGACCGCGGTCAGCCTGTTCTCCCTCGGCTGGGTCTTATTAACGCTCCTTCGTCCGCAGTGGCTTGACCGTATCAGTCCGCGCGGGCTCCTGCTCTGGAACCTGCTGTTCACCCTCTGTCTGACTGCCCTCATCCTGGCGTACCGCGTCCCTTTCCCACCGACGCCTGATTCCGCGCCCGTGGTGGTGGCTGCCCCCAACTGGCTCGCGCAAATCCTGCTCGTTCTCATGCTCCTGTTGTTCCCGGTCATCTTTCTCGATATGCGCCTGTTCCTCAACCGGATCCGGCAGGCGGACCCGTCTCCGCGCGACCTGGTCCCCGGGATCCTGCTGGGCGGCCTTATCATGATCCTGCTTGTGTTCGCTCATATTTTTACCAATGTGTGGGGATATGTCGCACCGGTCAGCACGCCTTTCCGGAACACGTTCTGGCTGACCTACTTTTTGATGACGGGGGTCATCACCCTGCTCGTCTGGCTCACGCAAATGGCTGAGTCCGCTCCTGAAACGGATTCCGCCGGGTCGTTCCATTGGGGCTGGGCGCTTCTGTTGGGGGCGATCTTCCTTATCACCGCGGTCAGGGCGCTGCCTGGGCCTCGCGTCCAGGTCGACTCGGCAGACCGGACCTCCCTGGTGGCGATGACCTTCAACACCCAGCAATCCAATGATGAATTCGCAGAGAAGTCCGTTGACGCGCAGCTCGCGCTCATCCGCAGGGTGTCGCCCGACATCCTTGCGTTACAGGAGACCGATTCGACCCGCATCTCGCTCAACAACAACGATTACGTCCGTTACCTGGCTGAAAAACTTGGCTACTATTCCTATTACGGGCCGACCACCATCACCGGCACCTACGGGACAGCCATCCTGTCGAAGTATCCGCTGTCCAACACGCGCTCGGTCTTTATCTACAGCGACAAGGATGAGACCGGTGTCGCCGAAGCTGAAATTGAAGTGGGCGGGCACCGTTTTACCATCTATGATGTCCACCCCGACAGCTCGGATGCCGCCATGCTGGTCTTTGCGAAAACGCTTCTGGAGCGCTCGAAGGGCAAGCCCTACGTGATCGCAATGGGCGACTACAATCTTCGGGATTACGAAGAGGCTTATCAACTCATCGACAGTGTTTTGACCAACGCCTGGACGAGTGTCTATCCAACCGAGATCAGCGCGGATGGCGTTGATATGTCGGGTGAGAATCGCATTGACCACATTTTTGTATCTCCTTCGCTGGGGGTGCGCAATCCCATCTACGTGCTGCCCCCTGAGTCCGCCACGGATCACCCCGTCCACTGGGCGGAGATCTACTGGGAAAATCCATAAGGCGCCCCCTCCCCGGGATGAATTGGTTGCCATTGCCAACCTTTTGGCGGTATAATCGTTTTACGATTATCGTTCGATAAAGGAGTAGTAAAATGGAAGCCTTGACAACTATTTCATCAAAATATCAGATTGTGATTCCACGTGAAGTCCGGGAACAGTTCAATTTAAAACCAGGGCAAAAAATCTTGTTCATTCCCTACCAGAAAAGCATTCGCCTGGTGATTGTGCCGTCCATCAAAGATGCATTAGGAATGTTCAAAGGAATGAATATTGATAATATCCGCGAGGAAGAGGACGAGGCGCGCTAATGAACGTCGTTGATTCGTCGGGTTGGGTGGAATATTTTGCCAAAAGGTCAAACGCCAGGTTTTTCATTCCACCTGTTCAAGATTTGGAAAATCTGCTAGTGCCGTCCATTTGTATTTACGAGGTCTTCAAACGGCTCACTTTGGATATGGGGGAAGAGGACGCATTGCAGGCTGTTGGAATTATGTCCTACGGTCATATCATTGAATTGGATCGCAAGATTGCAATTGATGCCGCACAAATAGCGCTTGAATTGAAACTTGCCATGGCAGACAGCATTATTCTTGCCACTGCCCACACCAACGGTGCCACACTCTGGACACAGGACGCGCATTTCAAAGGCATGGAAGGCGTTAAGTTTATCGAGAAGAAGGGATGAAAAAGACTTCCGGGTTTTCTAAAAACTCGGAAGTCTTCCAAGAACCCATGCTCACTGAGTAAATTCATAATGGAGGGTGAAACATAAAAAAAACCTACTCGATCGTCCTTGTTTTTGGGTTCACATTATTGTTCTTCATTCAACTACTGGCAGGTTGTGCCCCTCAAGGCAAAACCCTGACGGGCGCGGATAAGGAAGCAGTCCTTGCCTTCAGTGAAGCCAAAACAGACAACCTGATGGCAGGGATGAACGCGAACGACTACGCCATGTTCTCGAGGGATTTTGATCAGGATATGTTGAACGCTATGTCCCAGTCCCAATTTGGCTTGTTGAAAAAAGACAGGGATGCCAAACTCGGTCTCTACGTTTCGCGACAGGTGAACAGCGTGGTCCCGCAAGGCGAGTTCTATTCCGTGATCTATGATACCAAATTCGAGAAGGATGATGCGGTCACAGTCCGCGTGGTGTTCCGTGCTGCCGAACCACATCAAGTCAGCGGGTTGTGGTTCAATAAATAATCCGCTACAAGGAGATTAGTGTTATGAAGATCATTGACAATGTATTCGTTGTCCCTGGCGTAGTGGCCAATCCATATATCCTCGTTGACATCGACGGGCTGACCGTCATAGATGCGGGACTGCCGCGCAGCGAGAAGAAAATCCTTGCCTATGTGGCCAGCCTGGGCAGGTCCGCCCGCGATGTGAAGCGCATCATCCTCACCCATGCCGATCTTGACCACGTGGGCGGTCTGGCCGCCCTGTACAAATCCACCGGCGCCCGCACGTATGCCAGCAAACTGGAAGCTGACGCCATCGCGGCAGGCAAGCCTTCCCGGCAGATCCAGTCCTCCGGTTTCTCGTTGCAGCGCATAATGTTTGCCCTGCTGCGACCCTTTATGAAAGCCAAGCCTTTCCAGGTGGATGAGATCCTGACAGACGGTCAGATCCTGCCGGCGCTGGGCGGTCTGCACGTGATCGATACGGCGGGGCATACGCCGGGTCACATCTCGTTGTTTGCGCCTGCTGTTGGCGTCCTATTCTCCGGCGATTCGATCGTGGTCGACAAGGACGGCGTGCACGGCTCGCGCAGCGGCTTGACGTGGGACGACGCGAAGGCAAAAGAGGCCGTGAGAAAACAGTCCGCGCTCGGCGCGCGCATCATATGCTCGGGTCACGGCCCGGTCGTAATGGATGCAATGGGTAAATTTCCGCTTTAAGTCCATGCCTGAAAGGAACGGAACTTGTTCAGGTCCATGTGGGTGAAATCTTTGAAGAAGGTGGATGATGGCAAGTCTTGAAGATCAATTTCATCACGCCATGATTGGCGTTTATGAAAACGCAAAAAAACACGAATATTTTGCCACTTACTTCAAACGTATGATTGATAAACATGGTGGCGTTGAGACTGCAAAACGATTATTGATAAAACAGGAGATACAGGAAGGTTTGATGAGGCTGTGGGAAATGGGATTGCTCGATGAATCCATGGAAGCATTGGTGATCCAGGAGCGATTTAAATCCTTGTTTACTCCCGTAGAAATTGTTGAGGCTCATCGCCGCTTGGAAGAATTGGGCTATTTCAAATAAACGATTATTTCCCTCCCGCTCATAGATGAGCCGGGCTGTGTCCGCGCGGCAGCCCACATTGTATTATGATCTACTGCTACTTGCATAAAAGTCTAAACTTTCAGGTGCCGGGAGTCGGACAAAACAGAAATTCCCGTTTAGATATTTACGCAGTACCCTGTAAAATAACAAAAGGTGATCAACCATGAAAGATCTGTCCCATAAATCATTTCAAACGCGTGCCGTGCATGCGGGTGAACGCGTGCCTCCTGCCGATTACAGACCCGTGTCCACGCCCATCTGGCCCACCGTCGGATACCTGTACGAAAGCATGGACGATCTGGACGCTGTCTTTGCAGGCAGCAAACGCGGTCAGGTTTATTTGCGCTATTCAAACCCCACGGTCGAAGCCTTTGAAACAGCAGTTGCAGATTTGGAGATGGCGGAAGCCGCGCAGGCATATGGGTCCGGGATGGCAGCCATCCACGCCTCGCTGTTAGCCGCGGGCGTGAAAGCGGGTGCCTCGGTCGTCACCGCTCTGGATGTCTACGGTGCGACCTTTTCCCTTTTACGCTCTTTATTCAAAAGCCTGGATGTAAATATCCGCATGGTAAACATCACCGATCATGCCGAAGTTGAAACGGCTTTGAAAGAAACCGACGCGGTTGTACTCTTCGTTGAATCAATTTCCAACCCCTTACTAAAGGTAGCCGATATTCCGACTCTTGCAGGACTCGCGCATCGCTATGGCGCGTCGCTGTTGGTGGATAATACTTTTGCTTCCCCATATCTGGTCAACCCTTTCAGGTATGGCACGGATTTCGTCATTCACAGCGCCACGAAATATCTTTCGGGTCATGGGGATGTGCTGGCGGGCGTGGTCGCGACCTCCAATGAGAATAAAAGCAAACTTTTCGAGTTGAATAAACTGGTCGGCGGAGTGCTGGGTCCGTTCGAAGCGTGGCTGGCTTTGCGCGGCTTGAAGACC
>JBGPQJ010000178.1:0-6245 GCA_041488995.1 Anaerolineae bacterium
CGCCTTGCGGACGGTCTGGACGAGGTCGGGCGAACCCGGCGCCTGGTATTCCACTTCGAACAGCGCGCGCGGGAACCCGTAGAAATCATGGATGGTCTTGGGCTTGTCCATCGCGGTGACTTTCGTCCCGGAGGTTTCCCAGTGCGCCGAGACGCACAGGATGGCTTTGGGCTTCGGCAGCGATTTCCCCGCCGCGCTCCACGCGAGCGAGAATTCGTTGTCTTCGATGGCATTCATCGGGCTGCCGTGTCCGACGAATAGGACGGGCATTCGGTTCCGGGTCATCTTATCCTCCTAAAGAGGGATTATCAGGTCAATCAATGCGCATACTGGAAATACCTGGCAATGATATCAGAGACGCCCGCGCCGGTGGTCTCGCGCAGGATGTGGAACCAGTCGGCGGCGGAGGTGCGGCTACTCCTTTATCTTCGGGCTAAACCAAATCACAAGAATCACCAGCACGTCCGCCGCTACGATTGCTCCCGCTTTGACAGCAAAGGGAGTCGGTTTCAGGGAATCGATATACGCAACCTCTTCCGGGATAAACTTACTCGGCGCGGCGTCAATGCGCGCTTCGAGGGCGGTCCATAATTTTTCGGCGCGTTCCTGATGCGATGACAGGGAAAAGACACTAAACACAGCAATCGCAATAAACACCAACGAAATAAGCAGGCGGACGCGTGTCTTGGAAACGACTTGAGGGTTGGCGAGTGAGAATCCCAGCACGCCCAGCGCGATCACGAGTTGCAGATTCCAAAAGTCAATGAAGCGTTGGGAATGTTCGAGCAATACACTGATCAGTCCACTGAAAATTTCCATGTTGTTCTCTTTTCCAAATTCGTCAATCGTCAATCAAAAACATGTGCTGCGACCAATGGGAGTGTCGAAGCAACGCCTCACCACTTATCCCAGCGAACAATTTCCTCGAAAGATCTCCGCCCGCCCTTCTTCGGCGCGGCAAGTTCCCAGTCAATCAGTGCGCATACTGGAAATACCTGGCGGTGATATCAGAAATGTCCGCGCCGGTTGTCTCGCGCAGGATGCGGAACCAGTCATCGGCGGTGGCGCGCTGGTGGCTCATCTGCGAGGCATACGCCTGAAGGAAGGCGAAGAAAACCTCGTCTCCCACCCGGCTGCGCACGGCGTCAATGAAGTAGGCACCGACCAGATACACCGCGTTGGTGTAGGTCCGGAAGGACCCGCCGTTGTACACGGTGGTATCCACCCAGCCGCGCGGTTCAAAGAAATTAACGCGTGTGTTCCACCACCAGCCCAGCAAGCCGGGAGTTGTATTCTCGATGAAGATATGCTCCGAATAGGTCGCCATGGCCTCATCCAGCCAGGGCTCGAGGGTCTGGTCGTTGCCGACCAGCCCGAACCACCACTGGTGTGCGATCTCGTGCACGCCGATCACCGTCAGGTTGTTGGCGGACGTGCCGTCGTAGGCGGCATAGAACTGGCTGCTGAGGAACACCAGCCCGTCGAACTCCATCCCGTCCGGCAGGGTAGTCTCGACGATACTCAGTGAGGGATAGGGATAGGGCCCAAACTTGCCGGCGTAGACCGAGACCGCCTGCGCGCCTGTGGTGGCGATGGCCTGCCCGCCCCAATCATGCCCGGAGAAATAATAGCTGGTCACCGGAATGCCATCTGCATCCGCGATGGAGACGAGGTAATATGGGCTCATCGATAGGGCAAAGGTGCGCGCGTTATACAGGCGGTAGCGCGTCCACTCGTTGCTGGCTTCCCCCGGCGTGGAGGCGGCGACGACCGGTGGGTTGTTCGGGTCGGTGAAGCGCAGGTTCACTTCGAAGTCGGACGCTTCGTACACCAGGTTCTCCCCCCAGGGATAGACATCGTGCAGGATCCATCCCACCCCCGGCTGGTATGGGACGATGAACGGGAACCAGTCCACCAGGTTGGCTTGCAGGTCGCTGTACCCGTAGACCAGCCCGCTCGATTTGGGCGGGAGCAGGATATCGTACGAAAGCGAGAGCAGGGTCGAACCACCGGGGGGCAGAGGTTGAGGGAGCGACACCGTCAGGCGGTGGCTTTCGAGCGTATAGTTGGCCTGGCTGCCGTTGACCGAGAGCTGCCTCAGGTTGAATCGGCCTTCCCAGAAATTGGGTTCCACCGCCAGCCCTAGCTCGTAGAGGGTATCGGTCGAATGGTTGGTGAAGGCGGTCTGCTGGTCCACGGAGAGCGCGTGCCCGGCGTAATCCATCGTTGCGAAAAGTAAATACTGCGTGCGGCTCACCGGCTGGGGAGTGGCGGGAGGCTGGGTCGCCGTGGGCGGCAGGCTGGTCGCGGAAGGGAACGGCGTCAGCGTGGGCGGCAGCGGGGAAGCGGTTTCGGTCGGCGGGAGCGGCGTGGACGTGTCCGTCGGCAGGAGCGGCTGGAAGGGAGTCCGCGTGGCGGTCGCGCGCGGGTTGGCGGTGACCAGCAGCATGCCGGTCACCGGCAGCGGGGCGGAGACAGTCGTCCCCGTGCATCCCGCCAGGAGGATGAAGATCAATGAAGTCAGGGTGATTCGCAAGCGCATCAGCGCGGTTCCTGGAAATACTCGGCAATAATATCAGAGACGTCCGCGCTTGTGTGTTGGCGCAGGATGGTCAAAAAGTTCTCTTTTGTGCTGATCTCGCCGCTCATCTGCGCCAGGTAGTCGCGCATGAAATCGAAGTAAGACTCGTCGCCCATGCGGCTGCGCAGATCGTCCAGGAAATGCGCCCCGCGCAGATAGACCGCGTTGACATACGGTCGGAACTTTCCGCCGCCATAGATGGTCGTATCCACCCAGCCCTTCGGGTTATACGCGTCGACGCGGAACGACCACCACCAGTTCACCAGCTCCGGGTAGGCGGTTTCCAGGAAAACATGCTCGGCGTAGGTCGCCAGCGCTTCATCGAGCCAGGGTTCCAGTGCCTGGTCGTTGGCGACGCGCTCGAACCACCACTGGTGCGCGGTCTCGTGCGCGGCGAGCAGGGTGGCGTAGTTCTGCGGCGTGCCGTCGTACTGGTTGTAATAATCGCGGCTCAGGAAATACAACCCCGAAAACTCCATCCCATCGGCAAAGTCGCCTTCTACTGCTGATAGGATCGGGTGCGGCGGAGGCCCGAATTTTTCCGTGAAGATCTGGACGGCTTGTGCCGAGGCCTGCAGGACGGCTTCACCCGCAGCCTGGTGCTCGGGGAAGTAGTAACTGCGCACGGTCACACCCTCCGCATCCTGCTCGCTGACCATGTACTCGTAACTGGCCGAGAGGGCGAACGCGCGCCCCCGCTCGAGCCGGTAATGGTGAAAGTTGGAGGCGGGGCCAACTTGCGGCGAAGGTTGTTCTACGCCGCTGGCAGCGACGACGGGCGGGTTTGCCGGGTCGCTGAAGTGCAGGTGAACGGTGTAGTCAGCGATGTCATGCACAAGATGTTCCCCCGACAGCCAGGGTTTGTGCAGCACCCAGCCCTCGCCTGGGAGATACGGCACCACGAACGGATACCAGTGCGCCAGGTTGAGCTGGCGGTCAGAGTAGCCAAAGGTGGTCAGGTTCTTCTCACCGGCCGCTGGGTTGGACAGGACCGGGATGTTCAGGGTGTACTGGAAGGAGAGGGTGATCATCCCATCGGGCGCGAGCACCTGCGGAAGCTGGATCTCCATGTGCTGCTCATCCAGGGCGGGCGTGACGGGGATGCCATCCACTATTGCTTTAGTCAGGGTGAACGCACCCGGCCAGAAATTCGGTTCAACCGCCAGCACCAGATAAGTCAGCGGGTCGCCGGTGCGGTTGGGATAAATGATGGTCTCGTTCACGTCTGCGCGGTGGGCGGGGTAATCCAGCAGCACCTCGAGCGTCATCTGGGGGATCTCCGGCACGGACGGGGGTGTCTCCGTGGGGTTGGGGATGGTTATCGCCACCGGGGGCAGGCTGGTCGCTGCCGGTAAAAGCGACGGGATGGAGGGGGTGGGCGGCAGGGTTGCTGCAGCCGGCGGGGAAGCAGGAACCGGCGCGCAGGCGGTCAGAAATAGGAAGATCCCTAAATAAATTGCTTTTCTCATAATATGCCGCATGGCTGGATTCTACTACTCCTTGCATAAATCCATGAATTGAAACGGCTAAAAAGTAGCGAATAATGACGATTTGGGTTCAAATTTTTACGTAGTACCCTGTAATATAAAAACTCCCTGGCGAAGGGAGTTTGAGTTCTGATGGAGAATCTGCCTGGAATAGTTTTTTCTTGGCTAATCCTTTACCGGCTGATAAAACTGGATGTGGCGCTTGACGATGAACATCATTGGCGCGTCGCGCGCAATCTGGCAGCGGGTGGGGTGCAAGGGAAAGATGTGCGCGTCTTTTGCGGCCATCCATTCGCCCGAGACGGCGTCGAAAATCTCGTACAGCCTCGTGTCCTGCCCGAGTGAAAAAGTTGCCTGCACGATGATGTGCGGCAGGAAGACCCGCAGTTTTTCCTTGTTTGGCGGCAGCGGCATCGTCTCGGACGAGATGGGGTCCAGGAACCGCACGGCGATGATCTCCTTGCGGGGGATCCACAATTCATCCGCTGTAAATGTCGGCAGGCTGGTGGTGACATCGATGGGGGTCGCGGTGACCTGTTTAAATAAAATATTGTTCCGGTCTGCGTTGTTGAGGTAGGGCATCAACGTCCCCACCGGCTCCAGAGTGGCTGACAGCAGGAACTGGGGGGTGAAGACTTCCACTTTGTATTGTTTGGATTTCAGTTGTGGCATGGTCATGTCATCATCTCCTCATGGTTATTAAAATTCCATCTTACCCGCGCGGGTTCTCGGCCAGCCATGCCTGAAGATCGGAGAGGTGATCCTGGTAATGTTCATAGGTGTTCTGGGCGAACAGGTCCCAGGGCTGCCAGTCAGGCGGCATGTTCGGGAAGCGGCTCGGGTCATGCAGGTCCTCTTCGGTCAGCGTCTGCAAAGCCTGCGTCAGCGCCTTGAAGATTGTCGCTGATTCATCCAGGACTTCCTTCAGTGCGCGGTCTTTATTCTTATTGTAAATGACGGCATTCCGCTGGTCGAGGGGCAGGTCCCACAGGCCGGAACCGACCAGCGAGTGCGCCCGGATCACATTGAGCATCTCGCGTTCGTGCCAGGTGATGTGCGCGAGGACATCCTTGACGGACCAGTCGCCGGTGGCGCCCGGGCGGGTCATCAGCAATGGGTCCATGCTGGCCAACAGGGCATCCAGTTTAGCCCGCGACCGGCGGATTTTGTCGAGTAGTTGGGGTTTGTTTGGTGCTTTTTCCATCGCCTGGTTCTCAGTGATCCAGTAAAGTCAATCCTTCTATCACTATAAGACCTTTTTCTGAACTGCGCAAGAACGCCCGGATCAACTTCTGAGCTTCTTCCAAATAAATGCCAGCAGGAAAAACATTGTCGCGGTCAGCACGATCGCCGAGCCGGAGACGATGTTCAGGGTGTAGCTCAGGTACAGCCCGATGACGGATGAGAGCGCCCCGATCAGCGCCGAGACACCCATCATCGGGAACAGGCGGCGGGTGAGCAGATAGGCGGTCGCGGCGGGTGTGACCAGCATCGCGGACGAGAGTCCCACCCCGACCGTCTGCAGCGAGACGACCACGGTCAGCGCCAGCAGCAGGAGCATGGCATACCGTAGGACCTCCGCCGGCAGGCGCAGGGTGGCGGCCAGCACCGGATCAAACGAGATCACCAGGAACTGCTTGTAGAGCAATCCTACGGTGAGCAGGATTCCCGCGCCCAGCACCGCCGTCAGCCACAGGTCGCCGGTGCTGACTCCCAGCACATTGCCGAACAGGATGTGGCTCAGGTCCACCGCGAATGTCTGCATGGTGCTGATGAGTGCCACGCCGAGCGAAAGCGCGGCGGCGAACAGGATACCGATGGCGGTGTCCTCTTTCAAGTTGCCGTTGCGCGAGAAAAAACCGATGCCCAGCGCCACCGCCCCGGCTGCCGCGATTGCCCCGATCAGCAGGTTGCCGTCAAGGATGTAGGCGATGGCGATGCCCGGCAGGATGGCATGCGCGATGGCGTCCCCCAAAAAGGCCATCCCGCGCAGGACGACGTAGGTGCCCATCACCGCGCACAGGACTCCCACCATGACGGAGGCCGCCAGCCCGCGCTGCATAAAGCCGTAGGTCAGGGGTTTTAGCAGCCATTCAATCATGCCGGCTCTCGTCCAATGGCTCGTGTTCGTGGGAGAGGTCCGCGTCAGGCGGGCAGCATTCGTCTACCAGCATGGC
>JBGPQJ010000179.1:0-6239 GCA_041488995.1 Anaerolineae bacterium
ACCATCCGCCTTGTCCATCGCATACTCACCCGTCAGCCGGTAGCGAATGTAATCCTTCGGCAGCAGCACATGCTTTGCCCTGGCATACACCTCCGGTTCGTTCTGCGCCACCCAAAGGATCTTGGGAGCAGTGAAACCTGTCAATGCCACGTTTCCGGTGATTTGAATAAACCTTTCTTTACCAACTCTGCGGTGGATTTCGTCGCACTGCGCCTGCGTCCGCTGATCGTTCCACAGGATGGCAGGCCGCAGGACTTCACCCGCCTTGTTAAGCAGAACCAGCCCGTGCATCTGCCCCGTCAAACCAATGGCGGACACGGCATCACCCTCAACGCCTGCCTTTTTTAAAACAGACCTGATGCTGGCTGAAACCGCCTCCCACCACTCCAGCGGATTCTGCTCCGACCAAAGCGGTTTCGGTGTCTGAAGTGTATGCGGTGAGGACGCGACAGCCACGACCTCGCCCTTAGAGTCAATCAACAAAGCCTTGCTGCTGGTAGTGGATGTATCGATGCCTAAAAAAAGTGGCATGGTTTTCGTCTCGTTTTCACCGTCCCAGGAGTCTGTCAATTTCTATCATTTGTTCGGCCGATAGTGGACCAAACTGCATCGCTTCACAGTTTTCCGTCACCTGCTTGACCGTGCGAAAACCTGGAATCGGCACAGTCTGCGGGCTGCGCGCCCATAACCAAGCCAGTGCTCCCTGCGCTACAGTCCGCCCATTGCTGGTCAGAATCTCTCGGATGGCATCCCTTTTTGCCAACCATTCGGCGCTCGGTTTTCCGTTCTTGAAATATTTCATCCACTCCGGACTTTTTTCACCACGCACATCGTCAGCGGATGGTTTTGTCTCTGCGGTATATTTGCCGGTGAGCAGTCCCATGGCCAGCGGGCCTCGATTTATGGCGGCGAGATTATATTTTTCACACAGCGAGATCATTTCCGGGTTGTCATCCAGCACATTGAGTTGGAGCTGGATGGTGGCGCATTTCGGTCCTTTCGCAAAGACCTCCGCCCGGTCGGGGAAATCCGTGCTCCAGCCATATGCACGGATTTTGCCTTCCTTCACCAGTTCATCGAGAGTCTCGCGCACCGGTCCTGCTTTTTCCGCCGGAAAACCATTATTATGGAATTGGTACAGGTCAATATAATCAGTGTTCAGGCGACGCAGGGATTCGTCGCAGGCCTTGCGAATGCCCGCCGGGGATGCATCTGCGCCGGTCACCTGGCGGGTGGTTTCATCGAAAACTGAGCTGAACTTGGTGGCAATCACCACCTTCGAGCGGATTCCCTCGAACGCGCGCGCCAGCACTTGTTCACTGTGTCCTGCACCGTAGACGTTTGCCGTATCGAAAAAGTTGACGCCCTGATCGAGCGCAGCGTGGACCGCCTGAATGGACTCCTTGTCATCCACTTCACCCCAGCCAAGGGGGGTTTCACCAGCCCAGAACGGACCGCCAATCGCCCAGCAGCCCATTCCCAGGGCGCTGATTTCAATTCCAGAACGACCTAATTTGCGCTTCATGTATTTGCTCCCTTTATTTGGAAATTCGCCCACCCCGGCCCTGTTTTTATCTGATTTCCACCGGGCAAACGAACACTCGATTTTCCACTTTCATTTTTTTTGCACCGGTAATTTCAAAAATACCTCGCAGGCGGATGTCTCCGGATGAACTGCCAATCATCACATCCACCTCTCCTGATTCTACAACCAATTCCAATACGTCATCGTAGAAAGCGAGCATGTCCACAGGTAGATTGAAAATCACCTGGCGGGTCTCTCCGGGATTGAGTGTCAGGCGGGTGAAACCTTTTAGTTCTTTGACAGGGCGCGGGAGGCTGGCGTATACATCGCAGGTGTAAAGCTGAACTACCTCATCGCCCGGGACAGGACCACTGTTTTTGACGGTGAATGAGATAGCCAGGCTCTCACCCACCGTTGTTTGCTTCCGTTCAATGGAAAGATTTCCATACTCAAAGGTGGTGTAACTCAATCCATACCCAAACGGATAGAGCGGACTTGCATCCAGATTGATGTAGTTCACATACCAGTTGGAACGCCCGCCGCTGGGTTTGTGATTGTAGTAAATGGGTGTTTGCCCAACATGACGGGGGAAGGTCATGGTCAATTTTCCTCCGGGATTATTCACGCCGAGAAGGGTCTCCACAATCGCCGCTGCACCCTCCTCGCCAGGGAGCCAGGCTTCGAGGATGGCATCTGCTTTTTCGACGAGGGTGTTAATGGCATATGGGCGACCGGTGACCAATACGACGATGACGGGTCTGCCTGTGGCGAAAACGGCTGCGGCAAGTTTTTCCTGCACGCCCGGCAGGATCAAATCGACGCTGTCGCGAGTCTCCCCGACGGTGCAGATGGGGGTCAGCCCCGCCCGGTCGCCGAGCACGAGAATCACAGCCTCAGCAGACTCGGCAACCTGGATCGCTTCGTCGAAACCAGATTCGTCTACTATGAGGTTGTCACAGCCTCGGGCGTAGAGAATGTCCGTTTGGGGCAAAACAGAGCGAAGGGTGGTAAGTATCGAGGGCGTTTCAACGGTAAAATGTTCAAGGTGGTTAGATTCCATAAGTTCAAAACCAGAATCGGGAGTCTGATCAAAGCCCATGAGATCCAGGAGAGCGGCATAACTATAATCGCCGAGGAAACTGCGTCCATAGGCAGCATTGGGTCCGATGACAGCCAGGCTTTTGATGCTCTTCTCCAGCGGGAGCGCTCCGTTGTTTTTGAGCAGCACCATGCTCTTTCGGGCAATCTCGCGGGCAAGGGCACGCTGGGGCGCAGTTTCGAAGAGTTCGGGGACACGACTTTCATCAACAAATGGGTCTTCAAAGAGTCCAAGTTCCACTTTTTTATGGAGGATACGTCCGACAGCGATATCCACGAAATCCAACGTGATCTTGCCTGACTCGAGCGCAGCTTTGAGCGGTGCGCCGAAATAGTTGCGGGTGGGCAGTTCCACGTCAATACCAGCGCGAAGGGCAAGGCTGGAGGCTTCTTCGGGCAGCGAGGCAGCGCGGTGATAGGTATGGATCATCGGGATTGCTTCGTAGTCAGAGACAACCAGACCATCAAAGCCAAGGGTGTCGCGCAGCAGGTCCGTAAGGATGCGGCGCGATGCGGCCACAACTTCGCCATCGAGTTCGGGATAGGCATTCATGATAGCGGCGAGGTGTGCATCGCGGATGGCGGCCTGGAAAGGGGCAAGGTATACGTCCCACAGATCATGGACGCCGATACGCGAGGGAGCGCAATTCTGCCCGCCTTGCGAGGCACTATGCCCAACAAAATGCTTGCCAGTCGCCATGATACCGCCATCTTTGAGATTTTCTCCCTGTAAACCCTTTATGTACGCCATGCCAAATTGACTGACGAGGATGGGATCCTCACCGAATGTTTCTTCCACGCGTCCCCAGCGTGAGTCGCGGGCGACATCGAGCACGGGAGCCAATCCCTGGTGCGCGCCAACGCCGCGCAGCTGCTTACGGATTTCGGCGGTCATCTGGCTGGCAAGTTCGGGCTGGAAGGTGCAGGAGAGTCCGATCATCTGCGGGAACATCGTGCCGCCCAACCCCATGTAACCGGAGCAGCACTCCTCGTGGACAATGGCAGGGATGCCGAGGCGGGTTTCCTTGACGAGGTAATTTTGCAGGGCATTGTTAAATTTCGCCACGGCTGCAGGTTCCAACGTGGAGTCCCCGGCGGTACGGGTGATTTGCCCGATGCCGTGCTGGAGCAAGGTTCCGGCTTTTATGGACGAAAAATCCTTGCCGTCCTGGACTTCGTGCATCCAGAAGGAGGTGAGTTGGGCCAGCTTTTCATCCAGGGTCATCTGAGCGAGGAGGTTTGAAACGCGGTCGTCAGGTCGGATGGACATGTAATAAATTCCTTTTGAAAAAACAAGTCACGTAGACGCTGAGTGTGCTGAGAGTTTATTTTTATTTTGATTGTAGACTCCGCACCACTCCGGTTAAGCATTCAACGCACACCCAACAACAAATCAATGGTGAGTTGGTCTAACCGTTCATATTTGAGCCCGAGCGTACCGATGCCGAGTCGATCAAAAGATTGCTGTTTTAGTGCAGCGGCTTTTCCGGGGGTGTATCTACCTAAGAACGGAGCCATCGCGCCATCGTCAGCGTTGATTTCTGTAATGAGCGCTTGGATTTCCTTATCCACATTGAACCGGGCGGCTTTTTCTTTCAGGATAAGGTATGTCCTCATGCAGCCCCGTGCAAAATCCTTGACGCCTTCGAAGTCCTCGGTGCGGTATGCGTGCGCGTCGAAGTGACGTGAGCCGGCGTAACCGACCTCCTCTAGGAACTTCACGAGATAGAACGCGGCTTTGATGTCGCGCGAGCCGAAGCGCAGATCCTGGTCGTAACGCCCGGGATATTGGTCGTTCAGGTCAATGTGAAATAATTTGCCCGCCTCCCAGGCCTGGGCGACACCGTGCATGAAGTTGATGCCTGCCATATGTTCGTGCGCAACTTCCGGGTTGACGCCCACCATATCCGGATGGTCGAGCGTCTGGATGAAGGCTAACATGTGACCGGTGGTCGGGTTGTAGATATCGGCACGCGGCTCGTTGGGTTTGGCTTCGAGGGCGAATTTCAAGTCGTACTTTTTATCGAGCACATATTCGCACAGGTAGTTCATCGCCTCGCGGCTGCGCTTGATAGACTCCACCGCGCTTTTGCTGGAATCCGTTTCGGTGCCTTCGCGCCCACCCCAGAAGACGTAGATTTTCGCACCGAATTCCACGCCCAGGTCGATGGCGTTCATCGTTTTCTGAAGGGCATACGCACGTACTTTGGGATTGTTGCTGGTGAACGCACCATCCTTGAAAACCGGATCGCTGAACAGGTTGGTGGTCGCCATCGGGACAACGACTCCGGTGTCGTCCAAAGCTTTACGGAAATCCATTTTAATGGTTTCGGCTTCGGCAGGAGTGGCGTCGATCGGGATCAAGTCGTTATCGTGGAAGTTGACGCCATATGCACCGACTTCGCTCAGTAGATAAACGAGTTCGGCGGGGGTTTTATACTCGCGGGTGGCGCTGCCAAATGGATCGGCACCGCGTGAACCAACGGTCCACAGGCCGAAGGTGAATTTGTGTTCGGGCTTCGAGGAAAAATCAGACATGGGGAACTCCTTTGCGATATATTTTCCAGGGTGGTAATCGGGGTGGCTTAACCCCTTACAATTATTGCTTAATAATTCGTTTCTGGGATGAAAATACCCTGTTTTAAAAACAAAGGGACATCCACAAGGATGCCTCTTTTTCGGTGATAGTGTGAAGGCCTCTGGTTACTTGGTTATTCCAAAAGCGTTTCGGACGTCCGGCAGCATGAGTAAATTAAAATAAGGGCGTTCACGAGGAAGGAGATATTTACGTCTGACCAGGTCGACGCGCCAAGCATGACAGTGAAATTCAGGCGTTTTGTCAGGTACATTTTTATTCTTGTGGTTTTACAATAACGGCATGCAGAGCCTGTCTAAAACACCTGTCTCACGCCAGCTCGCAGGGCAAATCATCGCCCGCCACTTTGGCAGTCGAACTTCAATCACCTCATATCGTGAGTTGACGGATGGTTTTTTTAATGCCGCTTATTTTCTGGAACTGAATGATGGCTCCCGGTGCGTCCTGAAAATCGCTCCACACCCATCCGTTCGAGTTTTACGATACGAGAAAAACATTATGCGGACAGAAGTGGAAGTGATGCGGCTGATTAAAACCCGCACAGACATCCCTGTCCCTTCAATCCTTTGCTTCGATTCCTCCCGCTCCCTGATCGAGAGCGACTATTTCATTATGGATTTTATCGAAGGCGTTCCATTGAATAAGATCCGCGAGACTCTCTCACCAGTTGAATGTCACGCCGTTGATGTTCGAACTGGTCAGTTCCTTTATCAAATGAATGTCATCACCGGTGATCAATTCGGTTATTTCGCCCAACCGGAGTTGCAGTCAAGAAACTGGCGTGAGACATTTGACCGGATGCTGCGTAACGTGCTGGCGGATGGTCAAGTTGTGGGTGTGATCCTACCGGTGGGTTATGACGCCCTCTACTCCCAGCTTGCGGACCATTTTGACGCCTTGGATGAAGTCCAGATTCCCCGCCTTGTCCATTGGGACCTGTGGGATGGCAATATTTTCATCCACCCCGAAACAAAACAGATCACCGGCCTGATCGATTTCGAACGTGCCCTATGGGCTGAC
>JBGPQJ010000180.1:0-6235 GCA_041488995.1 Anaerolineae bacterium
CGATGGGGGTGGGCGACGATTCGAATGCGGACGGAGTCGTCGTCGCGGAGGGCTGGCAGGCTGTCAGCCCAATCAAAAAAAATAAGAACAGAAAGGCTTGCCAAGCAAATCGGCGTAGAGCCATAGCGGCGCTCCAATAAAAATAGGATTCAGGGACATCGACCTGAATCCTATCCTATGTTTTGATTTCGGGCAAGTTATTACTGGGTGCCGCGCATGCGCGGGTCGAGCGCGTCGCGCAAGCCATCACCCAGGAAGGTAAAGGCCATCACCACCAGAGCGATACAGATAGAAGGCGCCAGCAGCATCCAGGGTTGGGCGTTGATGGCCGACTGGCCTTCCAGCAGGAGAGATCCCCAACTGGTGACAAAGAATGAGCTCGAGTCGGTGGCTGGACGCAATCCCAAACCCAGGTAACCCAGGATCGCCTCGGCGATGATCAGGTTTGGAATTGTAAAAGCTGCACTGACAATCAGCACGCTCAGAGTATTGGGCAACAAATGCCGGCTCATGATGCGCGAGGCCTTCACGCCGATGGAGCGGGACGCCTCAATAAACTCTTTTTGTTTGAGGGAGAGGGTCTGGCCGCGCACCAGGCGCGCCACACCCACCCAGTTCACGATCGCCAGCGCAATGAACAGCAAGAACAAGCCGTTGAGTGCATTCCCCAACACGGTATCGCGTAAGGCAATCATCACAATAATAAAGAACAACAGGTCCGGGAATGCGTAGATCACATCCGTAAGACGCATCAAATAGTTGTCGGTACGCCCACCAGCATAGCCGGCGATCATCCCGATCAGCGTACCCACGATCAAGATAATCGTGGTTGGGATTAAACCAACGACCATCGAAACCCGCGCCCCATAGATAACCCGGCTGAGAACATCGCGTCCCAGGGTGTCCGTGCCAAGCAAAAAGTTTGGATCTCCCGATTTACCATTCTGCGCCTTTTCAACCCAGGCTGGAGGCAGGAAATCCTTGCCGCTATTAAATTGCAGTGGATCATGCGGTGAAATGAATGGAGCAAAGATCGCTACGAAGGTGAAGACGGCAATAATGAACATCCCCATCACAGCCGCCTTGTTGCGGAACAGGCGCTGCATCGACTCAGACATCAGGCTGCGGCTCTTCGCTTGCTTTCCCAGGTCTGCAATTTGACCACCAGGAGTTGTAGCTGTTTCAACTGCCATAGAACACCTCAATAAAAAATCTACTCGTTCAAGCGAATGCGCGGATCGAGCAGGACATAGACGAAGTCAACACTCAGGTTGGCCAGGGCTACCAGGATTGCATAGATCAACGTGGTACCCATGATCATCGAGTAATCGCGCTGGCCAATCGCCTGCACATACGCCCGGCCCATGCCGGGGAAGCCAAACATGGTTTCAATAATAAAAGAACCGGTTACCAGGCCCGCCAGTGCCGGGCCAAGAATGGTCACTACCGGGATCAAGGCGTTTTTGATCATATGAATAGTCACCACAGAACGCTCCGTCAAACCTTTGGCACGCGCTGTGCGGACATAATCCTGGCGCATCACCTCCAGCATGGAAGATCGGGTCAAGCGGGTTGTATAAGCCAGGGTGCCGAAACCGAGCACTGCAGCGGGCAAGACCCATACGCGTGGATCTTCCCAGGTCTTGGGCACCACAGGAATGAAATGCAACCAGGAAGCAAAGATAATAATTAGAAATATTGCGATAACAAAATTGGGCACAGAGATGCCCCCTGTGGCAACAAACAGGCTGACATAATCGACCAGGCTGTTTTGTTTGAGGGCAGAGATGGCACCCAACGGAATGCCGATCACAATCGCCAGGCTGAGCGCCAGGAAGCCCAGGCGCAGGGAGTAACCAAAACGGCTTTTCCAGAATGGCATATCCTCCGGGGGCTGAAATAAAATATTCTGTACATCCATGCCGCGCACGCGGTAGGATGGGCCCAGGTTGCCGCCGATCAAGCCCCATTGCCACTCTCCCTTGCTGTTCACATCGCCAACCATATAAGTCGTGAACTGGCGCCAGAGCGGTTTGTCCAAGCCGAACTGCTCGTTCAAGCGTTTCTGTGTGTTCGCATCCACCTGGCGGGTACTCAAGTCACGATCCCACGGGCCGCCCGGGGCGGCGTGCATCAGGATAAACGTGATACCGCCGACGACGATAATCACCGGGATCAACCAAAACAATCTACGAATAATATAGGTAGTCATAAGACCACCTCCAGAGGACTAGGGGTTTGCGGCTATTGACAGCCATTCGAGGCAGCAATTGACTGCAGAAAATAGTCGTAAACAAACCACAATGGGTGTTGGTTGGCCTGGCGGCTGCCAGGCCAACCAACCCAAAACCTTAAAATGTTACGGCATAGCCGCCTGGTCAATGGTGATGGACAACGGAACCTTCTCGCCCATCCAGCCGGAGTCCTGCGGGGTCTGGACTACACCCTTCACCCACGGTTTCACCAGGTAAGTGTTGACGTTGTTCCACATGAAAGCCACCGGGGCGCCGGCGACCAGCAGGTCTTGCGCTTGCTGGTACAATTCAGCGCGCTTGGCGGGATCAGTGGTGGTATCGGCCTGATTGACGAGTGCATCGAAATCGGGATTCGAGTAAGCAATGCGCTCACCAAAGCCACCGGTCTTCCAGTACACGGACAGCCAGTTCTGCGGATCGGGGTAATCTGCGCACCAACCGAGGATGAACATCTGAGGAGCCGTGTTGACGTCCTTGGTCAGAGAGGTGTAGGTAGTGGACTCAACCGGGTTGAGTTTAATTTCCACACCCAAAACCTCTTTCCATTTGGCGACCAGCCACTCGTTGCGAGTGCGGTTGCGCGGGGTGTCGCTGAAGGTGTCGACGATCTCGATAGCTTTACCATCAGGGCCGATCAATTGGCCGTTCTCAACCTTGTAGCCGGCATCGGTCAGCGTCTGCACAGCTTTCGCGGCATCGAAGCCCCAGCGGGTCTCGCCATCCTGGTAGCCCGGGAAGCCCTTGGGGATCCAGGTCAGGGTCGGGGAGCCCAGACCTTTCAGGACATCCTTCACCCAGCCAGCGCGATCCAGAGCCATGGCAAAAGCCTCACGGACTTTCTGGTCGGTGAAGGGCGCTTTTTGCTGGTGGAACATGACGGCGAATGTGCAGGAGCCGGGGTAAATATTGGCTTCCTTGCTCAGCACCGCGTCTGCCTGGACAGTCGCCAGGTCTTCAGCGGCGAGGCCGATTATATCGAACTCGTTGTTCTTGTAAGCTTCGAAAGAAACGGCGGTGTCGGTGATATAACTGTATTCGAGGCTATAGGAAGGCATGCCGCCCCAGTAATTGGGATTGGGGACGAAGTAGCCGCGCACGAAGGGTTCGAGGCTCTTCAGTACGAAGGGCCCGTTGCCAATCTGGTACTTGGAGCTGTTCCACCAGTTCTCGCCGCCCTCGGAGATATTCTCTTCCTTAGCGGGGAAGGTGACCCACAGGGACATTACAGTGTGGAAGTAAGGGGCGGGTTTGCTGAGGTTGATCTTGAGGGTGGTGCAGTCCGCCTGGTCATAGCCGGTGCAGGCATTGCCAGCGCTGTCGAGCGCAGCCACGCTCTGCTTGACGGTCTCCATACAGGCAGCTTTTTCCTCGTCGGTCTGGCAGACGGCAGCCCCGTCTGCACCAACGCCGGTGCGCCATTCGGGGGCGCCCAGGATTTCGTCGGTGATCGCGGCATATTCACCAGCGGTCTCGGGGTTGATGTTGCGCATAATAGAGTACTGGTAGCGCATGGCATTCAGGGGAGTGCCATCGGAGTACGCCAGGCCCGGGCGAAGCTTGAAGGTCAGCTCAGTCGCTTCCGCATTGTACTCCCAGCTTTCAGCAGCGCCAGGGACCGTATTCAGTTTATCATCCAGGCGGGTCAGACCTTCGTACATCATCTCGAGGTGAGCGATTTCGTTCACGAAGGATGACTTCTGCGGGTCGACGATGTCCGGGTAGGAACCCAGGTTGACGCGCAGGGTGGGAGCTTGCACTTCAGGCACAGGAGTGGCAACCACTGTGACGACCTGGGGGGTGCCTGCAACGATCACCGTCTCAACGACGGTTTGCGGCTGGCAGGCGGCCAGCACCATGCTGGCGACGGCAAGCAAGCCTAGAATAACAAAGAACTTACGCATGTGTGTCTTCTCCTCATATTTAATTGGATTGGAAACGTAACTTTTTATAGGCAACGTTGCTACTAGAAACACTTATTATTAAGTCAGTCCATCACCTCCTTTTAGCGAGCATACTTACTTTACACCCAAACTATACCAAGTGGCAAGCGGCAAAATGCCCCGTTTCTATCTCGCGGAGTTCAGGGGTCTTCTCGGCGCAGATTTCTATCGCCAGCGGACAGCGTGTACGGAAATGGCATCCGGAGGGCGGGTTGACCGGTGATGGGACATCGCCTACCAGAATCATCCGCTCGCGACTTTTTTCAATGACCGGGTCGGGGATGGGCACCGCCGAGAGCAATGCCTTGGAATATGGATGGAGTGGGTTGGCATACAATGTGTTGCGGTCGGTAATCTCCGCAATGATCCCCAGATACATCACCGCGACCCGATCGCTGATGTGTCGCACCATCGAGAGGTCGTGGGCGATAAACAGGTAGGTCAGGTGAAATTCCTCCTGCAAATCCTCCAGCAGGTTGATCACCTGGGCTTGAATCGACACATCCAATGCTGAGATCGGCTCATCGCACACGATGAATGCCGGCTGAAGGGCAAGCGCGCGTGCCACGCCGATGCGCTGGCGCTGGCCGCCGGAGAACTCATGCGGGTAACGGGTGGCAAAGGAAGGGTTCATATTGACCAGTTCAAGCAGGTTCTCCACCCGATCCTGCACTTCCTTGCCGCTCGCCACGTTATGCACGATCAACGGCTCGCCGATAATGTCGCCGACCGTCATGCGCGGGTTAAGGCTGGCGTAGGGGTCCTGGAAGATCATTTGCATCTTGCGGCGCATATGGCGCAGTTCTTCACCCTTGAGTAATGTAAGGTCCTGGTCTCCATAGAAGACATGCCCGGCAGTGGGACGGTACAACTGCAGGATGGCGCGCCCGGTGGTGGACTTGCCGCAGCCCGATTCGCCGACCAACCCCAGAGTCTCGCCGCGCTTAATCGAAAACGTAATCCCATCCACGGCGCGGACAGCCCCAACCTGCCGCTGGAAAACCCCGCGGTAGATCGGGAAGTGCATCGTCAAATCTTCAACGCGGACCAAGAACTCATCAGTGGTCATGAACGGATTCTCCCTGTTTTGGGATCGACCCAGCAGGCCACACGATGGTCGGGAGCAACCATCTCAAGCAAGGGATTTTCTTTCAAGCAGCGTTCCACTGCATACTTGCAGCGCGGGGCAAAGGGGCAGGAAGTCGGTTTCTGGTACAACACAGGCGGCAGACCCTCGATCGACACCAGACGATGGTATTCAAAATCATCGAGGCGGGGCAGGCTGCCAAGCAAGCCGAGAGTATAGGGATGCTGCGGATCGGTATAAAGTTCATCGACCAGGGCTTCCTCGATAATATATCCGCCGTACATCACGAAGACTCGTTTCGCCAGTCCGGCAACAATTCCCAGGTCGTGGGTAATCCAGATGATGGCCATGCCAATTTCATCACGCAGGCGCTTGACCAGTTCAATAATCTGCGCCTGAATGGTGACATCCAATGCAGTGGTCGGCTCGTCAGCGATCAGAATCTGCGGGTTGCAAGCAAGCGCCATGGCGATCATCACACGCTGGCGCATGCCTCCCGAAAATTGGTGAGGATAATCACCGAGGCGGTCTTGGGCTCGGGGGATGCCCACCATCCCAAGCAACTCAGCCGCGCGTTCGCGCGCCTGTTGTTTATTCATCCCCATATGAAGTGCAAGCGGCTCTTCAAGCTGGCGACCAATGGTGAGCACCGGATTCAATGAAGTCATTGGGTCCTGAAAGATCATGGCAATCTGGGCACCGCGGATGCTCCGGATATCGTCATCGGACATCTGGAGCAGATCCTGCCCCCGGAACATTGCTTTCCCGGCAATTGTCTTTCCGGGCGGCGATGGGATCAGCCGCAGGACAGAGAGCATGGTGACGCTCTTCCCACACCCGCTTTCCCCCACAACGGCAAGCGTCTCCCCTTCCTTCAAGGAAAAGGAGACGCCGTTTACTGCGTGAACAATCCCATCAGGTGTCTTGAACTGTGTTTCAAGACCCTGCACATC
>JBGPQJ010000181.1:0-6165 GCA_041488995.1 Anaerolineae bacterium
CATAGGAAAGCACTTCCAGGCACTGCTCCACGCTGGCGCCGTGATCGAGCATCAGCGAGACCGGCACGTCGGTATCTTCTGCCCGGCAGCGGACGTAAGCTGCCAGGGCGCGGCAGTTGGGCAAGGCGGCGTAGGGCGAGTAAATGCCGATGATGGTTGGGGCGCGCTTTTCAGTCAGGGCATCCATCACCCCCTCCATGCCCTGCATCTCAAATACATCGAACAGCGGGACCGCATAGCGCTCCCGGCGCGCCTTTGTCAATTCATTTTTGATCGAGACCAGCGTCATAAACGCACCTATAAACCTTCACTCACTTCAATCTCTACCTGGAATTCACGCTGCTCGCCGGGCTGCAAGAATTGCAGCGTGCCGCGAGCGCGTTCCCGGCTGCGCCCGCCGACCCGGCAGTTGGCCGGTTCGATTCCCAGCACGTAGTTACTCTGCCCCATCATCTTCCACTGGACGAGATTCGGCAACGTCGCCTTCTGGAAACGGATGCGCAGCCCCAGCTTGCGCGAGTGGTTGACCAATTGGATAGCGGCCCAGCCGTTTTTATCCGCCGGCAGGTCGTGATAGAAGACCTGTTCGGCGTAACCCGGCGTCGGTTTCTGGAAGCGCATCCACTCCTGCAGACCCGGTTCGGCTGCGGCGTCACGCGGCTCGACCGGATGCGGTTCGGCCACCAGTTCGCTGCTCTCGTCCAGGAAGGGGAAGCCCAGGTTGAGGTGATAGAGGAGCATCAGCGGACTTTCAGTTCCGCCCAGGTTTTCGACCAGGTCGTGGACGGCGAGGCGGTTGCCGCCCAACTCGACCGTAATCCGACGCTTCAAGCGCAGGTTCTCGCCCGATGCCCGCGCCTGCCGCATCTCGCCTTCGACCCAAAACGAACATTCGTTGCCCTGCCAGGCTTCGTCCACGCGCACGCGTTGAGCGGGCAGGTGCGACAGGCGGCCATGCAGTCCGAGTGACTCACCTTCGTCTTCGTCGGGCGCGCCGAGATAAGTCAGGCCGCAGCCGGTCAGCAGGCCGGCGCCAAAAGTGCGCAGCCAACCGGTGCCCTGTGGTTCGTAGTACATCGGATGCCCCCAGCCCGTCGGCGAGACCCAGGCCAGCGGCATGCCCTTGTACGAAGCCGGGCCGATGTCCATGCCGCGGTCGAGCAACACGCTGAAGGTCAGTCCCGATCCGCTGCGGACATCGGCGACGCGCAGGCCGCGTTCAGTACCGTCTGCCCATTCGCCCAGCTTGATGCCGGCGATTTGCGACAGGTCGCCTACGTAGTTCAGCAATTCCGAACGTGTCCAGGAACGATTGAACAGATTAGCCATCAGAAAGCCTACCGTTCTTCTCACGCAGCCAGGTCGCGCAAATAATCGGCCATCAACGGCCACAGGCACTGGTATTTGGCAAAGCGTTCGCTGTATAAACCCTGCTTTTTTGGGTCAGGTTCGAAAGTCCGATCCAATTGAACCATGGTCTCGACGCCAACTTCCAGCGAGGGGAAGACTCCGCATCCCACCCCCGCCAGGATGGCTGCACCTAAGGCACCCGCCTCATTTACTTTGGGACGCACAAAGGGACGCCCCAAAATGTCGGCGCTGATCTGAATCCAGACATCCGATTTGCTGCCACCCCCAACAGCACGGAAATCTGCAACCTCGATGCCCGCCCCTGGCAGAGTCTCGAAGATTTCACGGACGTAAAACGTCATCGCCTCAATGAGACCCTTCAAAATTTCGCCGCGCGAAGTTTCCAATTTCAAGCCCGCCACCACGCCGCACGAATCAGCAATGAAGTCCGGCGGGCCAGTGATCGCAAAATGTGGCAGCACCATTATCCGACTCAAATCCTCAGGCATTTCTGACAGCAGAGCTGCGTACAGGCCTTGTCCACTGGTCTGGGTCCGCAGGCGCTCTGCGGCGGCAAATGTGTTGCGGAACCATTTGACCAATGACCCACCCTGATTGTAGAGAAAGCTGACATACTGCCCCGGCACTGCGTGGTGCTCGGTATTCAGGCCGCGCTCGATCATGGCCGCCGTTTCGGGTCGCTGCCCAAAAACCGGCATCAGGCACAAGTAGGTGCCCATGCCATACATGGCCTGTCCCGGCGCGAGCACACCGCATCCGATCCCATTACAGCACTGGTCGTGCCCGCCGCTGACGATGGGAATGCCCGCTGGCAAACCCAGCTCAGCGGCAATGGCGTTTGCCACCGAGCCAATCACCACCCCAGAAGGAACCGTGGGAGGCAATTTCTCCCGGTCCAGTTGCGCCATCTCCAGCATCTCATCCGACCAGTTGCTGCGTTCGAGGTCGAAAAGCAGGGTGCGGTTCGCCAGTGAGTAATCCACTTTGGCGTCAGCACCCAACATGAAGGAGACAAAACCACTCCAGAACAGGAAAACCTGGGTCTGCCGGTAAAGGTCAGGCTGGTGTTGCTTCAGCCACTTCAACTTGGTCAGCGAATACTGGTTGCCGAGTGTGTTACCGTTAATCTGATACAACTGCTCATCGCGGATCAGGCTCCGCAATTCGTCGAGATATTCCTCGCCGCGCACATCGAAATTTAACAAGGCGGGGCCGAGGATCTTGCGGTCGGCAGTTACCGGAATGACAGTCTCTCCCAGCGACGAGACACACAAGGCCTTGACGGGATCACCCTTCGCATCAGCAACCGCCTGTCCAATTGTACGTTTAACCTGCCGCCAGACCTGGAGCGAATCCAACTCCGCCCAGCCCGGTTGCAGACGCTGATAATCGTACTCCTCGTAGGCCAATCCCAGCAGCCGCCCATCTTCCGAGAAGACCGCCGCTTTGCAGCCACTTGTACCAACATCGATACCCAGGAGACTCATAATTCTTCTCTTATGCCTGATCCTGAGGCAACGTCACTTCAAAGTTGAGATAGTGCGCCAGCGCTTGGCGCAACGGAGCCTGTACATATCCCGGTGTAATGCTGACGTGGTGCCGGTGCCCGTGGGTGCCCACGTGGAGCAGCACGTCCTGCAAGTTGCGGATCTCGGCCACGCCGGCTACACCGAAGAAGTTGCCTGGGAGCGGGTCGGAGGTGAAGCGGCCCTCGCCCAGGTACATTTTCACCCGGCCTTCGTCGGTCATCAGGCTGCCAAAGGTGAACTTCATCGGCTTGATGCGGCCCACGTTGCAGCCATAGGCATTCCCCTCGCCGACCGCGTTCATCAGGATGGCGTGGTCAGCGATGTGTCCCTGCCCCTCCATCAGGCTGGCCGGCATCGGACCGCAGTGGAACAAGATGCACTTATCGTCTTCGTCGCCGTAGTTGTTGTTCCAGTCTAGCAGACCGATCGGTTCGTAAGAGGCGAGGTGAAGGGCGCGCATGGCCACGGCATTGCCCAGGTCCACCTCGCAGGCGGAGGCGAGACCGATCTCGTTGAGAATGCCCATCGCCACGCAGGGTGAGATGCCCATCTGCAACTGCATTTCGGTCCAGCAACGGATCGCCATGGCATCGAGCCTGGCCTCTTCAGCCAGTTTATCCAGCGTCACGCCCAGCCGCACGAGGTTGTCGAAAGCACGATCAGGTACGCCTTCCCATGATGAATAGTCGCGCAGCACTTTGGCTTTATCCACATAGGCGGCCGCTTTGGGCTTGACGGCCTTCATACGCAGGAAGATATCCGACAGGTCAAAAGTCTCGACAGTAACGCCGTGTCGTTGTAAAGTGACCTCGTCGATACGCACGGTCTTGAAGGGCGTGGTGCGTGCCCCAATCGCGCCGACGACCATGCCCTTCACACCACCCACCACCCGGCAGATGCGGTCGAACTCGTCTACGTTCGCCTTGAAGCGCTCACTGCCCGGTTTGACGGTGTGCGGCTTGAGGGCAGTGAACTTCACGCCATACTGGCGGAACACATCCATGATCGAAATCTTGCCGCAGAACGAGTCGCGCCGCAGAGCCGGACCCATCTTGTCATATTCGTCGGGGTAGGCTTGAATCCAGATCGGCACACCAGCCTCCTGGAGCGCGGCCACAGCACCGGTCTCATCGCCGAAGTTGGGCAGGCAGACAATCACACCGCCAAACTTGCCACGGTTTGCCCGCAGGAAGTTGGCATAGACCTCTCCCTCCTGCGGTGTTTCAACCGCGCCGTAACGTGTGGCTTCTGTAGCCAGCACCAAGACCTCATGCCCCAAGGCGTTCAGTTCGCGCTTCATCTCCTCACGAGCGCTGGCGATCAACGACGCCGGGAAGAAACCGCGGTTACCAAAGAAAAGCGCAAAAGTGGTTTTGTTCATGGGATTGACCTCGCTTTTGGAACGCGGATTTGCACTGGGTTTCGAGCGAGTGACCTCCGCTTCTTCTTTTAATTGTTCTAGCATTTTTACTTCCTTGTAGCTGCCTTGATGTTCTTCAAACGCTTCATCACATCATTTGCGCCGCGCCCAAAGTGATCATGCAAAATGACGTATTCAGCGTACAGCTTTTCATAGACCTGCTGATTATCAGGATTGGCGGAATACACTTCATCCTTGAGGTGTGCCATCACCTGGGCAGCATCGTAAATCGAATCGTATCCACCTGCGGCTTTGCCTGCCGCCACCGCCCCGAACATCGCCGAGCCGAGCGCCGAGGTCTGCTTCGACCCGCTGACCTTGATGGGCAAACCGATCACATCGGCATAAATCTGCATCAGCAGTTTATTCTTCTCAGGCAGACCCCCGCAGGCAATGAGTTCATGGATGGGTACACCGCTTTTCTGGAACGTCTCGATGATGATGCGCTTGCCATACGCGGTCGCTTCAATCAGTGCCCGGTAGATTTCTTCCGGCCTGGTCGCCAGCGTCATGCCGAGCATGAGCCCGGTCAAATTGACATCCACCAGCACCGAACGGTTTCCATTCCACCAGTCGAGCGCCAGCAGCCCGCTTTCGCCTGCTTTCAGCCGCCCGGCTTTCTCTTCCAGCAAGGCATGAATATCCAACCCGCGTTCCCGGGCTTCCTGCTGGTAGGCTGCCGGAACACAGTTTTCCACGAACCAGGCAAAGTGATCACCCACACACGACTGCCCCGCCTCATAACCAAAAAAGCCCGGGATGATGCCGTCCTCCACGTAGCCGCACATGCCGGGCACGATATGCTCTTCCGTCCCCAGCACCATGTCGCAGGTGGACGTGCCCATGATCATGACCATTCTTCCAGGTTCGGTAACGGTGGCCGCCGGGACGGCGACATGCGCGTCGACATTGGCGATTGCCACCGCTGTGCCGGGTTTCAGCCCGGTCCACTTTGCGGCCTGCCCGGTCAGCCCGCCCGCGCGCTCGCCCATGGGACGAATATCCGTGGAGAGTTTTTCTTTGACAACGGCAGCCAGCTTCGGGTGGAGCGCCGCGAAGTACTCCTTTGAGGGGAAACCATCGCGCTTTGACCAGATCGCTTTATATCCCGCGGTGCAACTGTTGCGGGTCTCCACACCGGTCAGCTGCCAGACCACCCAGTCTGCCGCTTCGAGCAGGCGGTCAGCGGCATCGTAAATCGCCGGGTCTTCGTTCACGATTTGCAGGGTCTTCGCAAAAAACCACTCCGATGAAATCTTGCCGCCGTACCGGTCGAGCCAGCCCTCACCCATCGCGCGCGCCGTATCGTTGATTTTGTCTGCTTCGGGCTGGGCGGCGTGATGCTTCCACAGTTTCACCCAGGCGTGCGGACGCGCCCGGAAGTCGGGCAGCATGCACAACGGTGTGCCGTCAGCCTTCACCGGCAGCATGGTGCAGGCGGTAAAGTCGATGCCCACGCCAATCACGTCCTCCACCGCCACACCGCTCTCCTTCAAAACCGCCGGGATGGCGTTTTGAAAGGTGCGGATGTAGTCCTCAGGGTCTTGCAGCGCCCAATCCGGCCCCAGACGAATTTCCTTGCCCGGGATCGGAAGGTATTCATCGATTACCCCGTGGGAGTATGAATAAACAGCGGTTGCAATCTCTTTGCCGCTGGTCACATCCACCAGAACAGCCCGCCCCGATTCCGTGCCAAAGTCAACGCCGATCGTATATTTCGCCATAAGCCCTCTTACAACTCAATCATGACTTTCAATCCATCGCGACGCGCCGCTGTGCGAAACGCCTCATGGACGTGTTCGAGCGGAAAGCGATGTGTCACCAATGAGCGCACATCCACCAGCC
>JBGPQJ010000182.1:0-6087 GCA_041488995.1 Anaerolineae bacterium
GGCCTGGTCGTTTATACGGCCAAGTGTGCAGAATGTCATGGCACTGAAGGCAGGCAGGGCATAGATAACCCGGGCTCTGTTGATGGTACAGTGCCGCCAGTCAACCCGATCGATTCGACCTTGATCGATCCGGTCTACAAGACTTACGCCACGAACATTGACCTGTTCATCCAGCATGGCTCGACGCCTGCGGGCAGCGCACCGGCCAAATTGATGCCAGCCTGGGGTGATCAGAACAAGATGACTCAGCAGCAGATCGCGGACGTGATCGCTTACATCATCAGTTTGAACAAATAAGGCAAAATCAAAACCTCCCGCTGAAAAACGGGAGGTTCTTTTATGGCGGAGAGGGCGGGATTTGAACCCGCGAACCTTTTTGGGTTACACGCTTTCCAAGCGTGCGCGCTAAGCCAGACTACGCGACCTCTCCATCGTCGGCGCGGTTTTCAGGCTCCGCGCCTTTCGAGCGGGAAATATTTTACCATATAACAATGAAGGTGATGTTTCAACCAGCTCATGCAGTCTTGCCGGCTGGCTCCTTTTTCAGCTCCAAGGGCAGTTCACGCGGCTTAAGCAACCCCCAGCGGCTGGCACCGAGATAGAGGATGTCCAGGATGAGGTCTTCGTATGCGATGCCTTCGGAGGCGGATTCCAGGCACAGGTCACTGTAACCGGGAGTCAGGCCGGGCAGGGTGTTGATCTCCATCGGGACCGGTTCGCCTTTGGCATCCAGGCGGATGTCGGTGCGGGAAACATCGATCGCCTTGATGGCCATGTGCGCTTTGACCGCCAGGTTCTGCAGCTTTTTAGTCAGTTCCGGCGAGACATTTGCCGGGCAGACGTAACCCGGCGCGCCGTCCTCTCCAACCGATTTGGACTTGGAAGCCTGGCTGTAGATGCCGGGCGTGACGGAGCGGCTGCTGTCCAGCTCCAGCACCGGGAAGACGTGATAACCATGTTTTTCGTCGTACCATTCGGGGTGGCGCGAATAACGTTTGGAATCCCAGCGCCCGATCATCCCGACGGTGAATTCACGCCCGGATAAAAACGTTTCCACCAGCGCCGGCTGTTTGTACATGCGCAAGATATATTCCACACGTTCACGCAGTTCGGATTCAGTATTGACGATCGCTTTCACGTCCACGCCCATGCCGGTCCCTTCGCGGGCGGGTTTGACGAAGAGCGGGAAGCGCAGTTCGGGGCGCAGGGACTCGTCGCCGACGATGAACTCCTGGAAGGGCGCCACCGGCAGGCGGCGGTCGCGCCAGATGCGCTTGGTCAGCGTCTTATCCAACGATAGGGTGTTCGCCATCACGCGCGAGCCGGTGTATGGAATTTTGAACATCTCCAGCAGCGCTGGGGTTTGTGCTTCGCGTCCATCGCCCCCTAATCCTTCGGCGATATTGAAGCATATATCGGGTTTGGTTTCCCTCAGTGCAAAGGGAAGGTCTGCATCCGCCTGAATGAAGAGGGTCGTGTGACCGTCGGTCTCGATCGCGGCGCGGATCTGGTCGACCGTTTCGATATAATCAAAGTCCGCCCCGGCATCGGGTGGAACGCCTTTGGGAAGTGGTTTGCCGTGTTCCTTTATATTGGCGAGCACAGCCACCTTCCACGGACGCGCCGGGCGCGGTTGATTACTGGGAGGTTTTTCCTCGTTCTGAAGCGAATCGGGCATGGGGTTGATCTCCTTTAATGAATGGAGATTACGAGTGCGAAGTATATAACAATCAGCCAAAATTACAAGAGGTGAATAACCGGTTTCAGGATGCCCCTTTTGGTCTGAAAACCGGTCGACTCTGTTGCAATTTGATGGTGATATTCGTAACTGGACAACGATTATTCTTTCAGGTATCATTACCACGCTCTGGGGATACCCCGGAACATTTTTTGAATTTAAAACGGTCCCGGAAGCGATGCAAACCGTGTGGGTTCAACCGAAAAGCTTCTAAAAAACCAACCGAAGCCGTTGGCGTGGGCGGATATGCGACCCCTATTTGCAGGTCGGGGTAGAAACGATGACCTCGCAGTTCAACTGCGCGTGGCGTTGATTACCCCCTGGGCATACCGGCTGTCGCTGACCTGAACAGTTCTAAAAAATAGAGGTGTGGAGGCGAAATGTCCGACCTGATCGAGCAAATCACTAGCGATTTTCATAAACAGATTGACGCATTCAAGCCTGAAGTTACCATCAGCGATGTGGGTACGGTGCTCGAGGCCGGCGACGGTATTGCGCGCGTGGGAGGCCTTGCCAGCGTCCGCTCGCAGGAACTTGTCCAGTTCGCCAATGACGTGATGGGCATTGCGTTCAACCTGGAACAGGATAAGGTCGGCGTGATCATCATGGGCGATTACTCCGAGATCGTTCAGGGGATGACAGTCCGTTCGACGGGGCGCATCGCGTCCGTGCCGGTCGGGGACGGTTTGATCGGGCGCGTGGTCAACGTTTTAGGCGAGCCGATTGATGGAAAAGGGCCGATCCAGTTCAGCAGCTACCGGCCGATCGAACGCATCGCTCCGGGTGTGGTGTACCGCCAGGATGTGGATACGCCCGTCCAGACCGGCATCAAAGCCATTGATGCGATGATCCCGATCGGGCGCGGGCAGCGCGAATTGATCATCGGCGACCGCCAGACCGGCAAGACCGCCATCGCCATCGATACGATTATTAACCAAAAAGGAAAAGACCTGATCTGCATCTACGTGGCGATTGGCCAGAAGAAAGCGGCTGTCGCCCGCACGGTTGCGCTGCTGGAACGCCAAGGTGCAATGGAACACACCATTGTGGTGGTCTCCTCGGCAGACGAAGCCGCCGCACTGCAATACATCGCCCCTTACGCCGGCTGTACCATCGGTGAAGAGTTCATGGAGACCGGCCGCGACGCACTGGTGGTTTATGACGACCTTTCCAAGCATGCGTGGGCGTACCGCCAGGTCTCCCTGCTGCTGCGCCGCCCTCCCGGACGTGAAGCTTATCCCGGCGACCTGTTTTATCTGCACTCCCGCCTGCTGGAGCGCGCCGCGCGCCTGGCTGTCAAGTATGCCGTCACCAAGACGGATTTCTCCGGGGCAGCAGCGACCGAAAAAGACGCCCTGGATGGCGTGGTCTATGACGGTCCGCTCTCCAAACACAATGCCGAGCAGGCTGCCAAGGCGAAAGGTGATGGCTTCAAGGTGGTGAAACTGTCCGGTTCCGGCGGTTCGCTGACGGCTCTGCCGATCATCGAGACGCTGCTCGGCGATGTTTCCGCCTATGTGCCGACCAACGTCATCTCGATCACCGACGGGCAGATCTACCTGGAGGGCAACCTGTTCAACGCCGGCATCCGTCCGGCGGTGAACGTGGGCATCTCGGTCTCCCGTGTGGGTGGCGCTGCACAGACCAAATCCATGCGCCAGGTGGCAGGCCGCCTGAAACTGGATATGGCCTCCTACCGTGAGCTGGCGGCGTTTGCCCAGTTCGGCTCCGACCTCGACAAGTCCACCCAGGCCCAGCTCAACCGCGGCCGCCGCATGCAGGAAGTCCTTAAGCAGCCGCAGTACGAACCGATATCCCTTGAACACCAGGTCATCGTCATCTTTGCCGGGACTAATGGTTTTGCCGACGATGTGGCGGTTGATAAGATGCGCCCGTGGGAGAACGACCTGAAGAAGTACATGGATGCCTCCCATCCGGGTATCGGCAAGGATATCGGCGAGAAGAGGACCATCACCCCTGAGAATGAGAAGAAATTGCGCGAAGCACTTACGGCGTTCAAAGCTTCATGGCAGTCTTAACCCACACGGCGGAGTAAAACCCTATGGCATCCGCACGTGAAATGCGGCTCCGCATCCGGAGCGTCAAAAATATTTCGCAGGTGACGCGCGCCCTGCAGGCGGTCAGCGCCAGCAATGTGCGCAAGGCGATCGCTGCCCTCGTCGCAACGCGACCGTACGCCACGAAAGCCTGGCAGGTGCTGACGCACGTCGCTGAACAGCCCGGGCGCGAATCCCTGCACCCGCTGCTGACCGCGCGGTCCGAGATCAAGAACACGCTGGTGGTGGTGATCAGCGGCGACCGGGGGCTGGCAGGTGCGTACAACACGAACCTGATCCGGTTCGTTGCCCGCAAATTTGTCAACTACCCGACTCCCGTCCACCTGATTGCAGTCGGCCGCAAGGGACGTGACCTGCTCATGCGGCGCAAACATAAAGTGATCGCGGATTTCAGCAACCTACCGGCCGCCCCCTCGTTCCAGGATGTTTCCGCCATTGGGCGCCTGGCGGTGGAGGAGTTCCTGACCGATCAGGCGGATGAGGTCTACCTCGTCTATACCAACTTCATTAACATGGTCAAACAGGAACCGACCATCAAGCGCCTGCTGCCGCTCGAAGTAGGCGGTGGGGAAGGGCGTGTGGAGACCTATGAACTGCGCCGCATCCCGGCCGCTTATATTTACGAACCGGCCGAGAGCGAAATCCTGGATCAGATCATCCCGCGCTTCACGGCACTGCAGGTCTATCAGGCGATCCTCGAGTCGCTGGCTTCCGAGCACGCGGCCCGCATGGTTGCCATGCGCAATGCCACCGACAACGCGAACGAGCTGGTCGGCGCGCTGCAAATGCAATATAACAAGGTCCGCCAGCAGGCGATCACCAACGACATGCTCGACATCGCGGGCGGCGCCGAGGCGTTGTCCCAGGCATCTCAATCTGTTGGAGGCGATAATGGCTAAAGGTACAGGCCGTGTGGTTCAAGTTCAAGGTGGCGTGGTGGACGTGGCATTCCCCGAAGGGAACCTGCCCGACCTCTTCGAAGCGCTGGTCGTTGAGCGCCCCGGCCAGACCCCGCTCGTTCTAGAAGTGCAGAAGCATCTCGGTAACAACTGGGTGCGCACGGTGGCGATGGATACCACCGACGGCCTGCAGCGCGGCGTGGATGCGCAGGCCTCCGGCGCGCCGATAATGGTCCCGGTGGGTCCCGCAACGCTCGGGCGCATTTTCAATGTGCTGGGCGAGCCGGTGGACAACGGGGGCGAGGTCAAGTACGAGCAGCGCTACCCCATCCACCGCCCGGCGCCCTCCTTCGACCAGCAGTCCACCAGTGTGCAGATCTTCGAGACCGGCATCAAGGTCATTGACCTGATCGCTCCCTTCACCAAGGGCGGCAAGACCGGCATCTTCGGTGGGGCGGGCGTGGGCAAGACCGTGGTCATCACGGAACTGATCTCGTCCATCGCCCGCGTCCACAAAGGCAACTCGGTGTTCGCCGGGGTGGGCGAGCGCACCCGTGAGGGCACCTCGCTCTACCGTGAAATGATCGAATCCGGCGTCATGAAGGATACGGTCATGGTCTTCGGGCAGATGAACGAACCATCGGGGGTGCGTCTGCGGGTGGCGCTCACGGCGCTTGCGATGGCGGAGTATTTCCGCGACCAGGGCCGGGACGTGCTATTATTCATCGACAACATCTTCCGCTTCACCATGTCCGGTTCGGAAGTGTCCGCGCTGCTGGGCCGCATGCCTTCAGCGGTGGGTTACCAGCCCACCCTGGCTACTGAAATGGGCGAACTGCAAGAGCGCATCACCTCCACCCGCACCGGTTCCATCACCTCGATGCAGGCGGTCTACGTTCCGGCGGACGACTACTCAGACCCGGCGCCGGTGGCGACCTTTACCCACCTCGACGCGACCATCGCCCTCGAGCGTTCCATCGCTGAAAAAGGCATTTACCCGGCGGTTGACCCATTGACCTCGACCAGCCGCATCCTCGACCCGAATATCGTCGGCGCGGACCATTACGCCACCGCCCGCGAAGTCCAGCGCGTTCTGCAGCGCTACAAGGACCTGCAGGACATCATCGCCATCCTCGGCGTGGACGAATTGAGCGAAGACGACAAACTGCTGGTCTCGCGCGCCCGCAAGATCGAACGGTTCTTCAGCCAGCCTTTCGTCACCGCCGAGCAGTTCACCGGCATCAAAGGCGTGTACGTACCGCTCAAGGAAACCGTCCGCTCCTTCCGCGAGATCCTCGACGGCAAGTGCGACGACCTGCCTGAACAGGCTTTCCAGATGGTCGGCACGATCGATGATGCCCGGGAGAAAGCC
>JBGPQJ010000183.1:0-5956 GCA_041488995.1 Anaerolineae bacterium
TTTCATCTCATGCCGCACTGCCCCTTCAAGTTCCGGGAATTGGAATTGGTAACCTGCGGCAAGCAGTTTGGCCGGTTGCATGCGCCGGCTGGCCAGGAGGAACTCCTCGCCCATCTCACCCATAATGAGGCGTACCAGGGTGGCGGGCATGGTGCCTCCACATTTCTGTTCCAGGGCTCGGGAGGCGGCCGTGGCATAGTCGGCGTTACGAATGGGGTTGGGACTGACCGCGTTGATGGGGCCAGACAGGGTGTCGGTTTTCAGGGCGAACTCAATAATGGAAGCCAGTTCATCCCGTCCGACCCAGCTCACCCACTGCTGACCATCCCCTGCCTGAAACCCCACTTGCTTCAAGGCGCGACCGCCCAGGACCGGCGGGATACGCAGGTGCACGACCCGGATGCCGGCCTGGCTCGCTGGACCGGTGGCCGCCTCGCCATCCTGTTGGAGCGTGGCAAGAAAACTCGTTCCGGCGGGACTATTCTCTGTCAAAACGGTGTCACCAGATGAGGGGTAGTACCCCATCCCTGAAGCACAGATGAGCACACGGGGTTTGTGTTCGGATCGAGCCAGCGACTCAGCCAGCAATCCGTTCGTCGCCAAACGATTGGCGCGCATCTTTTGTTTGGCTTTGACCGTCCAGCGCATGGGCCAGGGCATGGTGGCAAGATGGACGACGGCGTCGAAGCCGTCCAGGCCGGCGGTATCCATTTTACCGGCGTCAGGGTTCCACCCGATTTCGCCAGGGCCGGGTACATACCTGACCAGACGAACGACTTCGTGACCATTTTCGATCAAGTGGCGGGTCACGGCTGACCCAATCATCCCACTCGAACCCGCGATTAGAATTTTCATGTTTTCTCCTTTTTTTATACTAAGTAGATTATTAAAAAATCAAACCATCAGCGCCAGAAAGCGCTCCATGTAGTAAAGAGCTGCATGGGTCGGAGGCGACACCTGCGGAAGCAGCAAGTCGAACATGTGGTTCGTCAGGGGATATATGATATTGACCGCCGGCACGCCGCATTCGACCAGCCTGCGGTACAGCTCGCGGGCGGCGGCCGCGGGCTCAATAACGTCCGGCTCACCCTGAATGAGCAGCGTGGGCGGGCAGCCCGCTTGAACGTGCGCCACCGGCGAGCCCAGCTCGTAGGCTTCTGGGACCTCGTGCAGGTGCCCCCCCAGGAGTGTATCCATTCGACCCGCGTTTGTCATATTCTTCTTCATCTCAGTGGCGCCGGGCAGTCCGATCTCCACTTTTGGCAGGCCGATCGTCCGCTTCAGGTCGAGGTGCTGGTAGACTGCCCGCAAATCGGTCGGGCCGTAATAAGAGACGACCGCGCGTACAGATAGATCGCATCCCTGTAAATCCGGGGGATTAAGCAGAGGGTGGTGGGGCGTGTAAGCCGCCAGCAAAGCCAGGTGGCCTCCCGCCGAGGCGCCCCCCAGGATCAACCGCTCGGGGTTGATCTGGTAACGGGCAGCGTTGGCTTTCATCCAGGCCACGGCGCGTTTGACGTCTCCGACCATGCCATAGATATCGACTTCCGGGCACAGCCGGTAGGCGACATCCATGATCACGTGCCCCTGGGAGGCCAGCTGGCGGAAGAACGGGCGCGTGCCGAAATCCTTGTCGAGTATCCACCAGCCGCTGCCGTGCAGGTAAACGACGGCCAAGCCGGAGCGGGTAACGCCTTCCGGTGGCTGCCAGACGTCGCACAACAGCTTCCGGTCTGTGCCGGGGATGGTCCAAAAGGGAATGTCGCGCTCCCAACGCGGCTCTCCGGTTCGAGGCCACCCCAGGTTCCAACGCCTTTTGAGCAGGTGGGATTCCAGGGAAGGCGGGATTCTGGTTTTCCAATCCTTTCCAAAAGCCAGATCGAAATCTGGTTGAGGCATGGTCACGAAAACGATATAGATCACGGATATTCCCGCGCCCAACAGGCCGGCTGCAACTGCGATGGGGGCATGGTACAGCCAGCCCAATCCCGCCCCCAACAGGCCAAGGATGGCCAGGAAAGGAGATAAAGATACGGCGGCGAGTTGGATCGAAAAGGCCAGAAAGAAACAATACGGAGGCTTGAGGTGGAGAAACTGAGAAGCGTTAAGGGTCAAGCACAAAAAAGAGAGCAAATAGGCAGCGATTATCATGGTCATTCATCCTTATTCCAACTGGATCTTCAAATTAGTCAAACCATCTGCGCCAAGGAGCGCTTCACTTTATTGCTTATCGGAATCCTGGGTAGATGGAGCTCCACTTGTGACGGAGATCAAGGTCAGGTTGAGGTCGCGAATGCGCTCAAGCAACCCGTGGAGTGCGGCTTGATCGGGTAACGGACCCGAAAGCAGGGTGACATCCCCTTCCAGGTGCGTCAACTTCAAGCCTGCAAAACTTTCCGACCAGCTTTGATCCAGATGTCCCTTGATCTTGATCTCGTAGTATTCCGACATATCAGCCTCCGTATATGTAACTAGCCATAGTTTAGCGCGCGGCGAGGAAGCCCGCATCTACCAAAGGGTATATCCTGGGTTTATTTGCAGGGTTTACCCCGCTTGTGCATAAATTTTATTTACAGGGATTGATGGGGGAATCTCAGGGGAGGAGGCCGAGCTGCCTGGCGCGTGCCACCGCCTCAGTCCGGTTGGCGACATCCAGCTTGCGGTAGATGCTAGCCGTGTGAGCTTTGACGGTACCCGGGGCTACGATCAGCTGCCGGGCGATCTCCGGATTGGTCCTGCCCATGGCTATGAGCTGGAGAACTTCCAGCTCACGCGGAGTTAATGACTCGACCAAATCTGTCCGGGCTTTTTCTGGTAAGGGTCCTTTGGATGTTCTATAAAATACATCCAACAGTTCTTGAACGTAGTTCCGATAGGCTGGGGCAGGTGTTCTCAGGTAAGCCGATAAACACTCTCGCATCGGCCCTCCCGAGTCCAGGAAGACACGCATATATCCTTCTGGTCTTGCCAGGGTAAGGCACTTTTCCAGTACGTTTAGAGCCTCAGAATCTTTTTCTTGGCCGCAAAGAGCAACTGCCTGAAGAACCTGTATTTCGATCAACCTTCCAATTCGTCCACCGGCTTCTGCGGATTCTGCCAGTCGGGATAATATCGGCGCAACTGCTTGGTATTTTTGTTTGGCAATCAGCACCCGAGACAACGAGATTTCATCCTGTTCCACAGTGATCGAATAGTCTTCTCCAGGAGCATGGATCCTCAGCCATTCCTCCATCCAATGCTCTGCCAAAGGCAATTCTCCGATCGCCAGCCAGTATTTAACCCAAGCTGAGTTTAAATCACTCCGGATGTCTACAAACGGAACGTTCCTTTCGATAACCTGGTTGGCGAATTGCAATACGCGGTATGCTTCTTCCAATTTGCCCTCTGCCTGCAAGATACGAGCCAAAAGCGTAGCGCAAGCACAAGTGCAATTTTGACTGTTCCAGGGTTCGAGGGATTCGAGTGTACTCCGAGCCAGCTCTTCTGCCTGTTCCAGCTGGTTCCACTCACGTAAAACATCGATGTTTCCCAGGTAGGCATAGCTGGCTGCATGGATACTCTTTGGATTGTGTGCCTCAAGATAGCGATGCAAGGGTCGCAGTTTTTCAACCACATCATGCAGCCTGCCCTGGAGCCGGTAACCTTTTGACATGACCGCGATGTTAGGAGCGAGAATATGGTTTATGCCACTTTCCATGCAAAGTCGTGCGGTTTCCCACAGCACTTCCTCTGCGCGAGCATAATCACCCAGAGTAACATAAGTTCTTCCAAGGTTATAGCCTACCACTATCCGCACGCTAACATTTTCCTCAGGGATCAACTCGAGAGCTTGTCGGCTCAACCGGATACTGGTGGTGAAATCACCCAGGGTATTGGCGACCAAGGACCTCAGGGTTAAGATCTGGGCGCGCCAACTTTTTTGTAGAAGCGGCGGATCACCGGGGAGAATATGATTTTCTGCTTCTTTAAGATAATCTTCTTGCTCAGCCAAAAGACCGCGTAAACCATAGGCCCAGCCAAGTGCAATACACATCCAGGGTTGGGTACGGACATACTGGTCGGGAAGTTTTTGAATCCACTGCATCAATTCAAATGATCCGCTTTGTGCGATCTTTGATTCAGCCAGTTGGTTAATCAATCGACCGGCTTGAGAAAGATCTCTTGCTGAAAGGGCATGGTTAACAGCCTCTTCCATCCATTGATTTTGCTCATACCAAGCAGAGGCGCGCAGGTGGAGTTTTGGCAGATCAGCATGGTGGAGATGGTCCAGGCGGGTGTGTAGTAAATCAGCAAACAGATGGTGGTAGCGGAACCACCGGCGTTCATCATCCAGCGAGATAAGAAACAGATTCTCTCTTTCCATTTGCTCCAAAATTAGCTGACCAGTGGGGGTTCCAACTGGATCAAGAACTGCATCACATAAGGGCCCACACAGACGGTCCAGGATGGAGGTCCGAATGAGAAATTCCTTGATGTTTTTAGGCTGGCGATTCAATACTTCTTCAATCAGGTAGTCGAGGATGTAGTGGTGGCTGCCGGAAAATGCCTGGATAAACTGGGGGATATCCTTTCGCCCTTGCATGGAGAGGGCAGCCATCTGCAAGCCGGCAATCCAGCCCTCGGTACGTTCTGCGAGCGCCGCGACTGATCCTGCATCCAGATTGAGCCCCATCACGTCGTTCAGGAACTGAGCTGCCTCGGACTCCGAAAAACCAAGATCGGAAGCCCGGAGCTCAACCACCTGGCCGCGGGCGCGCATACGGACTAAGGGAAGCGGTGGGTCCGAACGGGTAGCGATCACCAGGTGGAATGTTCTGGGGCAATGCTCGAGTAAGAAAGCCGCGGCCTCATGCACCGCCTGGCTGCTGATAAACTGGTAGTCATCCAATACCAGGGCTATCTCCCCGTCGGCGGTATCCAGATCATTGATGAGGCTGGTCAGGACTGCTTTAGGGGGCGCTGGCTGAGAGGCCGCCAGAAGTTGCACAGCCTCGTTCCCGATCGCAGGGTCAGCCTCCTGCAAGGCAGCGACCAGATAGTTCAAGAAGCGCCCCACCTGATTGTCATCCTTATCCAGAGACAGCCAGGCGACAGGCATTCCACAACCTGCGACACAGGAGGCGACCAGGATGGTCTTGCCAAAACCAGCGGGAGCGGTGATCAGGGTCAGCGGGCCGCACAGCCCCTGGGTGATCTGTTCCTGGAGCCGCGGCCGGGAAACAAGACCCAGCCTGGTGAAAGGCAGGTGTAGCTTCGTATGGATGAGTGTGTCAGCCTTTTGCATACGGCGGCCTCGGGCTAGGCTTACAGTGAATCAATCCTGAAGACTCAAGAGAGAGTCGGAACACCTGACTAATCCCTTTATCTTATACCTTTAGAAATATCATCAATGCAATTGTTGATCCTTAGGAATTATTCCTGAGGGTGGCAGACACAAAACATTGATATTTTGCAAGGAGGTGACAACTCCCTGAATTTCAGGTCGAGAGCATCGTTGAAAGAAGCTATGAATATTATATCCCCGGGAGAGTTTTCACACAGAGGATACAGAGTGGAAGTAACATGCCGAAAAAGAGGAACTCACGCTTTTCGAGCCACATCGTCCCAGTTACGTATACTGGACTGTGGAAGGAAAATGGAGTAGAAGATTAAGGAGATGATACCAGTCATCCCATCGCCTCTACTCCATCGACTTCTGGTCTGGGAATAAGGACTCACATCGTCCAGCGCTGAGAGCGCTAACATCGGATAGTTCCCCAGACCATGCCAGACCTCACTGCTAAAAACGTATAGCGCCTCGAGCGCCGTAACTGGGTCATAGAAACTGGGTCACAGAAACCCTATCACTTCCCATAACAAGAATAAAAAGTGCCGGCAGGATCCCAATAAGTCCAACTTCCTTCAACGAAGAAACTTTCTTTCAACAAGAGTTCACCATTGATGTAAATCTGGAAAA
>JBGPQJ010000184.1:0-5842 GCA_041488995.1 Anaerolineae bacterium
AAAGACAAAGTAAAGTATTTGCCAAAGTATAAATCAATTGGAAAGAGGTCTAAAAGATAATTTATGGCTCAATTCACACAACTCATATCCCGCGTCATGCCGCTGCCCGTCAACGACATCGACACTGACCAGATCATCCCCGCCCGTTTCATGAAAATCACCGATAAAGCCGGGCTGGCGGATCACTTATTCAACGATTGGCGCTACAACGTCGATGGCTCTCCCAAAGCTGATTTCGTGGTCAACAAACCCGAATCAGCCGGCTGCCAGATCCTTTTGGCGGGAGACAACTTTGGGTGCGGTTCGTCCCGCGAGCACGCCCCCTGGGCGCTGACCGGCTACGGGTTCCGCGCCGTCATCAGCACTTCGTTTGCCGATATTTTCCGCAACAATGCCTTGAAAAATGGTCTCCTGCCCATCATCGTGGACGAAAAGAGCCACCAGATGCTTTTCGACCTCGCCGAGGAAGCACCACGCGCCGAACTGACGGTTGACCTCGCATCCCAAACACTTTCCTTCCCCGGCGGCTCGGTCACCTTCCCGATTGACCCCTTCAACAAGACCTGCCTGCTCAACGGCGTAGACGAACTCGGCTACATCATGGGATTCGAGAAAGAAATCGCGGCGTTTGAAGCACAAAAGTAGTGACTAGGCGACTAGTGACTAGGAGACCAGTTGACTATGAACATTCAAATCTACGATACCACCCTGCGCGACGGCACCCAATCCGAAGGATTCAACCTGTCCGCCAGCGACAAAGTGCGCATCGCGTGCAAGCTGGACGATCTGGGCGTGGCGTTCATCGAAGGCGGTTGGCCAGGCTCTAATCCCAAAGATGTGGAGTTTTTCGAGCGCGCTCGCGATATGGACTGGAAGACCGCCAAAATCGCCGCCTTTGGCTCCACCTGCCGCGTTAAAGGCGGACCCGAGGACGATGCCAGCATCAAGGCGCTGCTCGACGCTAAAACGCCCGTTTGCACCATTTTCGGCAAGACCTGGACCCTGCACGTCACCGATGTACTGCTCACCACGCTGGATGACAACCTGCGCATCATCGAGCAGTCGGTCGCCTATCTGCGCGCTAACGACAAGCACGTCATCTACGATGCCGAGCACTTCTTTGACGGTTACAAAGCCAACAAAGCCTACGCGCTCGAGACGCTCAAAGCCGCCATCCGCGGCGGGGCGGAGACGGTCGTGCTGTGCGACACCAACGGCGGTAGCATGCCCTGGGATGTGGAAAAAATCGTCCGCGAGGTCAAAGCCGCCATCCAGCACCCATTCGGTATCCACACCCACAACGACAGCGAATGCGCCGTGGTCAACTCGCTGGTGGCGGTGCGCGAAGGCGCCATCCAGGTGCAGGGTACCATCAACGGCGTCGGTGAGCGCTGCGGCAACGCCAATCTCGTTTCTATCATAGCAGACCTGGAACTCAAAATGGCCAAGCCCTGCCTGCCCGATGGCGGTCTCGCCAAACTGACCGAGCTTTCTCATTTTGTTGATGAAGTCGCCAACATCACCCCCAACGACCACCTGCCTTACGTTGGCAAGAGCGCATTTGCTCACAAGGGTGGCGTCCATGTGGCTGCGATGCGGCGCTCGGCGCATTCGTACCAGCATGTCGAGCCGGAAGCGGTCGGCAACAAGATGCGTGTGGTCGTCTCCGAATTGTCGGGGCGCGGTAACCTGCTCAGCAAAGCCGAGGAGCACGGTCTGGAAGTGGAAGGCGACGAAGTTATTCCCGTTCTTAACGAAATCAAAGAGCTTGAAGCGCGCGGATTTTCCTTCGAAGCCGCCGAAGCCTCGGTGGCGATGATGCTCAAACGCCAGGAAATGTATTACAAACCGCCCTTCGAACTGATCGATTTTCTCGTCAACGTCGAGCACCGCCAGGGGCGCGGCATTTTCGCCGAAGCCATGGTCAAAGTGCGCGTGCGTGGGGAAGTGTTGCACACCGCTGCCGATGGGAACGGCCCTGTCAACGCGCTGGATACCGCCCTGCGGAAAGCGCTCCTGCCACACTACCCGCAGATTGCCTCCTTCCACCTGGCAGATTACAAAGTCCGCATCCTGGACTCTCAAAACGGTACTAAAGCCGTCACCCGCGTGCTTATCGACACTCAGAATGGCACCAAACGCTGGAGCACCGTCGGCGCTAGCGCGAACATCATCGAAGCAAGTTGGCGGGCACTGGTGGATTCGGTGGAGTACGGGTTGTTGATGGCCTAACAAAAATTCGACCACGGACGGCAGACCGTGCAAAGCAGTCGGTGGTCAGTCATCCGCAGTCACTCAAGGAACCCTGCATGAACTTCAAAATCACCCTCCTCCCCGGCGATGGCATCGGACCTGAAGTGGTCGGTGAAGCCGTGCGAGCGCTGGAAGCCATTGCCAGAAAATTTGGTCACACCTTTATCTTCAAAGAACACCTGATGGGCGGCTGCTCCATCGATAAGTTCGGTTCATCGCTCACCGATGAGACTCTTGCCGACTGCCAGGCATCCAATGCTGTGCTGCTCGGCGCAGTTGGCGGACCCAAGTGGGACGATCCCAATGCCAAAGACCGCCCCGAGCGTGGATTGCTCGCCCTGCGCAAGGGTATGGGCGTGTTTGCCAACTTGCGCCCGGTCAAAGTCCACCCGGCTCTTATTGATTCGTCCCCGCTGAAACCGGAAAAGCTTCAAGGCGTGGATATTCTCGTCATCCGTGAGCTGACCGGCGGCTTATACTTCGGTCAGCCCAAGTTGCGGGAGATGAAAGATGGGCACGAGCGCGCCGTTGACACACTCGAATATTATGATTATGAAATTCGCCGCGTGGTGGAGCTTGCCTTTAAACTCGCTGCCGGTCGTAAAAAAAAGGTCACATCGGTGGATAAAGCCAACATCTTGGAATCGTCTCGGATGTGGCGTCAGATTGCGACCCAGATCGGGCTGCAACATCCCGATATCGTCCTGGAGCATGTCCTCGTGGATACCGCCTCCATGCGCCTGATAACGGGTCCCGCCTGGATGGATGTGGTCGTCACCGAGAACATGTTCGGCGACATCCTGACCGACGAAGCCAGCGTTTTAGCGGGCTCAATGGGAATGTTGCCCTCTGCCAGTTTGGGAGAAGGCGGCCCCGGGTTGTATGAACCGATCCACGGCTCTGCACCCGACATCGCCGGGAAAGGAATCGCCAACCCGATCGGGACGATTCTCTCATCCGCCATGCTGTTGCGCCTTTCGCTCAAACTGGAAACCGAAGCCGCCGCACTCGAAAGAGCTGTTGACGACGCCATCACCGCCGGCGCCCGCACCAGCGACATCGGCGGCAAACTGACCACCCGCCAGATGGCGGATGAAATAATCAAACGGTTGTAATTTAGTGTGGGGGCGACGCTGCGCTTCGCTCCCAGCAACGACGAAAAGGAGAGAAATCATATGGGCATGGAATCGAAATTCATCTGGATGGATGGCGAACTTGTGCCATTCGAAAAAGCCACCATCCACGTTTTGACCCCTGCGCTGCATTATGGCGCAGCGGTGTTCGAAGGCATCCGCGCATACAGCACGGACAAGGGTCCGGCAGTCTTTCGCCTGCGTGATCACGCCGAGCGTCTGATTGATTCGGCGGAGGTGTTCGGCTTCCGCAATTTGCCTTTCACGGTAGACCAGATAGTTATAGCGGTCAAGGACACCGTGCGCGCCAATGGATTCATGGATTGCTATATCCGCCCGTTGCTGTACCTTACTGGCGGAGGTTGGAACCTGAACGTGGACAATGGCAAAGCCAGCCTGGCGATTGCCACCTGGGAATGGAGCAACTACCTTGGCGAGGAAGCCCTGGCGAAAGGCATTCGCGCCAATATTTCGTCATTCACGCGCCACCACGTGAACGTCAGCATGACCAAAACAAAAGTGTCGGGCAACTATGCCAACAGTTTCCTGGCCAAGACTGAATCGGAGCGGCTGGGTTTCCAGGAAGCCATTATGCTTGATGCCCAGGGCTACGTGGCGGAATGCACCGGCGAGAACATTTTCATCGTCCGGCGCGACAAGGTCTACACCCCCGCCACCGCCCCCATATTGGAGGGAATTACACGCCATTCCATCCACACCATCGCACAGGATTTGGGCTACACCATCCGTGAGATGCTTGTCAGCCGCGACCAGCTCTACACCGCCGATGAAGTATTCGTGGTCGGTACTGCTGCTGAGTGCATTGGCTTGAGCGAAATTGACTTCCGCAAGATCGGCGATGGCAAGACCGGACCTGTCACCCGTGCCATCCAGAAAGTCTACCACGATGCCATCCGCGGCAAACTGGCGAAGTACGAAGGCTGGTGCGAGTATGTGGGGTAGGAAATTGCAGTCAGTTTTACCCCTTGATGTATCCTGCCCGCTGGCATAGAATTCCGCCCAACATGAACACCATGAGTTCCTTCCGTTTGTTTGCGCTTTAATTTAAATTCGACTCCCGGCTGCCGGAGGCCGCGTTTAAGCGGTAGGGGAAATCAACCTGACCTGAAAAAGAGCAAGCTCTGCGGCGCGCTCTTTTTTTTGTCCGAAAACGGACAAGCCATTCATCCTTCTGAATTCATCCCTGGAAAACCTTATGCCCATCCGTGGAATCCGCAATGTAAAATTAGTGAGGAGATCAGTATGTCTTTAATTGTTTCAAACTTGACTTGCGAATATCGGATCAACCCACTTGGGATTGACGTGCTTCAGCCGCGCCTGAGTTGGCAATTGGAAAGCAATCAGCGTGGCACCCGTCAGACAGCCTATCGCATCCTCGCAGCCGGGACTGAGACTGCTCTCTCTGGCGATGGTGTGTTATGGGATAGCGGCAAGGTTTCATCAGGTCAATCCATTCATGTTCCATATAAGGGACCAGGGCTTGTGTCTGGTCAACGGGTGTACTGGAAGGTAAGGGTTTGGGATGAAGCTGGACGGGAAGCTGAAAGTCCTCCCGCCTGGTGGGAAATGGGTTTGTTGGAACGCGCCGACTGGAAGGGGCAGTGTATCGGTGCGCCTTTTGCCGGTGGGCCGAGGACCACCAGCCCGGCTCCATATCTCAGGAAAGAATTCGTGATTGCAAAACAAGTCGCTTCAGCGCGCCTGTATGCGACCGCCCTCGGCCTGTACGAGTGTTATCTGAACGGTATGCGAGTAGGGGATACACTTCTCACCCCCGGTTGGACGGATTACAACAAACGCATTCAATATCAGGTTTATGATGTAACTGACCTTATTCAATCAGGGACGAATGCATGTGGCGCAATCCTGGGCGATGGCTGGAGTGTGGGTCACATCGCCTGGGTAGGCCGACAACGTTATATAGATCGCCCGCGCCTGTTGGCACAAATCGCTCTAACATACATTGATGGTAGTCAGGAGGTAATTGCATCGGACCATAGCTGGAAAGTTGCACAGGGTCCCATCCTGGAGTCGGATATGCTGATGGGCGAAAGCTACGATGCGCGGCGAGAATTATCAGGTTGGTGCAATCCCGGTTACAACGATACCCGTTGGTGGCCCGTGGAAGTCTTTGCAGATAACGGTGCCGCGTTGGTCGCCACAAATGGTCCAGCAGTAAAACGTCACGAAGCGTTGCGGCCAGTTAGTATCAATGAAATTCCCGATTTTGTGAACCAGCGCTGGATTTTCGATCTAGGTCAGAACATGGTCGGTTGGGTGCGGCTGCGTGTCCAAGGGCTGGCAGGAACAACGGTCACGATCCGTTACGCAGAGGTACTTAATCCGGATGGCACGCTTTACACGACGAATTTGCGGTCTGCCCGAAATACAGATTATTACACGTTAAAAGGGGGCGGAGAAGAAATCTGGGAGCC
>JBGPQJ010000185.1:0-5708 GCA_041488995.1 Anaerolineae bacterium
GGCATCCCAGGCGCTGGAAAGACGACCACCGCCCGCACGCTGGCAGCCCGCTTCCCACGTGGCGTCCACATCGAAGGCGACCAGCTGCAGGATTTCATCGTTTCCGGCTCCGTCCCGCCGGGTGGACAGCCGCCCCATGAAGAGGAACGCCAGATTCATCTCAATGTGCGCAATCAATGTTTGCTGGCGTGTTCTTTTGCACAGGAGGATTTCACCCCCGTCATAGATTACGTCGTCATCGACCGGGCACGGGTCGAGGAATATCGCCGGCAGCTTCCGGGTCTGTCCCTGCGCCTCGTCACGCTTGCGCCCGTCGTCCCGGCGGCCCTTGAACGGGACCTCCGCCGGCCGGAGAAAACCGTCGCACATATCTGGGCACACCTGGATGAGATCATACGGACCGGACTGGATGGTGTGGGTTGTGGGTTGATAACGCAACCCTCTCGCTCGAAGAAACGGTCAACCACATCCTGTCACATCAGGAGGAGGCGATGGTATAACCACGGCAGGTCAATGCCATTCTTTTAGAAAATGCAAAGCAAGGGAATCCAAGCACTCATCCTGAATTATTCAAACTGAGGGTGACATCATGAACACTAAAAAGACATTTTTTCTGGTCATCGGCATAGCGATCGCCGTCATCATCTTTATCAGTCTCATGTTATCAGGCTGGAAAATAGTCACGGCCAACATTAATCTGGGACCCCTTTCATTTGAGCTTAAAAAACCCTCAACGGACACGCCTGAAATCACCACAGTAGAGACAATTCCACCTGCCCCGCCTGCAGATCAACCTGTCATGATAAACCATACTCCGGTTATTCTGAGATTAGCGGAACGAAAAGAAAATAAGAATGGGGAATTGATCATCTACAAAGACATTTACTTCATGGACTCTGGTGGAGATGCCACCACCGTTGTATACAAATTGATCTCAACCACCATCGAGAACTTCAAGGTCAATGATGACACCATCCTGGCCTCATCGGATGAGCAAAAATACGAAGCATCCGTCACAGGAACATGGGAATGCGGTACGAAATACCATAACTATTTAGTCGTTCTTGAAGCACGAATTCTTGACAAAGCCGGCAATTTGAGTGAACCAGTGTCTATCACCTTTTCATGCCAGTAGGAACGGCAATAAACTCAATAAAAATGGCTGATTCGATCTCAATAGATGGAAAATATCTCAATGTTACCGACCTCCCGTCTGGATAGTTATCTGGAACACACACCCGCCGAATTGCGGGACATTGTCCTTGAAATCAGGAATCTGATCGCGTCTGTCGCGCCGACCGCCGCCGAGGTCCGCCATTCCCGGGGTTTCTCTTACTATGATGATAAACGCGGAGGACCGGTCAGCGCCGGGATTTGCCAGATCGGCATTTATCAGGACCATATCCGCCTGGCTTTCATCCATGGCGCATTTCTTCCAGACCCTCAGGGACTGCTCGAGGGCGAGCGGTTGTATAAGAAGTATGTGCGCCTCAGCTCCTATGAGGATGCCCCGTGGGAATATCTGAAAGGACTGATCGTCGCATCCGCCAGCCTTGATCCCCGCACACTAAATGTGAACGACCTTTAATCCTTCAATCGTGTTCCGGACGACTCGATTGCAAAGTCTGGTTATAATTCCAGAAATTTCCTCATGCGAAAAATCTTTATCCCTTTCCTGATGGCGGTCCTGCTGTCCGCATGCTCCACCCCCCCCTGGCTTGCACCGACAGACAGGACTCCCCCTCCGCAGGTGACCTCTGATTCAGGGTCCTCTGCGCAACCGGAAGCGACCCCCATCACCGCCGCGCCCGTCCCCACCCTTGAAGGGCAGGTGGATACCTACAGACTCCAACTTCGCCCTGAACTGCCGCCGTTCGATTTCAAGCTCATCGCCAACCCATCACCGCAGCGTTTAATCGACGGTTCCAATCTCGTTGGCTGGATCGAGGTCTCCCAACAGGGCAGCTCACTGGATCGGATCCCCGTCGCATTCCACGATGCCTCCCAGAACCTGAGTTGGCCTCAGCTGGGGCTGCGCGCGCTCGATATCAACTTTGACGGCTACCTCGATCTCGCCTCCATCGAACACGGTGGCGCAGAATGGGGGTTCTTCCATTGGTACGAATACGACCCCGGGCAGCAGCGTTTCATCGTCAGCTCACTGGCGGATGAACTTTCCGCCATTCAGCATAACGGCATGGCGGTTGACCCTCAAAGGCGTGAAATCTACATATACTCACTGGTCGCCACCTGTACAAGCACTTATGTCTACGCCAACGCACAGGGGCACCTTGTATTAAAACAAAAGCAAGAGTATAGGCTGTCAGACCGGGGCTGCGTGCTGGTGCCCTGAAAAAAGGAGATGGTCATGCCTCTTCCCGCTGGCTACAGCACCCGCCCGGCTTGGGTCGAGGACTGGGAACAGGTCCTCAACCTCATTGCCACCCGCAACCTGGCGGATTACGGTGAGCCGCTGTATTCCTCCCAGGATCTCGCCGACCTGTGGAATGAGCTCGAACTCAATCAGGACACCTGGGTGGTGGCATCTCCCGACGGGAGGATCGCCGCCTATGCCGACCTGCAGCGACGCGGACCGGTCCAATTCGACGTGGCATTCTATACCGCTTCGGGGCATCCGCAAACGGAGATTGGCACTCATTTGTTGGAACAGGCCGGAGCACGCGCTGTCGCTGTCGCGGGCAACCCGGTCAGGTTGATCGGTCGGGTGGGCGGCGACAACCAGTCTGCAGCCCGGTCGTTCGAGCAGTCGGGCTTCGTCCCCGGCTTGACTTTCCTGCTGATGGAAATCAACATGGATTCACCACCGCCCACTCCGGAGTGGGCAGCCGGCCTCCACGTGCGCACTTTTGCCCGCAGCAAGGACGAGCAGGTCACGTACCAGGTGGATGAGGCGGCCTCACTGGACAAGGGTTATCATAACCCGATGTCCTTCAAAGCCTGGTCCAGACGCATGAGCCTGAACAAGCTGGAATTCGACCCATCCCTCTGGTTCCTGGCCTGTGACATGGAGCAGGTGATCGGGGTGGCATTGAACACCTTCTCCCGTGAATCAGGCTGCGGGTAGGTGGACCACCTGGGCGTCCTGCGCGAATGGCGCAACCAGGGGATCGGCACGGCGCTTCTCTATCATACATTCGGCGTCTTCTACGGGCGCGGCTTCCATAAAGTCAAACTAAGCGTGGATTCCAGCAGCCTGACCAATGCCCCCCGCCTCTACGAACGCGCCGGCATGCACACAACCCAGAAATACCACATCTTCAGCAAAGATGCGGTGTGAACTTTACATCATCACGCCATGCACATCTGAGTAAAACAGATGGATGAGCCCACATGCATTGACGCATCTGGGGTATTGTCTTATACTTTTATTGAAAATGGTTTTCATTATCAGGTGATTGATGACTGCTGAACTCTGGCTCACCCAGTTGAAAGACAACGGCTACCGCCTGACGGAGGCACGCAAGGCTGTGGTGGAAACAGTCGCCATCTCAAAACGTGCACTCACCCCGGTGGAAGTGTTCGACCAGGCGCGCGCCACCTCACCCGGGCTGGGGCTGGTCACCGTATACCGCACGCTGGAAAAGCTGGAGGAGCTGGGTCTGATCCAGCGCGTCCACCAGACGCACGGCTGCCAGGCATTCATCTCCAGCGGGAACGGTCACGAGCATCTATTGCTCTGCACAAACTGCGGCGCTGCCGTGCTTTTCAGCGGTGACAAACTGGAAGCGTTGATCGCTGCCATCTCCAGACAGACCGGATACCAGGTGGAAGAACACTGGCTGCAATTGTTTGGCGTGTGTAAAAAATGCCGGAAGAAGAGTGTCAAATGAGCATGAGGTCAACCGCCATCAGCGTTCTATTGTTGATCCTGCTCTCCGCATGTGCGTCCCGGATGAATCCCACTGCTACTGCCCCGGCGGACGGCAAACCGCGCGTACTGGCCAGCACCAGCATCATCGCCGATATCGCCCAAAATGTTGCCGGAGACCGCCTCAAGGTGGAGATGCTCCTGCCGCTGGGCGTCGACCCGCACGCCTACCAGCCCAGGCCGTCGGATGCCGCCAAAGTTGCCGAGAGCACGGTGCTCATCCTCAACGGCGCGGACTATGAACATTTCATCCAACCGATCCTGGCAAATGCGGGCGGTGAGCGCATGGTGATCGAAGCCTCCGCCAGGTTGACGCCGCGCCCCGCCCCCGGTGATGGTGTCAACACAGCGGGCGACCCGCATTTCTGGCTTGATCCGAATCTGGTCATCACCTACGTGGAAAACATCCGCGACGGCTTGAGCACCGCCGACCCCGCAGGCGCAGAAACCTACAAAGCCAATGCCGAGACCTACATCAAACAACTGCAGGAGCTCGACGCCTGGATCAAAACCCAGGTGGAGACGCTGACACCTGAAAAACGCTACCTTGTCACCAACCACGAAAACCTGGCCTATTTTGCAGACCGCTATGGGTTCACCATCGTCGGCGCGGTCGTCCCCAGCCTGAGCAGCGAAGCCGCCCCCTCCGCCCAGGAGATGGCTGCCCTGGTGGAAAAGATCCGTTCGAGTAATGTGATGGCGATATTCCTGGACGCCATGGACAACCCCGCCCTGGCGGAACAGATCGCAAAAGAAGCCAGGGTCAAAGTGATCACCGACCTGCACCTCGAATCCCTCACCCCGCCGGATGGTGGTGCCCCAACTTACATCGAAATGATGAAGTACAACATTGGACGGATCGTCCAGGGCTGCAAGGGCTGAACGCAGATCAACCGTTTCCGGCCGTAGGCCGGGAGTCAACCCCAAATCTGGTAAAAAAGACCTCCACCTGATAATTACATTCCAAAATCCTGATCATGACTCATACCCCTCATCGTCTTGAAGTCATCAATGCCAGCATCGGCTACGGCGAAAAGATCGTCCTGCGCGATGTGTCCTTCCAGATCCCGCACGGCGCGCGCGTGGCGGTGGTCGGCCCCAACGGGGCGGGAAAATCCACTCTGTTCAAGGCACTGGTCGGATTGCTGCCCCTGAAATCCGGCAGGATCCTCATCCACGGGCTGGAACTCGGCGTCCACCAGGACTGCGTCGCATACATTCCACAGCGCGAAGAAGTGGATTGGAAATTCCCGGTCACGGTTTCGGATGTGGTCATGATGGGCCGCTTCGGAAAACTGGGATGGTTCAAACCTCCCACGCGCGCAGACCAGGCGGTGGTGCGTATGTCGCTGGAACAGCTCGGCGTCGCAGCGCTGGAAAAAAAATCCATCGGCGAACTTTCCGGCGGTCAGCAGCAGCGCATCTTCCTGGCGCGCGCTCTGGCGCAGGAGCCGCACATCCTGTTGATGGATGAACCGTTCACCGGTGTGGATGTCACCACTCAGGAGGTGACGTTGAACTTGCTGGACAATCTGCAAGTGCGGCAAGTGACGACCATCATCTCCACCCATGACTTGAACCTGGCAGCGAACCGTTTCGATTACATCCTGCTGCTGAACAAACGGGTGGTGGCGTTCGGCACGCCCGGGGAAGTGATGCGCCAGGAAAACCTGGCCAAGGCGTTTGGCAATTCGCTGCTGGTGATGGAAAACGGAGCCATGCTGGTAGACGAATGCTGCCCGCCTGACGCGGACCTCTCCCACGAACACGAGCCATTGGACGAGAGCCGGCATGATTGAATGGCTGCTAAAACCCCTGA
>JBGPQJ010000186.1:0-5625 GCA_041488995.1 Anaerolineae bacterium
TAGCCGCCAGAACCTTGAAATTGTCGGTCAGCTTGCGAACCAATCCTACCACTGCCTCTTCTCCCTGCTGATAGGCCCGTCTCACTTCTTCGTCGTTGGGTAGTTGATAGGGTTCCATGACCTTCATTATCCATAATTATTACCGGTAATACTAGAATCATTCGTCCCTATCTTTTAATGACTTTTGACTCTAATTATGCCTGAGCAGTTACAATTTTCTCAAATCGGACACAATGTGGAATAATAAGAGATATAACGTGCTCGGACAGACGATCCCATCTGGCACGATGTCTATTTGGCTATCAGGAAAGCCCAGGCATATACTCCGCAGGTGCTGCACAGAACCAGCACCGCCAGGACGAGGCTGATAATCCCGAAGGCTTTCCCTGCTCTCTTCTGAAACAGGCTCACCACGGCGAGCACGGCTCCGATCAAGCAAAGCACCACCGCAATAATCAACGAAAAACCAGAGATGTTGTAGGCGAAATCTACTGAACCCATCGGGCGCGGACCGCTGTACGAGAAATAGGCCTGTATACCCGCGAACAGACAGAAGCACAGCATCCCGGTCAGCGGGACCAGCAGCGCGGCGATTCCGAGCCAGGTTATTTTTGGGGTCCGGGATTCAGTGGGTACAGCGTTTTCAGTCTGGTCCATTCGACACCTCCGCAATATCAAGAAGTATACAATTTCCACGGTCGGGAAGCAACAGGCGGAATGACCTGTGTTGTAATTGCAACCGGAAAGCAGTACCAATTATCTTTGCTATAATCGCTTCATGAAGAATTGTCCGATGAATTCCGTGGCAATTATTTACCGGTGGATTGCCTTGGTCTTTTGTTCCATCGCTCTTGCCGCGTGCGGGACGATTACCTCCACACCTATCGTGCCAATACAAACTCTCGTCCTACCCACCGACACACTTGCGCCGCTGCCCACGTTAAGCCCCGCACCAACTGCCACGCAGATACCCCGTCCATTGAACCTACACCCGCAGGTCGTCGTGCTGGCCGGGAACCTGCCCGAACCCGACGATCTTGTCCTCGCACCGGATGGCTCCATTTTGATTTCCGATGTCAGCGATGGAAGCATCAAGCAACTTGGGCGCGACGGCCAGTTGCGCCTGGTCGTTTCCGGCTTGAGCGCACCGGAAGGCATGGTCCTTTTGCCCGATGGCTCGCTGATCATCGCCGAGCAGGGCAGGAACCGTCTGGTCCGCTACGATTTCAAATCCAATACGCTCACGCCGCTTTTGAATCTCGAAAACCATACGGGCAATCCTGGTGTCGACGGACTCGCCTGGAATGGCTCGGACATCATCGTGCCGGACAGTCCCAACGGAAGAGTCCTGGAGGTTTCGCCGGATGGGGCAACGGTCCGTCAGATCGGGTCGGGGCTGGCGCGTCCGGCCGGGGCGTGGGCGGAAGCGGACGGGAATCTCCTGATCGCAGACGAAAACGGTAACGCAGTGGCGCGGCTTCATCCGGATGGCTCCCTCGAGAAGATTTTCGCTTTTTCCATCCCGGATGATGTGATTGAGGATGCTGAGGGGAATATCTTCGTCGTCACATTGGGCGATGACGCCATCCACGTAATCCCTGCGGGTTCAAATCAGGATGTGGTCCTGGTCAGTGGCTTGAGTAACCCACATGGCATCATTTTTGATTCGGATGGCAATTTGGTCGTGACCGACTCGGGCAATCACCGGTTGATCAAAGTTATTATCCATTAACCAGTGATTTAATTTCCACCAACAAAAGCTGATTCCATAAAAACAAGACTGGTGCCCCAGGATGACCCGTCTTCATCATATGAGGAGAAATGCGTTGTATTTCACCTCGGGAAGCTGTACGAGAGGAATCGGGAGGGGAGGTGGCTGTGGACGTCAGAATCACCACAGAATTGCTCTACAAAGACAGGCTGATGGATGCGGTCTGCGTCCCACTGCTGGTCTGGCGGATGGCAGGCGTTATAATCTCCCGGGCGGAACTTTTTAGTGCCCATAAGCGTCAAGGGTATATCTTTTAGAATTAGGAGACCCCCATGTTTACTCGTCGTTTCACCTTTCTTTTGATCTTATCTGCTCTGCTGGCGGCTTGCGCTCCCCAACCTGCGCCTGCCCCGACCGATATCCCCGCCACCGAAACCCCGGCGGCGGTCAGCACAATGCCCGTCCAACCGACCGTGGAAGCGCAGTCCATACCCGAGCCGACGGCCGCAAACAGCGCTTGGGTTCAGTACCGCGATCCGCGCTACGGGATTGGCGTGGCTTATCCGTGCTGGTGGATCATGTATCCAATGCCTGCCGAAGGCAGTGGTGCTACGCTCAGCCTGCGCAGTTTTGACGAAGACTATTTCCGCGCCCATTCCATAAAAGGCCAATGGAAGGATGGCATCCCGCCCGAGGGTGCTTTCACGGCTGATTTCGTTGTCTTCGAGGGTATTGACCCTGCCAAGTCCAATACCGAGGCCTACCCGATTGACCCCTCGACGACCGCGATTGTCTCATCTGAAGATAAACTCATCGGTCAGAATCAGGCCACCCTCATCCAGTTGAAAGACCTGGTCAACAGCAATGCACCGTTGTTCACAGTGATCCTGTTCCGGCTTGCGCCCGATAAATTGCTTGGCTTTGTCACCCAGCAGCAGGACCGTATGAACTCAGTGGATTTGCAGGGCATTCTGACCTCGCTTTCGCTTTCCCCCGACCAACCCATTGTTGTCCCCACTGACGCCCCGCATCCGCCGCTCATTCCTGCAGCCTGCCTCTCGCAGTAAGTTGGTTTGGTGGGAGAAAACAGAACTCCGAAGCCTGAGCTTCGGAGTTCTGTTTTCTGTCTTTCAGATCAATAATTTCAATAATCCTTTTAAGTCGAGAGGAAGTTCTATGTCCATAGTTGATGTGGCGGAGAGTCTCTACCTGGCGTAATCGTTCCTGGGGAGTGCAGGATAGCCAATATGCCTTTTCGTCTGATTTGTCGGTCAATGATGCAACAGAAAAGGCTTTACGATTTACTTGAGTCGATTTTGATAAAGTAGTTTTCGTAACCATCAGGCTAATTATAGCACTCGCGGCGGGTGGTTGATGGTAAAATTTTTTCGTTGTTAGGCTATGGGGGTCAGCACGAGGTTAAGTCAGTGGGGGATAACCTGTTTTGTACAAGCAGTCTTGAATTCCACCTCGAAAAGCAGTACGCTGAGATCGGGAGGGGACATGCCTGCTGATATCAAAATCACCACCGAGCTGCTCTACAAAGGCGCGCTGGTTTTCGCGCTGATGGATGCGGTCTACATTCCATTGCTGGTCAGGCGCGTGAGCGAAGACTCATTCCGCAGGATGAAATGGTACTTGGTCATTGCCGCGGCTCTGGTCTGGTATGGGATTTGGGCGTGGGCGATCGGTAATTACTGGGAGACGGTCTATTCTTATGTATTCCCCGCCTGGGCGCACACGTGGGTCCCATGGATCGCATTTGTCGCTGCGGGCGCCGTCGCACTTGGCTTGTGGGTGTCAGCGATCCGGTTCAAAAGGAATTTGGTCCTCACCTTTTGCCTTTTGGGTGGGGTCCTAGGAAGCCTGACGCACAGCTGGGCGGTCACTCGCGGCATCGTCACCAAACCGCCTATGCTGGAGGGCGCATCCCCGCTGGCGGCAGTAGTCATCGCGTTTTTTGAGTACATCTTTTACTGGTGTACGATCCTCGTCCTTGCAAAAATCATGGATTGGGTGCAAATAAGGTTGAAAAATATATAAATGCCGTTAATGAAAGAGAATCGAACACGAGGAGTTTTCCATGAACGTGAATAAAGTCTTTTTCTTTGGGGGTTTACTCATCGTACTGATCGCCGCTGCGCTTCTATTACTGAATGTCATCGAGTCGGGTATCGCTGCCGCGATCGGCATTCTGGGGATTGGTCTGATCGCAGTATCGGGCAGATCGAATATAAAAAGAATACGCTGAACTAAAACCGCTCACGAGGTTCGGGCGCGGGGGTTATGTAAGGGATTGATTTTTCGGGGAAAATGAGTATAATCAGTTGTACATATGTACATATCAAGGAGACCTACATGGAAATTGTTGTTGATGCATCGGTCTTGATTGCAGTCATTACCAATGAAGACGAAAAAGAAAAACTCGTGGCAATGACGAGCGAAGCCGAACTGATTGCGCCTCTTTCTGTGCATTGGGAGATTGGAAATGCTTTCTCTTCCCTGCTCAAGCGCAAACGAGTAACAATAGATGAGGCTTTACAAGCCATTGAGATCTATCTGCAAATTCCTGTAAGGTTTGTGGAAGTCGAACTTACTGATTCATTGGAAGTCGCAAACGAGTTTGGTATCTATGCTTATGATGCTTATCTTTTACGTTGTGCTGAAAAATATCGCTTACCGTTACTGACACTGGATAGCAAATTGGTAAAAATAGCAAAAGATAATAAGATACAGGTATTGGAGGTGACAGAATGAACACATACACATATACTGAGGCGCGCCAGAAACTGGCGTCCCTTTTGGAACAGGCTGCGAAATATGGTGAGGTCCGTATAAAGAGGCGGGACGGACAAGTCTTTGTTATCAAGCCGCAAAAACGTGAAGGATCTCCGCTTGCAGTGGAGGGGATTAAGTTGAATTTGAGTCGACGCGAGATTTTGCAAAGTATCGAAGAGGGGCGCAGGGCGTTCTAAAATGACAAGGTCTCCAAATGTAATTTGGAGACCTTGCGCTTTATGGAGGATGGCATGTCAAAAGATACATGGCGGCAAATCGCCAATATTCTATCTGTGGCACTGGCATTGACTGTCAATATCCTCGCCAGTACCCTGCCGCTCAACGGGCAGAACACGGGCGCGATTTCGGATCGGTTCAAGGTGTTCTTTGTCCCTGCGGGATACGTCTTTGCGATCTGGGGCGTAATTTACATCGGCTGGATCGCGTTCGCCGTCTACCAGGCCCTGCCCGCTCAAAAGGAAAGCCCGCGCTTGCGCAGGCTGGGATATCTCTTTGCCCTGAGCGGTGTGTTCAACGCCGCGTGGCTGTTCTGCTGGCACTATAACCAGTTCGGACTGAGCGTCGTGGTCATGCTGGTGCTGCTCGGTCTGCTGATCGCCAGTTATCTGAGACTGAACGTGGGAAAGACTCCTGTAGGAAATGCCGAGAAGTGGTGTGTGGATGTCCCCTTCAGCGTTTATCTGGGATGGATCACCGTTGCCACCGTGGCCAATGTGACCGATCTGCTTTACTTCGTCAACTGGAATGGCTTTGGCATCTCCCCGCTGGTCTGGGCGGTGATCATGTTGGTCGTGGCATCCCTGCTGGGGTTGGCCATGGCACTCACCCGCAGGGACAGCGGATACTTGTTCGTTTTGATCTGGTCCTTCGCGGGAATAGCCGTCAAACAAGCCGGTACACCTCTCGTTGCCAACAGCGCTTGGGTGGCGACTCTGTTTGTCCTCGCGCTGGCGATTTATAGCATCATCCAACGTCGGCTTACTGCAGCCTGATCGAATTGCAAGGCGGCTTTTGGGCTGTGTGGCACTTATTGGGGAAGGGATTCGTGTTTGTGCGCGAGTGGGCTGATTGTTTTTTCTCAGGAAAAACAGTAAGATAATGCCAGATTCGCCAGA
>JBGPQJ010000187.1:0-5549 GCA_041488995.1 Anaerolineae bacterium
CCACCTTTGCCTGCTGGCCTATCTGTTCGTCTGTATATATCCTTTTCTCTGGATGATCTCCTCAGCCCTGAAGAGCAACCTGGAGGTGCTGACGAGCACTTCGCTGATCCCGAAGGAATTGCATCTGGAGGTTCTCGTCGATGTTTGGAATAGATTGCACTTCTGGACATATTTCCAAAACAGCTTGATAATTTCTGTGGCGGTGGTGGTTGGGGTTACCCTTGTATATTCCCTGGCCGGGTACGGATTTGCCAAGACCAGGTTCTGGGGCAAGGAATTCCTTTACATCTTCTTCTTAGGTTTGATGGTCATCCCTCAAGTTACCATCCTGGTTCCGCTGGTGCAGGAGTTGAAAGCCTTTGGCCTGATCGGCCGGGAGGCAAGTAAGTTCGCCACCTACCTGGGCCTGATTATCCCGATGGTCAACGGCGGTGGTCCATTTGCCATCTTCATCTTCCGTAGCTATTTCAGCTCCCTGCCGGATGAGTTACGAGACGCGGCGCTCATCGATGGGTGTAATGAATGGGGCGTGTATTACAAGATCTTCTTGCCCCTGTCTTTACCGGCCATTGCCACCGTGGGCATCATGAATTTCATCGGCACCTGGAACGCGTACATCTTTCCTTCGGTAATACTGAATAACCCTGACTGGTACACGCTGCCGCTCCAGCTCCGTTCTCTTGATCTGCAGGCGATCATACAATGGAACGTGCGTATGGCCGGTTCGCTGTTTACGGTGATCCCGGTGATTATTGTGTTCGTTTTGCTTCAGCGGTATTACATCCGCGGCCTTACTGCAGCGGCGGTCAAGGGTTAATGAGCCTGTAAACGCACAAGACCAATGTTGTACAACGAACTCCAGCCTAATATACTGGAATGGAGGCCGACTCTATGCGGTCGAAAACAGCCCTCTTCTTTTTGGGCGTTGTCCTGTTGATATCCATCATGGTTTTCATGGCTGTTAATCCGTCCATTCGCGCGCACATCCTGCCCAGATCCAGTTCTGGTTCTGGCGATATGCTGGATTTCTTTGTCTATAACGCGCCCAGCAGCGAAGAGAAGCATATCTATTCCCGGTTTTCGCAGTCAAGCTACACCTTTGAGTCAGGTGACGTCGTCGCGTACGACGTTCAGTTGTTGGAAAAGATCGCAGGCGCGGGCGGAATCGAGATTTTTACCACCGACGGTTCTACCTTCCGAGATGTAAATGGCTGGGTAGACCAGAACGGCATCTCCGGCCACCCGGCTGCCGACCTTTCTGAGTACAGCTATCGGAAGTGGTACCACCGGATCTTCCCGGTCCCGGCAACCATGATCGGAAAAACCGCAACCCAATGGGCACTGGCCGGCGAGAATGACGATGATTCCCGGATCTACCGGGCTCAATATGCAAATATTATCGTGACTGACGGGAAAGGCACGATAAAAAAAGTAATCTTTGGGGTATCGGGAGATTTTCAATGGGACGCGCTCCGGGTGATCGATTCTATGAATACCGGTTCCGCCTCGCTCAGTCCTGTTGCCAAAAACGGCGGCCCAGCCGGAAAACCCCGCGTGATCACCCCAGTCTTTCCATCCGACGATATCGTGGTCGCAAGCTTTGTGGCCACACAGGCGCCCTACCGCGCCGACCCAACCGGTACAAACGACTCGACTGCCGCGATTCAGCAAGCGCTGACGGACTGCTACAATGCCGGCGGCGGTGTAGTCTGGCTGCCGGTTGGGAAGTACACGGTCACAGGCAGCATACACGTCCCGGCCCACGTCACCCTGCGGGGTGACTGGCGCGATCCGGACCAGGGCATGGGCAGCTATGGCACAGTCATCCTGGCAGAAGTGCCCTCCGGAAGTGAAAACGACCCGGGGTTATTCCGTATCTGGGGAAGCGCCGGGGTCAAGGGGCTGACCGTCTATTACCCTCATCAGTCAGCAACCAGCCCAATTCCGTATCCCTTCACCTTTGAGATCCTGGGCGGATACCTCGGGGGGGATGGTTACATGAGCAGCTCCGTGCAGAACGTCACCCTGATAAATTCATACCGTGGGATCAGTGCCGGGAAGGACGCAACGCACGAGATTCATACCATCCGCAATGTGAAAGGCACTGTCCTGGCGCTCGGGATCTACCTGCAAGACACTGCCGACGTCGGAAAAGTCGAAAGAATTAACCTGAAAAACGCCTACTGGGCAAATTTGGATCCGTCCTTATCGGAGGCTCACCCAAACCGGGCAGAGATCGATGCATGGACTCGAAAAAACGGAACCGGCCTGCTCCTGGGCGGGGTCGAATGGGACCAACTGACCGAGATCTCTTTATCGGATTATTCCCTCGGGATCGGCTTTGTGCAAGGGCGCAGGATAGAATCAACCTTAATGATGTTTGACATTTCAGTGGAAAACAGCCATGTTGCCATGCGAGTCTCCAACCTCGATAACCGCATTGGCCTGGTGATCTCCAACGGGGTTTTTCATGCCAACCAGGGCCAAGATCCGATTGCCATCGAAATCGCCAATAGCAACGGCGCCAGTGTAATCTTCAACAATACAACGATCGGTGGTGGTGCCAAGACGGCCGTAGAGGTCTCTGGTAGTACCCCAGCAATTTTCCTGAATTGCATCTTCGATGATTGGACAGGTCCTTATGCGATCATCGCAACGACTGGCACGTTGGCGGTTGAGGGCTCTCATTTCCTGCCAACCCTTTCCCCCGATAGGAAAGGCGTGCTTTTACAACCTGGGGTATATTCAGCCGTTCTACTCGGAAATGAATATTCGGAGGGAGGAGCCGATTTTCTCCTGGAGGATAACAGCTCCGCCGAAGTCAAACGCCAGGATGATGGTTACACCCTGGAACCGCACGGCGTGGAATATTATCCTTGGCGGCCAACCTTACCCCGTCCAGTAAACACGAACTTCCATAATGTCCGCCTCTCTCCATACCGGGCAAAAGCCGACGGCCAGGCGGATGATACGACCGCCATTCAGTCTGCTTTGGATGACGCTGGTCGCGCAGGCGGAGGGACGGTTTTCCTGCCGCCAGGAATCTACCGGATCAGAACCCACCTGACGGTTCCGGCAGGAGTAGAGTTGCGGGGCAGCGATGATGGCCCGCACCGGGCCATGCTCATGGGTCGAGGAACAGGCACGGTCCTGCTTGCTTTCGAAGGCCGGGGAACATCCGACCCGGATGGAGCGGCCCCCTTTATCTTTCTAAACGGCACAGGCGCAGGCGTACGTGGCTTATCCATCCACTACCCCGAACAGGCGACTGACGCCGCTGAAAACATCGCTGCATACCCCTGGACAATTCGCGGGAGCGGCGATTCGGTGTACGTCTACGACATCGCCCTATCGAATGCCTGGCGCGCAGTCGATTTCGCCACATACCCGACGGATCACCACTACGTAAACCAGGTCGTCGGTCTGGCTCTCAACGAAGGCATCCGGGTTGGAAACAGTGCTGAAGGATGGGTAGAGGATTGCTTGTTTAACATCAACGCCTGGTCTCGCGCTCGGGGATTGTCAGGTATCCTGGATGAGAAAAAAACGTTCCGCGTGGCCGGGAAGTATACCCGGGCAAACTTGCAGGCCTTCGTCGTTACCACTGGGGCAGAGAATGAACATCTATTGAGCAATTTCGTATACGGCGCCCACGTCGGATACACCTTCGAATCATCTGCGAACGCCGTAGCCATCAACATCGCTGCCGACGGGGGTGTCGATACAATGTACATTAAGGGAACCGGTCAAGCGGGTGTTAAAGTGATCAATTCCGAGGGCTGCGGCTGCGGGCTGGAGGGGGTCGGTTTGCGGGTGAGTGGGGGAACAATACGAGTCTGGAACCTGATCACGATGGAGCCCTATGACCTTGCAATAAAGGTTATGGGTGGAGATGTGCTTCTCCAGGGCGCTGCTTTCCACCACAGTTTTTCGCGGATCGAGGGCGGAACGATCACGATGAACGCTGTATTGTTCCGTGACGCGGGTGACCACGTTGTGATCCAAGGGGGAAGCGCGAACTTGTGGGGGAATATGGGAGGCAGGACCTCCTTCAAGATTATCGGGGCTCCCGCATCGGAGGGCTGCAACATCCGGCGCTGATTAACTCCGGGAAGTGTAAGGTTTAAACAGTTTTTATCGGTATGTCCAGAATAATTGACAAGCTCTCCTTGAGTACTGATTTATACTCCGATGGTGCTGCCTCCGGTGAGCACAGGTCTGAAAAATGAGACTCGACAGGTAACCCAAGGCGATGCGGTTTTTATTCCCAAGGACGCGCTTCATCGCGTTGAGAATACTGGTGCAACTATCTTGGTAATTATCGAGACGCAGTTAGGGGTTTGTGTCGAAGAGGATGTGATTTGGATTGAAGACGATTGGGGACGAACTATAGTGGTTAAGAAAATGATTTTGAAATGGTCAGGCTGACAGAGGATCAGCCATATGCCTGGTATAGATGCCCATCAAGCGTAAGATTTCATCGGCTTGGGTAGCCAGAACTTTCAGCGCATCTTCGACCGATTGGACCAACTTGACGAATTCGGCAAAATATCGGTTGTGAGTGGCTTTGGTTTTGACCTTCTTCCAAAGGTACTCCATCGGGTTGTAATCTGGCGAATAGGAAGGTAGTTGGTAGACGATGAGACGGTCTTTGTGTCGCTCCAAGAATTCACGGGTTGCTTTGCAAAAAGCTGGGGTTTCTTTCCATACAGACCCGTGTCAGATGGTGCTCAACCAGCCACATTGTTTTGTTCCTTCCATATCTTGGTTGGGTAACTGAGTTTGAAATCGACCTCAATTGGCTTGTAGACATCCTCTCGCCAGCCTTGATAACCTTTTATGTATTTCTTGACACGCGCGTGGAACTCTAAAGTATCCCCTTCTTTCAAGGAAAGACGCTCGAATTCTTTTGTGCAGTTGAACCAAAGGTGATCACAAACAAGGTTGCCATTCAAATCGACAATATTTTGGAGAAGAAGGGTTGTTTCCTCGCCGCCATTCCAACCACGTTTCTTTCCATAACGCACGAAAACTCCGCGGAAAACAGTGCGCTCGCCATCACGATTTTTGAGCTTCTTCCTCATCTCGATTCACCTCTTCCAAAGCATTATGCCAGCGCACCCGCACAGTAATCTAACAGCCTATTCGCCTAGCCTTCGAGATTACCCTTATTTTCTGTTGCCGAGACTCTCGTGTAGATGACGATCTTTTGATGGTCAGGTGCCGAAACGGTTTCGCTCGTCGGATCGGTGATGATGATCGTCCCGGTGTTCACCTGATAGCTAGCGACTTTCCCTGCCTTAAACCAGCGCCAGGCAGTGCGGTAAGAAACACCAACTTTATGAGCATAGGCGCTCAATTTCATGCCCCGATATTAGCACAAATGTTCTTGTTCGTCAATAAAGGCACGCAAAATGAATGATCATATTCGATTCCATTTACAACCGCTGAAACCCTAAAGGGTTGGGGAGTTTCAGCATTCCTCGGATTGACCGGCCGCTGCGGCCTGGGTGGGGCGGTTTATAAAACAAATACGCCTGGAATCAGGG
>JBGPQJ010000188.1:0-5481 GCA_041488995.1 Anaerolineae bacterium
CAAAGATATGTTCCCACGTTATAAGATCATGCGCGGTTATCGGGTCTCACGTCGCGGCGGTTGGGATACACATGGTCTTCCGGTCGAGATCGAGGTGGAAAAACAACTTGGTTTTACCAATAAACAGCAGATCGAGGAGTATGGCATCGATAAATTCAATGAGTTGTGCAAGAAATCTGTCTTCACATACATCCAGGACTGGGAAAGACTGACCGAGCGGATCGCCTTCTGGGTGGATTTGGAAGATGCTTATGTGACTTACACCAACGAATATGTCGAATCTGTCTGGTGGATACTGAAAAATTTCTGGGATAAAGACCTGCTTTACCAGGGCTTCAAGGTTGTTCCATATTGCCCGCGTTGCGGCACACCGCTCTCTGATCACGAAGTGGCGCTTGGCTATGACGAAGCCACCGATCCTTCTGTTTATGTGCGGATGCCCCTGGTGGCCAAACCGGGCACGTCCTTACTGGTCTGGACGACCACACCCTGGACACTTCCTGGTAATGTGGCTGTCGCCGCCCACCCGGACGTTGACTATGTAACCATCGAGCGTGATTTGCCGGATAACGGAAAGGAACGCCTTGTTCTGGCGAAACAACTGGTTGAAAAAATCTTCGCCGGCGAGGATGTCAAAGTCGTCGAGACTTTCAAGGGAAAGAAACTCAAAGGGGTTAAGTACCAGCCATTATTCACGTTCATGCCGCCCGACAAGCCTGCCTATTATGTTGTGCTTGGTGATTTTGTCACCACTGAAGACGGCTCGGGTCTGGTCCACCAGGCACCTGCTTTTGGCGCAGAAGATATGCAGATGGCCATGGAGCATGATTTACCGGTGTTGATGACCGTCAAACCGGATGGTACTTTCATCGACGAAATCAAACCCTGGCGCGGGATGTGGGTCAAGGATGCCGATCCACTCATCGTGACCGATCTCGAAACGCGCGGTTTACTCTTTCGTGTAGAAAAATACACTCATACCTATCCGTTCTGCTGGCGTTGTTCCACACCGCTGCTTTATTACGCGCGTGGGACATGGTTCATACGCACCAGCCAGTACAAGGACCGTCTCGTTGCACTGAACCAGGAAATAAACTGGGTTCCTGAGCACGTCAAACAGGGACGATTTGGAAACTGGCTTGAGAACAACGTGGATTGGGCGCTGGGACGTGAGCGGTATTGGGGCACTCCGTTACCGGTCTGGGAATGTGCCGACTGCAAACATCAGGAAGCGGTCGGCTCGGTTGCAGAACTCAGTCAGAAAGCGGGTCGTGATCTGGCCGGCATCGACTTGCATCGCCCGCATGTGGATAAGGTTTATTGGAAATGTTCCGAGTGCGGTGGAAAGATGATGCGTGTCCCGGAGCTGATCGACGTATGGTTCGATTCGGGATCGATGCCTTATGCCCAATGGCATTATCCGTTCGAGAACCAGGAGAAATTCAAGCAGCAATACCCTGCTGATTACATCTGTGAAGCTGTTGACCAGACTCGCGGCTGGTTCTACTCTCTTCATGCCATATCCGCTTTGTTGTTCGACCAAGTGAGCTTCAAAAACGTCATTTGTCTTGGTCTGATCCTGGACGCTGATGGGCAGAAGATGTCCAAAAGCAAAGGGAAAATCGTAAACCCCTGGGATGTGCTGAACGCCCATGGCGCGGATGCTTTCCGGTGGTATCTCTACACGGCATCTCCTCCCGGTCAGGAGCGTCGCTTCTCTTCCGATCTGGTCGGCAGCGTGGTGCGCGATTTTACGCTGATGCTATGGAATGTTTATTCATTCTTCGTTACCTATGCCAACCTCGACAAATGGCAGCCTGGCACGACGAACGCTCCAGCATATTCAATGCTGGATAAGTGGCTTTTTTCGGAATTAAACACGCTTGTTCGTGATGTGACGGACGCTTATGACCGCTATGACGTCATCAATGCCACGCGTCCATTGCAGGAATTTGTCGGGAAGCTGTCAACCTGGTATCTGCGGCGTTCGCGTCGTCGCTTCTGGAAGTCGGAGTCGGATTCTGATAAACACGCCGCCTACTCCACGCTCTACACTGCATTGACGACCCTCAGTAAGCTGCTTGCACCGGCGATGCCTTTCCTTTCTGAGGAGTTGTATCAGAATCTCATCCGCTCCGTCGATTCGTCAGTACCTGAATCGGTTCATCTCGCTCTGTGGCCTAAATTCGACTCGACGCTGATAAATGAAAAGCTGAATCGTGACATGGCGCTGGTTTTACGGCTAGTCTCGCTCGGACATGCTGCGCGGAACAAGGCGAATCGCAAGGTGCGCCAGCCATTGGCGGAAGTCGCCTTTTCGGTGGGAAATGTGGATGAGCGCCGTACGGTAGCCGATTATGACGACTTGATCGCTGATGAACTCAACGTGAAAAAGGTCCGTCTATTGGATTCCAGCACAGAGGCGGTGTCACATGCTGTAAAACCTCTGCCCAAACAGTTGGGGCAAAAATACGGGAACAAATTCCCCGCCATTCAAAAGGCTGTACTTGCCATGGACTCCGAAGCAGCCTCGCATACGCTCATGACCGGAAAACCACTCAGGGTCAATGTGGATGGACAGGATTACGATCTGCTGTCCGACGAAGTTGAAGTAAAGGCAATGGCGAAAGAAGGCTTTGCTGTTGCAGAAGACGGACCCTATGTCGCAGCGTTGGTTACAGAACTGACATCCGAACTGATGCACGAAGGGCTGGCACGAGAATTCGTGCGCCGCGTTCAGGATCTGCGCAAACAGGCTGGGCTTGATGTCGCTGATCGCATAAAACTATATGTCTCCGCCACCCCTGGTTTAATGGAAGCCATCGCGGCTCACCAGGATTACATTACCGCTGAAACGTTAACGCGCGAACTGGTTTTTTCAGATCTGCCGACCAGCGTCATCGCAAGATCTGAAGATAGTTTTGATGGTGAAAAAGCTACTTTCGGGTTGGCGAAAGTCCATTTCACGAAGTAGCGAGAGCCGGACTGGCCGGTTCAATTAATTTTGATCATGGCGGAGGGATGGTCGCAAGATTATCCCTTCGCCTTTATAATTGGGATATGACGGAAATCCAACCCGTGTCAAAATCCAAAATTCGCTCAATTTACGCTTATGGCGTCCATCTCTTCACAGCGACGGGCGCTGTTTTTAGTTTTTTCGCCCTCCTGGCTATTATCCAGCATGAATGGCGGATAATGGTCGTCTGGATGATCGCATCCATGCTTGTGGATGGTTTCGACGGTTTTCTCGCCCGCCGGGCAGACACGAAGGTGTACGCCTCGAAAATTGATGGCGCCTTGATGGACAATATCATTGATTATTTTACGTATGTCGTTGTCCCGGCGTTATTCCTTTATGAATCCGGCGTGCTCCCGCCTGGCTGGGGAATGGCTGGCGCTTGTGCGATTTTGCTGGCCTCCGCTTTTCAATTCTCGCAAACGGATGCCAAGACCGAAGATCATTTTTTTACGGGGTTTCCCTCTTATTGGAATATTGTCGCCATCTATGTGTTGGTATTAGGTTTGAACCCGTGGGTTAATCTGGCGATCCTTTTATTTTTGGTTGCCCTGATTTTTATCCCCATCAAATATATATATCCCACCCGCAGTACTCAATTGCGGACATTAACGCTGGTACTGATTTCCGTTTATTTCGCGATGAGTATCTGGGGATTGATCATTTATCCGGACATCCCGCCCTGGATGATCTGGGTGACTTTTGCTTTCTTTGCATATTATTTTGCATTGAGTCTCTGGTTAACATTCAAAACGCGAAAGAACTAAATGAATCGTCTGCGTTTCACCCCCATAGCCACAGAACGCGATTTGCGCCTCGCTATTGTTGAAGCGGGACGCATTGCCTACGAACGCGGTCTCATGACTGCGAATGATGGCAATATCTCCGCTCGCCTGGCGGATCACCTCATCATCATTACACCTTCGGGCTTATGCAAAGGACGCATGGATCTGGAGGATCTCATCATCGTGGACATGGATGGTGCGCTGGTATGGACGAATTCCAGGCGTAAATTAAAACCATCGTCTGAAACGCCAATGCACCTGGAAGCCTATAAACAACGGTCTGATATTCGTGCGGTCATCCACGCGCATCCGACTTATGCGACAGCGCTCACAGTTGCCGATATCCCCTTTCCGGAGGATGTGCTTACGGAAGTCCTGCTGACCCTTGGCTCTGTCCCGACGACTCCGCATGTCACCCCTTCATCCCATGAGGATGCTGACGCGGTCAGGAAACTTATTGTCAATCACGACGCGATCCTGCTTCGCCAGCACGGGTCATTAACGGTCGGAAAAAATCTGGATGTCGCGCTGATCAACCTTGAACGGATCGAAAAAGTAGCCGAAGTGTATTTCTATGCTCGCTTGATGGGTAAGGTCAACCGCATCCCGCCCGATGCGATTGAACGATTATTGAAAGTGCGGGATAAATACCGGAAGGGGAGTTGATGCATATCTCTCGCGTTACCCAAGCTACGGATGAGTTGGTGAATGCATTCGAAAAGTTGATTCCCCAACTGACCCGCCGTCAATCTCCCACACTGGATGACCTGACAGCGTTGATTGAATCCTCGTCAGTGCTGTTGATCGCCCGATACCCGGATCAGTCCGGACCCATCGTTGGCTCGGGCACACTGGTGGTTTTTCGAACACCAGTCGGGGTGCATGCTCATATTGAAGATGTCATCGTGGACCAGTCGGCGCGAGGACAGGCCATTGGCGGAGCACTGGTCAGCCAATTGCTGAGCATTGCTGCGGAGATGGGCGTGGACGGCATATCATTGACCTGCAGCCCAACCCGCAAGGCTGCCAACAAATTGTACGAAAAGATGGGATTTAAAAAATGGGAAACAAACGTCTACTGGTATGACCTGACGAAATAAATGCCCAATTGAAGTGCCACTCGCTCAGGGGGTCAATTTACAAACCGCAGATATTTTTCTGTCGCATTCTCCAAATCCGAATAGGCTCCACGATATTCCGGAGGCAGCAGCATTGCCAACTGGTACATCATCTCATTCACCATCTGCTGGCGGACCTCTCTTGAAACCCTTTCTCCATGCGGGTCCAAATAACATATCCTTCCGCAGCGGATGTGGAAGTCGGTCCGTCTGAGATGCTTGAGATTGGACTTGAAATTTTCCCCGCCCCAGTGGGCAACCGCCATGAGCGGAGCTCCGCTTCTTAATGCGAGGATGACCACGCCCGGATGTGCTCTGAGGAGAGCGCCTGTTTTATTGCGCGTCCCTTCGGGGGATAAACCTAAAATATACCCTTTTTCCAAAACGTCCAGCATGCTGTGCATGGCTTCCATGTCCGCATCTCCGCGCCGAATCGGAATGGCTTGCCACATGGTGAAGATCCAGTTCAGGAACCAGTTGTCCCAGCTTTCATTTTTTGCGATACCGGTCACGGGACGGGGAAGGAGTTCTGTAAAGATGATGGGGACTTCAACCGAGCCGG
>JBGPQJ010000189.1:0-5423 GCA_041488995.1 Anaerolineae bacterium
AGCCTTGGCGGTCATTCCAGTGCTTTTGGTGGGGCTGCTGACTAGTGTGCAGCTTAGCCTGTTCACGGCTCTCTATGCGCTCGTCGTCTTGATTGCCTTGGGAGTATGGGTCAAACCACGGCTTTTCAACCGCAGATGGGATAATCCCATTCTGACCGTAGTTCTGCTCATTGCCCTGGCAGACGCTTTTGGCCTTGTCGGCATCATCGTAGCGCCACCATTATCAGTTGTATGCCAAATCCTGTGGAGCCGCCTGGTCAGCCGTCGCACAGTTTCAGGGGCTGCGGCCCTGGTTTCAGACCTCAAAGAGCGGCAAGCACGTGTGTGGGACACCATAAGGGCAATGGATGAACCGCATCTGCCCTTGGTGACCAGCAGCATGGAGCGGCTTACCCGTCTGATTGAGAAAGCCGAACCCATTCTGCAAGCGGCTCTGCCGGTTGAACCTTCCGAGCCATTCCACTCGCCCCAGCCTGTCACCGCTGAAGGTGGGCCACCTGTATCCACAAAACCCTGAAGAAACAGACGATGACCGTACCCAGAAGGACTAGAGATATAGCACAGCTTTGGCAACAAGGTGTCCGCAGCGCGCACAGGCTTAATGAGCGTACACACGGCTGGTTAGGGATGTTGGCGGGCGCAGCCAGGGAAGCCTTAAAGCCCGACTCAGCGATTACGGCCGCGGCGATTGCCTACTTTGCCTTCTTCTCCCTATTTCCCCTCATACTCTTGAGCATTTCCATTGCCAGCTTCAACCTTGGCCCGTTGATGAACCAGCAACTCATCGTACAAAAGCTAGAGTTTATTGCACCCGCCTTGGGCCAGTTGTTGGGCCAAAATATTGACGAAATTATCCGGGCGCGCGGACCAGTTTCCAGTGTTGCTTTAGTTGGTCTGATCTGGTCTGCCTCGACAATTTTTTACACGCTTAACCAAACCCTGAGCAAAATTTGGAGCTATAAACGAAGTCGCCCTGTTTGGAAGCGACGTGGCCTGGCCATCCTATTTGTCCTGAGCTTCGTTGGCCCAACCCTCTTCCTGGCTTCGTTTGCCGGCAGCCTGATTGCCAACCTCCGCACCTGGTTGCCCGAACAAATCGTTCCGATCGAGGACGGTATCAGTTTTGTAGTGACTATCTTGATTGATGTTGCCTTATTCATGGTTCTCTACCTCTTGCTCCCACATGGAGCCTCTACCTGGCGCGAGATTCTACCCGGCGCGATTGGAGCCGGCCTGCTCTGGGAGCTTGCCAAAAAGGCCTTTTTGTTCTTTGTTTCTACCTACATCTCCGTCTCTAACCTGGTCTATGGTTCTGTGGCAGCCATTATTGCGATCCTGACTTGGGCCTACTTGAGCGGCCTTATCTTTCTCTTTGGCGCTTACTTAAGTGTCTCCTATTATCAGCAGAGACAGCAACAACAAGAAGCGGCAGGCCAAACATTAATGCCACGCCGATGAGAGAGTCTTACTCTGGCACTGTAATTTGGTGGTTTTCTAAAGGAGCATGAATGAAGGAGATACCGTTAAGTATCCTGCTTGTCTACCCGGAATTTCCGGACACCTTTTGGAGTTTTAAACACGCGCTTAAGTTCATCCGGAAGAAAGCCGGTGCGCCTCCTCTGGGTCTGTTGACCGTTGCAGCTATGTTGCCTTCTGAGTGGGAAAAACGGCTGGTCGATCTCAACGTGACCAGCCTCACGGAAGAAGACCTGGAATGGGCCGATTATGTCTTCGTCAGCGCCATGGTTGTGCAGCGCGAATCGGTACGAGCCCTCATCAAACGTTGCAAAACAGTCGGTGTGAAAGTGGTGGCAGGAGGTCCGCTCTTCACGATGGAACACGAGCAATTTCCGGATGTGGACCATTTTGTCTTGAACGAGGCTGAGGAGACTCTTGCACCGTTCTTGCGCGACCTGGAACAGGGTCGGGCGCGACGCGTCTATGCCTCGGCGGAATACCCCGATATCCACCAAACCCCTGTCCCGCTTTGGCAGATGGCAAATCTCAAACATTACGACACAGTCAGCATCCAGTTCTCTCGCGGCTGCCCCTTCAGTTGCGACTTTTGCAATGTGACAGCGTTATTGGGACATCGCCCGCGTACCAAGACCGCTGCGCAGATCATTGCTGAGTTGGACAGCCTCTACGCGCTGGGCTGGCGCAAAAGCATCTTTTTCGTGGACGACAACTTTATCGGAAATAAAAAGCAGATCAAGTCCGAAGTACTGCCAGCCTTAATTGAATGGCGGAAGGGTAAAACCGGAATGCCGTTCAGCACGGAAGCATCTATTAACCTGGCCGATGACCCAGTATTGCTCAGGCTTATGGTACAAGCCGGATTCGACACGGTATTTGTCGGAATCGAGACGCCCAATGAAGACAGCCTGGCCGAATGCAGCAAGAACCAAAACAAAGGCCGCGATCTGGTGGAGAGCGTCAAGCAACTCCAGCGTGCAGGTCTCCAGGTACAGGGTGGTTTCATCGTTGGGTTCGATAATGATCCCCCCTCGATCTTCCAGCAGCAGATTGATTTCATTCAAAAGAGCGGCATTGTGACGGCCATGGTCGGGTTACTGCAAGCCCCTATAGGAACGCGCCTGTACGAGCGCATGCAAAAAGAAGGCCGCCTGGTAAAGGAATTTTCAGGCGATAACGTGGATGGCTCGACCAACATCGTCCCGAAGATGGGTTTGGAACCGCTGCGGGAAGGCTACCGTAAAATCCTTGAACAAATCTATGCGCCAGAATTCTATTATGAGCGCGTTTTGACATTTCTTCGCGAGTATCAACCGCCCGAGATCAGGATCCACCTGGAGCCGCAATATATCCTGGCCCTGTGGCGGTCCATTTACCAACTGGGTATCCGCGGCGTCGAACGCGTCCAATACTGGCGGCTCTTTTTCTGGACCCTGTTCCGGCGTCCACGCCTGTTCCCCTTGGCGATCACATTCGCAATCTACGGCTTTCATTTCCGCCAGGTAGCTGCCCTGCATGTCAGCTGATTATACTGATAAAAAAGTACCAAGAGAGGTATATAGAATATGAACCGAAGCGCAATTTCCCTGGGGCGTATTTTCGGAATCCCGATCGGATTAGATTATTCGTGGTTTTTGATTTTCGCATTGCTTACCTGGTCGTTAGCCACCGGTTACTATCCCGCTGAATTCAAAAACTGGCCCTTGGTTCAATATTGGATCGTAGGCGCTGCGACGGTTATTTTAATGTTTGTCAGTGTACTGCTGCATGAGCTGGGACATTCGGTGGTGGCCATGCGTTACAAGATTCCAGTACGCAGCATCACGCTCTTCATATTTGGCGGCGTTGCTCAAATTGGAGCTGAACCACCCAGTGCCATTTCGGAGTTTTGGATAGCCATTGCCGGCCCTATTACGAGTTTTGCTTTGGCCATTCTCTTTAGCCTGCTGCAACCCCTTGCTGGCGCACTTGGCCCGCTGCTTGCTATTGCCAGGTACCTGGCTTATATAAACGGGGCCTTGGTTCTCTTTAATTTGATCCCGGGTTTCCCGCTGGATGGCGGTCGAGTCTTTCGAGCCGTTGTCTGGGGTATCACAAATAGTTTGAACCGGGCCACTCTAATCGCCGCCAATTTGGGTCGATTTATTGCATATCTATTTATCATCCTGGGAGTGTGGCAGATGTTCAGCGGCAATTTCGGCAATGGCTTATGGATTGCCTTTATCGGTTGGTTCCTGGAAACTGCCGCATCCTCACAGATCCGCCAGCAAACTATCCATGACCTGTTAGCCGGCCATCATGTGGCAGACGCAATGCGCCGCGACTATAACTCAGTGAGTCCAGACGCTTCCCTGGAGCAACTGGTGAGGGAGCACATCCTGGGTAGTGGCCGCCGCAGTTTAGTGGTCAAACAGGATGACAGGGTCGCTGGCTTGCTGACGTTGCACAATGTCAAAGCCATTCCGCCTTCTGATTGGTTAAACATAACAGCCGCCCAGGTGATGATACCGGTTGCAAAAATGAAATGGATACGGCCTGAGGCGGAGCTGGTAGATGCTCTTGGAGAAATGGACCGGGATGGGGTCAACCAGCTGCCCGTCATGGTGGGTGATCAGATTCTAGGTGTGCTAGGCCGGGACGACGTGATCAGCTTTTTGCGTACCTTGAGTGAGTTCAGCCGCCATTAAAACCATCCTCTGGCGAGGTGCCGATTGCATGGGAATAAACGCACCATCAACACCGTTGTATAGTTGAAAATGGAGAACGGGATGCCACAAACGCCACATGTCGAACAACATTTTACGGGTTCCGAAGTCGTTAGAGATATTGTGATTGGAATGTCTGATGGGCTGACAGTGCCGTTTGCACTCGCAGCTGGACTCTCCGGGATCGCCAACTCAACTGCCATCGTCATCACCGGAGGGCTGGCTGAGATCGCAGCAGGATCAATTGCCATGGGGCTGGGTGGCTATCTCGCAGCCAAAAGCGATGCCGAGCACTACGCCAGCGAACGGGAGACCGAACGGCGTGAGGTGGAAACAATCCCTGCCAAAGAAACAGAGGAAGTGGAACAGTTGCTATTAACCTATGGTCTCGAAAAAGAGCAGAGTACGCTTGTCGCAAATGCTTTGAGTCAGCGCCCGGAGGCATGGATTGATTTCATGATGCGCTTTGAGTTGGGACTCGAAAAACCCGATCCCAAACGTGCATTGACGAGTGCTCTGACCATTGGTCTATCCTACATCGCCGGTGGGCTGATTCCGCTAGCCCCCTATATGTTGATTTCAAACGCGGGGTCAGCCCTCATGTTCTCAGTCGTTTTTACGCTTGTGGCACTATTCACCTTTGGGTATGTCAAAGGTCGTTTCACTGGCGCGCCTCCCCTTCGCAGTGCACTTCAGACCGCGCTGATCGGCGGACTCGCTGCGGCCGCGGCCTTTGGCCTGGCCAAGTTAATTTCGAAATGAGCAGGACATCTTATGAATGCAAATGATCAAAACCATCGTGCCATTTTAAAGAGTATTGCCCATCGGGTAATGCTAGAGCGAGGCCTGCTCCCTGATTTTTCCACCGAAGCACTCGCCCAGGTTATAAGGCTTCAGGTATCTGCAGAAACAGAGGGTGAGCCAGCCAAAGATCCTCTTGGGATTCGCGACATGCGGAACCTTCTCTGGGCTTCCATTGATAACGATGACTCGCGCGACCTGGATCAGCTTACCGTTGCCGAAGCCTTGCTCGCTGGCAAAGTGAAAATTGCAGTCGCGATTGCAGATGTGGACTCGTCCGTTAAAAATGGTTCAGCGATTGACGAACATGCGCGCCATAACACCACCTCGGTTTATACCGCTGCCGAGATATTCCCGATGCTGCCGGAAAAAGTTTCTACCGACATTACATCTTTGAATTTCAACGAGGATCGTCTTGCCATTGTTGTAGAAATGGTGGTC
>JBGPQJ010000190.1:0-5397 GCA_041488995.1 Anaerolineae bacterium
CATTGCTGGAAGAGCACGGTTCTGGAAGTCGAATAACGCCTGGTTTTCCCAATTATTCCCGGATGAAGGGCGGAACGGGTCCCAGCCATTGCCAGGAACGGCTGTCCAGGTGGCATCCCACCAGAAAACACCCAGGCCGCGTCCGTTTGGAATAGTGCGGGTTATGGTCATGATGTCGGCCAGGATTTTGGCTTGGCCTTCAGGCGTGAAGGGGTAGCCGGGCTGTTCCTGGAAGCGGATTATGTTCTCGTAGTTGTCGTTGTCGTCCGGGGTGAAGGCATAAGCTGTTTCGACGATGATGATGTCCTTCTCGTAACGCACGGCGATGTCATTCAAGTTGTTCTGCAAATCGGCAAGCGTTCCGTGCCAGTAAGGGTAGTACGAAACCCCAATCAGGTCGAAGGGCACGTCAAGCGCGATGATGCTATCAAACCACCACTGGAACATTTTATTATCGCCACCTTCGGCCAGTTGCAGCATAACCAGCGTGTCAGGTGAACAATCCTTCACGGCGCGATAGCCTTCTTTGAGCAGGGCAGCCAGGTTATCGAAACTTTTGTCGTTTTTACCATCCGGCCAGAGCATCCCGTTGTTGATTTCGTTGCCGATTTGCACTATGTCTGGCAGGGTTCCCTGTTCTTTCAGGCTGTTGCAAGTATCGAAGGTGTGGGTGTAGAGAGCTTTTTTGAGATCCTCGAAATCGAGATTCTCCCATGCAGCTGGTTTGGGCTGCTTGCCGGGATCGGCCCAACTGTCGGCGTAGTGGAAATCCACCAGCAGTTTGATATTCTGGGCTTTGAGGCGCTTCGCCATCTCAAGCAGTTGGGCTTTGCCATGATAACCATCCGGTGAATTGACCCAAACGCGGATGCGGGCATAATTCAAGCCATGGTCATGCAGGATTTTAAGCGCATCGCCCTGCACCCCGTTCTCGTCAGCATAGACGCCGCCTTTGTCCTCAGATTTTTTCAGGCTGGAGATGTCTGCGCCCATCACAGAAAGCGCTGCACACCCCGGAACGAACTCAATGTCATCGAAATTGACCCATGCCTCGCCCTCGTTGTCCGAGTAAAGGCTAATAGTGCACTGCTGGTTTGTGATCTTTACCGAAACAACGATTTGTAGCCAATCGTTTCTGGAAATCGGCACAGCGGTACGGGTTTCCTCTCCGCTGTAGTCTTTTAGAGCAATGTAAGCTTGGTTCTGTTTGCCACTGGAATTTACCCAAACTTTGAGCGTATACCAGCCATTTAAGACGTGGGTCAGGGTTTGTGTGGTTTCCAGTTTTCCTGCGCCATGCGTCAGACAGGATGTGCCGAAGTGGCCGTCCGCTTCTACCTTCCCGGCGCTGACCCAGCCGGAGAGGTCGGGCTCAAAGCCAGGGTTGAGCACTGACGGGACAGTTTTTGGGCGGAGAATTTCCTTGATCACGAAGTAACCTCCAATGGCAAGTGCAAGCAAAAGCAAAACGACGAAAATGGTTCGCTTATTTATGGGTTGTATCAAATCACCAAGAATTTTCACCAGGATGACAAGGAGTTTTTTTATTTCTAATATTCTCAGTGTTTCTGGGTGAGCATATTATCCAATTCTAATACCACTACACTGTTGGTTTCCATCGAGATAGAGTTGTTTACTGCTTCGCCTGTCAACAGGTCGCGCCCTGCATTTTCGATGGGAATCTGGACTTTGCTGCCCGTGTGATTAAGCAGGAACAACCAGCTTTTCCCTTCCTTTGAACGGCGTAAGGCTTCCACCCCAGCAGGGAGATGAGGCAAAACGGGCATAATCCCTGCCTCGGCACAGACCAGTCCGAGGAGCCAATCCAGGCCAGCTGATTCCAATTCTGTTCCCAGATAATAGCCAAGTCCTTTACCATACTTGTGACGGGTGATGGCAGGCAGCCCGGCATAGTAATCACTTTCATAAACGGCAAGCGCCTCACAACCGTGGACACAGATCACATCGCTCCAAAGGGAGCAGGTGAAAGTTCGTCCGTCAGTAGTGCGCAATGTGTTGGCAAGACCTTTGGGATATGCGGTATATTCTTCGACAGTCAATCCCAGCATTTCACAGAAGGAGGCGGGGTAGCCTCCCAAGCGGATATGCTCGTTCTCGTCCACGATTCCGCTAAAGAAGGAAATCAACAGCGTACCGCCATTCTCAACATAACGGTTGATATTCTCGGATGAGTGGTCGCTAACGAGATAAAGTGTCGGTGCGACAACTAGCTTGTAGCACGAAAGGTTGGTGTCCGGGTGGGCAAAATCTACTGTGATACCGCGCTCAAACAACATCTTATAGTACGAATAAATCTGCGGAAGCAATTTCAGATCATTAGATGGCTTGCTATCCAGTTCCAACGCCCACCAGTTTTCCCAATCCATTAGAATGGCGACTTCTGCCTGCACCTGGCTGGAAAGAAGGCTGTTGAGCAGAGGTAGTTCATTGCCCAGGGCTTTGATCTCGCGCCAGATCCGAGAATCGGTACCGGTGTGGGGCAGCATACCACTGTGATATTTCTCCGCACCCGCTTTCGACTGGCGCCACTGGAAAAACATGATGCCGTCCGCGCCGCGCGCCACCGCCTGGAGACTTCCCAGGCGCATGACACCGGGTCGCTTGTTGACATTGCGCTGCCGCCAGTTGACCTGAGAGGCGGCCTGCTCCATGAGCAGCCAGGTATGGCGCACACCAACCGAGCGAATCAAGTCGTAAGCCATGCCAGCCTTCACCATCCAGTCGGGTTCATAGGTATCGGGATAACTATCCTGAGAGACTACATCCTCGTGCGGTGAGAATTTGAAATAATCGACACCTTTAAAAAAGCCCATGAAATTAGTGGTGACAGGCAGGTTGGGAGTGATTCTTTTTAAGATGACCTTTTGTTCGTCAAAGCAGGCTATCCATGAGTTGGAACTAAACCGCGCCCAATCAAGTTGCTGGGTTGGATTGGCGTGGGCGGGAGTGCGGAGCGGGGGTTTGATTTCGTTCCAGTCTCCGTAAACCTGTCCCCAGAAGGCAGTGCCCCAGGCAAAGTTGAGTTTTTCAAGCGTGGTATAACGGTTTTTAAGCCACTCGTGGAAGGAGGCAGCAGAGATATCACAGTAGCATTCGCTGACATGAGAGCCGTATTCGTTGTCAACATGCCACATCACCAAGGCGGGGTGGTCTTTATAGCGTTCAGCTAGTTGGGCGGCGATGCGTGTGGCGTATCGGTGATAATCGGGGTTGTGCGGGCAGTAATGTCGGCGCGACCCATGCCAGAGCCTGACGCCATCGGCGGTGACGGGAAGCATCTCAGGATGCATGCGCACCATCCAGGCGGGCGGCGCGGCGGTGGGCGTAGCGAGATTAACCGAAATGCCGTGGGCGTGGAGCATGTCCATCAGCCGGTCAAGCCAGGTAAATTCAAAGATGCCAGGCCGTGGTTCTAATTTAGCCCAGGAAAATATGCCCAACGAAACCAGGTTGACCCTGGCTTCTTGCATAAGACGAGCATCTTCCAGCCAGGTTTCCTCCGGCCACTGGTCAGGATTGTAATCACCGCCATAAATCATGTGGGAAAAATACATCGAAGTCCTGAAAAAGTAGGGGCAACCTTCATGATCACTATTATTTCAAACTAAAAATTCGTGATTCGCACCATCCGATCACGATACTTCTCACGAAATTGGGCATTCAAGCGCTGGATATCTTTTTCATTACCTGTAAATGAACAACGCAGGCAATAATATTCGTTCGTGTCCCGGTCGTAGAGCATATCCATATCGATTTCACGCATCAAACAGCGCGGACAACGGTAATTCAACTTGCCTTTGCGACCCTGAGCCATGTGTGCAGCTCTCCTTTCCCCTTTATGTTCTTCCTAATACCAATGGTGTACATAGGTGAGAAAGCAAAGCCCTCACGGCAGTACCCTTTAGCGGGGGCGTCCGTCCGCATGGTTAAGCGAGTATCCACCTGTGGAACCAGCGCTTCGGCGCTCTGCACGTTTTCGACCTCAGCCTCGCGGCACCGATATTTGTATTCGATGGATTCGACCTTGTCTGTACCGATTAGCCTCAGGTGGATACCGGTTAGATCCTCTGGATATTCGGTGGTGCCGTAACAGGCTGTGATGTACTCATCAATCGAGATGTAGGCCTCCGGGCTGGTCGAATCCATAATTTGGCGGATGATTTCTACCTCTCCACTACCTTCCTCCAACCGGAAAATCGTCTTCACCACTACTTTGAATCCATCGAACTCAATGGTTATAGGATCAATGGTGATAATGCGGGTATCACCCTCCTCCGAGAAGGAGGCCAGTGTACGGCAAGTACACAAGTCCACCTCCTCACCGCCGTAACCAATTTTGCAGCTCTTAATAGCGCCCTCCCCAGCGTAATGAGTAAAAAAACCAGCCCGATAGAGCGATTGCACAAGAAAGGGATACGAGGCGTCTTGCATTGCCTTCGTACCGACACCACAGGGTCGCACTAGTTTAGCAGCGTAGGGACGCAAATCCACCATCGCACCGCCTTGATTCATGTCAAGGCAGAAACGCATAAAGGGATCGGCGTACCAGAACATCTGGCGCTTTGAGCCGTAGAGAATATCCTTCCAGAGCGTGCACTCGGGTCGTGTGTATGGCCGATCTTGGCGGTATACATCTGCAAATTCGCTCATGGTCATGTCGTGCAGTTTGCCCTGCTTTTTGAGTTCGCCGTAGTAGGCCATGCCATCCTTGTAACTTTTGAGCAGTAGGGCATAATCGGCTTCCCAGCGCCCGCCCTTGCTCATCCAGCCGGGGCCGACGTACATCATGTTGTACGAATAGCCACGATTGTATTTGGTCATTGAGCGGTACTGATCAACGATATTTTTGAAATAGGGCAGTTCGCCGTTTTCGTAGACCATGCCGCGCAAAATATTTTGCGGGTGTGTGCCATAGTACGAGCCGGGGCCGTCGAAAACGGCCATCAGGTCGCGCGAAAGGTGCGGGATGGCGACAATGCCAATGTCATCGGCTTCGTCGGAGGCAACGCAGTGGATGTTGCGCTTCGACGGAATCCATGGATTCCAGGGGCCACCGTCCATCAAGGTGTACCAGGAGTTGTTGGCGTTCCAGTAGGCCTTGGGGCCTTCCTCCCAGCAGGTCGCCACAGCGGCCTTGACCATCGGGTGCTTTTCTTTGATGTAATTGACCAACTCGGCGTCCATGTAGTAGGAGCCGGTGGAGGTGGGGTAAAAGCCAAAGACCTCGTGGAACTTGCCAAAGACCTCGTCCACAATTTTGCGCTTGTCTTCCATCGAAAACAGCCAGATGGCGAGTTCCTTGGATTTGAACTTTTCGCGGAACTCCTTGCATTGGATTCCCAAAAAGGTCGAGCCGATTTCGTCCCCGAATTGTTC
>JBGPQJ010000191.1:0-5394 GCA_041488995.1 Anaerolineae bacterium
CGAGCTTGGATTCGACGGGGTTTACCGTGCTGCAACAGGATTCCGTTATCTCATTTCGGGTGCTGACGATATCACCGTGCGGGATCTAGCCAAACGGCTATTGGTAAATGCCGTAATTCAACAATGGACTGTTGGGGAAATCTACCCTACTTTTCCTCAGGAATCTGCTTCCAGCGGTGCAATTGAAATCTTTCCCATGCGTGACCTTTCCGATGAAGGTCTGCTCGCCTTGTCAAAAGACCGCCGGGCGGCACTTGATCTGTCAGAGATGAAAGTTATTCGGGCTTATTTCCGTAAGGACCACCGCGACCCAACTGATGTGGAACTTGAGACCATCGCTCAGACCTGGAGCGAGCATTGTGTGCATAAAACATTCAAAGCGAGAATAAATGTCAGTGACAGGGGCGTTAAGTCTCAAATCAACTCCCTCATTAAGACTTATCTCAGATCAGCCACGGATGAAATTAACTCACCTTGGGTCCTCTCAGCTTTCGTGGATAATGCAGGCATTATCGAATTCGATGATGAGTATGAGGTTTCCTTCAAAGTTGAGACACACAACCACCCGTCAGCAATTGAACCATTTGGTGGCGCGAACACAGGCATCGGAGGAGTGATCCGGGACGTGATCGGCGTTTCTGCCAAACCCATTGCCGCCACCGACATCCTGTGTTTTGGACCACAGAATCTCGATCCTTCTGTTCTCCCTGCTGGTGTTCTACATCCTCGCCGAATCCAGTCGGGGGTGGTGGCGGGTGTGCAGGATTATGGCAATAAGATTGGCATCCCCACCGTCAACGGTGCAATATTCTATGACGAAGGCTACACTGCCAACCCGCTGGTTTTCTGCGGCTGTGTCGGGCTTGCTCCAAAGGGGAAACACGTCCGCAGGCCAGGTGAAGGTGACCGGGTGATCGTGCTTGGCGGTCAGACCGGGCGCGATGGATTGCGGGGTGCTACCTTTTCTTCTATGACTATGGATGCCCAGACGGGTGAAGTTTCCGGTTCATCCGTCCAGATCGGTGACCCGATTACCGAAAAGGGATTGATAGATGTCATCGTGCGCGCCCGTGACTTGGGGTTGTATCACGCTATCAACGACTGCGGGGCAGGCGGGTTATCATCCGCGGTGGGCGAGATGGCATCAACCTGTGGCGCTTATGTGGATCTTGCCGAGGTGAGATTGAAATATCCCGGCCTTGCACCGTGGGAGATCTGGCTTTCGGAGGCACAGGAGCGCATGGTGCTGGCGGTTGCGTCTGAAAACATCCCTGCCCTTCGGGAATTATGTGAAACCTTCGATACCGAAATGACCGATATCGGTGATTTTTCCAATTCTGGTAAGCTGATCGTGCGATATGGCGAGCAGATAGTGCTAAACCTCACCAACGAATTCCTGCATCAAGGTATACCGCAGCGTCAACTCTCTGCCGTTATCGCTTATCGGTTGACGACTGATGGCAGCACTGTCAGCTCACAGTTACCCACCACGAATTTAAGCGATACTCTCCTCAAGCTCCTTTCTCACCCCAATATTTGCAGCAAGGCTTCCATCATTCACCTCTATGACCACGAAGTGCAAGGAGGTACGGTAGTCAAACCGTTGACCGGTGTGTTAGCTGATGGACCTTCCGATGCCTGCGTTCTAAAACCGATCGGTACCAAAGGGATGAAGGGCATCGTCCTATCCAACGGCATCAACCCTGAATATGGTAAATTCGATACTTATCGAATGGCTTGGTCAGTAGTGGATGAAGCAATCCGGAATGCCGTGGCTGTGGGGGCGGACCCGGGTCGTATCGCGATCTTGGACAATTTCTGCTGGGGTGATCCTCTGCGACCCGAGACGCTGGGTACACTTGTCGAGGCGGCGAAAGGCTGTCACGATGCCGCCGTCCACTACGGCACGCCGTTTATCAGCGGTAAGGACTCCCTGAACAACGAATACTACGGCACGGATGGATTACGCCATGCCATTCCACCTACGCTATTAATCTCAGCCCTAGGACTCATAGATGACGTTAATATGTCCGTCACAATGGACTTGAAGAAAGCAGGTAACCTGTTGTACCTCGTTGGAGAATTTGCGCCGACGTTCGGTGGTTCCCACTTTAATCTGGTCATTGGAGGTCAGGAGGTGAGCGAGAATGTACCGGGACCAACCCGAATCGCTCCAAAAGTTTATGCCGCTCTGCACAAAGCCATTTGTAACGATCTTGTCTGTTCTATTCACGATTTAAGCGAAGGTGGATTGGCAGTCGCCGCCGCTGAAATGGTCATCGGTGGTCGCCTTGGATTGGAGGTCAATCTCACGGCTGTTGACTCAATCCGTATGCTCTTTGGCGAGACGAATGGTTGTTTGCTGGTTGAAGTTGCTCCCGAAAATGCCTTGATGTTCGAAAAAAAGATCGAAAATCTGCCAGTTTTGCGCGTAGCCACTATCTTAGAAAAGCAAGCTTTGGTTGTGTGTAATAATAACCAGACACTTTTTTCGATCCCGATCGGTGACCTCGTAAAGGCGTGGAGTAGTTCGCGATGAAACCGATAGCCCTCGTTCTCCAGGCTCGCGGCACGAACCGGGAGTTGGATGTCATGGAAGCGATAGCACTGGCAGGAGCCGAGCCGGAAGGCGTGCCGCTGAATAACCTACGCGCCGGGAAAAATCATTTTATTGATTACCAGATGCTCATTCTTCCAGGGGGTTTCTCCTATGCAGATGCTCTGGGAGCAGGCAAGCTTCTGGCGCTTGACTTGAACTCTTATTTTTCCGATGAAATTTCCGCGTTTGTTGACTCTGGTAAGCCGGTCATCGGGATTTGCAACGGGTTTCAAGCGTTGGTCAAGTCGGGGATTCTTCCCGGTAATGAAGCCTTTGCGAGCCCTGCAAGGGCGAAGCAATCCTACAAGGGGACGATGTCTCCTGCCAAGCAAGATGATTCAGGGCGAGGGGAGATTGCTTTGCTCGCCAAAGAACGGCTCGCTCGCAATGACATGGCTACATTGACTTTCAACGCACAGGGACATTTCGAATGCCGCTGGGTTACCCTTCAGCCCATCTCGGAAATTTGTGTCTGGACTCGTGGTCTGGATGAGAGGATCGAATGTCCCATTGCGCATGGAGAAGGCAACTTCCGGGTGGCGGACGATTTTATTGCGAACCGGTTGGGATTACAGGATCAGATTGCGCTGAGCTATGTCCATGCTGATGGCTCTCCTGCCAATGGTGAATATCCCGCTAACCCGAACGGTTCGATGCTGGATATTGCTGGCATCTGCAACCCGGCAGGCAATGTGCTGGGATTGATGCCGCACCCGGAGAATCACATCTATCCCTATCAGCACCCGCACCGGACTCGAGGGATTCACTTCGGGAGTGGGCTACCGGTATTTGTGAATGGTGTCAGGTATGCGTCATTATTATAAATATAAGGAAGTACGCTGTTTCATTCTGGTTTCTGAATGAAGTCAAACCCAATCTGGGAATATCAGGTCTAATTCACATTGTGACAGGATGAGGCTATGCTGAGTAAAGAGACTCTGCTTTTCCTTTTACCCCAGGCTCTCGGAGAGACGAATCTGCCCCTACCAGGGAAGCAGACTGGAAAGGTGCGCGACTGGTACAACCTGCCAGCGGGGAAGCGGCTGATCGTGACCACCGACAGGTTGTCGGCGTTCGACCGCATCCTGGCTCGGGTTCCATACAAAGGGCAGGTGCTGAACCAACTTTCGGGCTGGTGGTTTGCGCAGACTGCTGACATTATCCCGAACCATATAGAATCGCTGCCGGACCCTAATGCCGCCATTGTCACCGTAGCAGAGCCATTTTTAGTGGAGGTCATCGTACGCGGATATATCACTGGCGTGACGAGTACAGCCCTTTGGTATCGGTATTCGCTCGGCGAGCGCGAGATTTACGGATACCATTTCCCCGATGGGCTGGACAAGAACGAAGCACTGCCTGCGCCGATCATTACGCCGACGACCAAGGGTGGGGCGGCGGGGCACGACGAACGCCTGACTTGCTCTGAAGTCGTGGAGAAGGGCTGGCTCGATGCGGCGACCTGGGAGCAGGTGCAATCGGCGGCGCTTGGGATATTCAAGCGCGGTCAGGAACTGGCGCGTAAAACCGGGCTGATATTGGTGGATACCAAGTATGAATTCGGGCGTACCACTGATGGGCGCGTGATTCTAATTGACGAAGTCCACACACCGGATTCATCCCGCTTCTGGAAGACGGATAGCTACGAGGCGCGGATGTCAGCAGGAGCGGAACCCGAGAATTTCGACAAGGAATTTGTGCGGATTGCCTATGCTGAGAAGGGATATCGCGGCGATGGCGAAATCCCTGCCATGCCTGCAGAGTTGTGGGCGTCCGCGGGCCAACGCTATATTACGATTTATGAAATGCTGACCGGGCAGGCGTTCGAAGCGGGGGTTTATCCCGTCGCGCCGAGGCTGGTGGGGAATTTGAAGAAGGAAAAAATCATTTAACCAAAATAGGCATGCAGTCAATCCTTAGCAACCTTAGTGCCCATTGTGGTAAAACTATTGGAGATTGTTTTAATGAACCCTCTTATCATCATCCTCATGGGCTCCAAAGCCGATTTGGAGCATTGCAACAAGATCGCGGAGGCCTGCAAACAGTTTGGTATTGAAACTGTGATGCGGATTGCGTCGGCGCACAAAACAGCAGAGCATGCGCTGACTGTTTTGCGCCAGTACGAGGACGACCCGCGCCCGAAGGTTTATATCACTGTAGCCGGGCGCAGTAACGCCTTGAGCGGGTTCACCGATGGAGCGGTCAGCGCTCCGGTCATCGCTTGCCCACCGCCCAGCGAAACCTTCGGTGGGGCGGATGTGTATTCATCGCTGCGCATGCCTTCGGGCGTGGCACCGGCGGTCGTGCTTGAACCGGTCAACGCGGCGTTACTTGCAGCGAAAATTTTCGGGTTGTACGACTCTGAGATAAGGGAAGCAGTAGTCGGGTTCCAGATGGAACAGGCGAAGAAAATCATCGCGGATGATGCCGCGATCAACCGGTAACAGGCCAAACTCGGCAGCCCCTGCCCAATCCGCAAAGGAAAAACCTTGACCTTTATTCAAGACGACCATCCCCGCGAGGAATGCGGCATCATTGGGATCTTCGCACCCGATGAGGATGTGGCCCGCATGGCATTCTTCGGTCTTTTTGCAATGCAGCACCGCGGGCAGGAGGCGGCAGGCATTGCGGTTGCAGATGGCATGACGCTGTCAATGCACAAGGACGTGGGGTTGGTCGGGCATGTCTTCACGCCGCAAAACCTGACTCGTCTCACGGGTCATTATGCCATAGGGCATACGCGCTATTCGACCACCGGCTCGTCGAGCGCGCGAAATGCCCAACCCTTCATGATC
>JBGPQJ010000192.1:0-5296 GCA_041488995.1 Anaerolineae bacterium
CAGTGAGCGTATCATAGACATGCCGGTTGAGGGCGCGGTCGTCGACGGACTGTTTCGAGAGCAGGTAGTGTGGGAAGGAGAGTTCCATGGTCCCTCAAGGATTGCGGGGAAGGGATGCATACTTAGTTCGAATGTAAGTATACTATCTGTGTACGATGTTATTGTGTCATTGCGGCTTAAAACCAGATGGTATAAGATTATTGGTGTAATTGTTTGTCGAACCATACGGGTTGAAGGGAGATGAGCAACATGGGCGAAGTCCAGGAGTTTGTCGGTCAGGTCATGGATAATGTGGAAAAAGTCATCATTGGCAAACGCTCATCCATTGAAATGGTCATGGTGGCGCTTTTGTGCGAAGGGCACGTCCTGTTGGAGGATGTGCCGGGTTCCGGGAAGACCATGCTCGCCCGTTCGGTCGCCACCAGCCTGGGGATCAGCTTCAAGCGTATCCAGTGCACACCTGACCTGATGCCCAACGACGTGACCGGGGTCTCGATATTCAATCAGAAGAACAGCGAATTCGAATTCCGCCCCGGACCGATCTTCGTCAACATCCTGCTGGCGGATGAGATCAACCGCGCCACGCCTCGCACGCAGTCGGCATTGCTGGAGGCGATGCAGGAGCAGCAGGTTACGGTGGATGGTGTCACCCGTGAACTGCCCCGTCCCTTTTTGGTGCTGGCCACCCAGAACCCGATTGAATATGAGGGGACCTTCCCCCTGCCTGAAGCCCAGCTCGACCGTTTTCTGATGCGTATTTCCCTGGGCTACCCGAATCCACAGGATGAGCGCCAGATCCTGATCAATCTCTGGCGTGAACATCCCATCACGCGCCTGGAAAAAGTGGTCAATGGCAATGACCTGCTGGCGCTTCAGAGACTGGTCTGGGATGTGCACGTGGACGAAACCCTGCAGGCGTACATTGTCACAATTGCAAATGCGACCCGCAGCCATCCCGACCTGGCTCTGGGGATTTCACCGCGCGGCAGCCTGGCTTTGTTCAAGACAGCCCAGGCGCTTGCAGCGGTGCGGGGCAGGGATCATGTCATCCCCGACGATATCAAATATCTGGCCTCTTCCGCACTTGCGCATCGCCTGATCGCCAGACCGGAGGCGGAACTGCGCGGGCGCACCGCCAAAATGATCCTGGAGGACGTGCTCCAGAACACACCCTTGGACCTTGGCAGCGTCGAACGCTGACCGGGAGCAACCCGGATGGTCGGAACATTCATCCCCTTGTTGGTTTTATTGCTGATATTCGCTGCGCTGATGCGGGATGATTTTGCCATCACATTGATCTATCTGTTCGTCGGCGCTTATGCCATTGGAACGTGGTGGAGTCACCGGTCCCTGGCTCACATCAGCTTCAAACGCCAGTTTGCCGCGTGGGCATTCCTGGGGGAAAAAATTGACATTGGTATTCAAATTAATAATAAGGGCTGGCTGCCCGTTTTGTGGATAAACATTCAGGAAAGTCTGCCGGTGGCCTTGAGTTCGTTCCCGTCCTATGAGCATGTGACCACTTTGGGACCCCGGGCTGAGGCTCGCTATAACTATACTCTGGAAGCCCGCAAGCGAGGCTATTACCCGATTGGACCGCTGTTCATTTCCACCGGCGATATCCTTGGATTAAGCGGAACCATCCGTCTGCAAGGCCAGGTGCAATACCTGACCGTCTACCCAAAAATTGTCCCGCTGACCTCCATCAACATTCCATCCCGCTCTCCGCAAGGGACGTTGCGCCACACCCAACCGATTTTTGAAGACCCTACACGGGTGTTTGGCAAACGTGACTATATCACCGGAGATTCCCTGCGGCGGGTGGATTGGAAATCCTCTGCGACGACCGGGCGCTTGCAGGTCAAGCTCTTTGAACCCTCCATCGCCCTGGAGACGCTGATCTTCCTGAACCTCAACGCTGAAGATTACCAAATCCGCACCCGGATCGACTCGACCGAACTGGCGATCGTCATTGCCGCCTCTGTGGCAGCCTGGGTGGCTGGCAAGCAGCAAACGGTTGGCCTGAAAGTCAATGGCAGGGATCCATTGATGGGGGACTCTCTTCCACAATATATTCCACCCCGCAAAGGCCAGGCTCACCTGATGCGCATCCTCGAAAACCTGGCGAGAGTGGAGATGACGAGTGGAACCTCATTGTCGGAGATGATCCAACAGCAGCGCTATCATCTCTCCTGGGGTACGACCCTGCTGGTCATAACCGGATTGGCCGGCGATGATCTGCTGGATGAACTCTACCAGGCCCGCCGCGCTGGTCAGAATGCCGTGCTCATCCTGGCAGGTCCGTCTGCTTCTTTTAGAGAAATTTCTCACCGGGCGGGACATTTCGGCATCCCGGTGGTTTCCATCCCCAATGAACGCAGCCTGGATATCTGGCGCAAATAGAGAAATGAAACCCCTATGAGTCAGCGAGAAAATTCGCAGGAATACCGCATCAATGAAACCGTGTTCCGGTGGACCAGCTACCTGCTGGTGGCATTGATGGTCGCCTGCAGCGCGTGGACTCTGGGAAGTTTGCTCAGCCGCTTGATGCTCTTCTGGCAGACCTGGCTCATGGCAGCCGTCTGTTTTCTGGTCGCCCTCGATAGCCTGTATATCAGTCGCCGCTTAAAGAATCTGACTATTTTTAGTAAAGAGTGGTTGATCACATTCAGCACGCAGTGGATTGTGATCCTGATGCTGGTCAAAGTCTTGACCGGACTCTCGCACGGTGTGGATGCATTCCTGGCTGAGATCCCGCTCTGGTGGAAAGGGTTCTCGAGTCACTTTATGACGGGTGATTTCTTAATCGCCGTTGTAATGGTGGTCATTGCCTGGTTTGTGAGTGGTTACTTTGCCGGGTTGTTGGATGAAATGGGAATTGACCATGCGTTGATCGCTTTGGATATGGAGTCCGCAGCACACCGCTATGAACTCGATGCTCGCGATCGGTTGTTGAGCCTGATCTTTACCATTTGCACAATCCTGGTGATGATCACCGCGCTGGTCCGCGTTAATTTACGTGCTGTTTTCGCTGGGCAGTTCGAGTCCCTGTTTTACGATTTGCCCATACTTGCAGGGGGTGGTGCCAGTACCCTGGCTTACTTCATGTTCGGGCTGGCATTGCTCAGCCAGACTCAGTTTATCTCTCTGCACACACGCTGGAACCTGGCGCACATCCCTGTCAGCAATAAACTGGCCGGGCGTTGGGCGCTCTACAGCATTTTATTCCTGGCAATCCTGGCAGGCCTGGTCAGCCTGCTTCCGACCAGCTACAGTATGGGATTACTCTTGTCGTTGGGTCATCTGCTTGATTTTTTCGTACAACTTTTTTACTTTATCGTTCAGTTCGTTTTTGCAATCCTGGCATTTTTACTTAACCTCTTATTTTCACTGTTTGGGGGTAATTCACCATTTGGAAACAATGCGTTTCCCTCACGCGACCTCCCTGAACTTCTGAATAAGGAAACCGCTGGAGGGTCCTCTCTCCCCTGGCTGGATATGGCCAAGTCCATCGCCTTTTGGGTCATTTTCCTTGGCGTCATCTTTTTTTCTTTTTCACAATACCTGCGCCAGCACCAGGAGGTCCTGCATGGGCTGCGAAAGCTCCCTGGCTGGCAGATTCTATTGCGGTTCTGGCACTGGATTCGAGCCAGGTTTGCGGGTGCGAAAAGAGGGATTTCTAAAATGGTGGAAACAGGACGCGAACGCCTGCGGGCTCGCCGCGGGTTGGGAGCGGGTGCCAGTAAAGGCAGGCATCTCAATCTGAGGCGTCTCAACGCCCGTCAGAAAGTCTATTTTTTCTATTTGGCTTTGGTCCGCCGCGGAGGTGAACGCGGACTCCCCCGCAGTCCGTCGCAGACGCCTTCTGAATATGCTGCAACTCTGGATGACGCCCTGCCCGCCGCCGACGAGGATATCGACTCGCTGACCGATGCCTTTGTTGAGGCACGTTACAGCCGCCATCCCATACAGTCGGAGGAAGCGAATCGGGTTAGAACTACCTGGGAGAGGATCCGAAAAGTGATGCGGGGGAAAAAATGATTGAGGTCTCTCTGAATAAATAGCGCACCTCAGCGGGCGCTTTTTATTTTAGCTGTGCCTGTAGGAACTGCCTGATCCGTTCTGCCGTCTCCTTCCACCGGGGTTGTTGTTTATACCGCTTCAATGCGTTGAGCGACATCCTAGCGAGCAGGTCGCGGTCGGCGGCGAGGGTGGCCAGACGGGAGGCGAGTGCCTGGGCGTCATCAGGCCGGATCAGGAACCCTGTCTCGCCGTTCGCGATGATCTCAGAGGCAGCTCCCGATGTGGTGCCGATGGCAGGCAGACCAAATGCCATCCCTTCGAGATAGACAATCCCAAAGCCTTCATAACTGGATGGGACAACCAGAACATGGGCTGTTCTGAGCTTCTGGACAAGGGGGTCATTATCCAGTGCGCCGTGAAAATTGACGATGGCTGGCCGGGCTGATGATGTCACTGGGGACAGAGCCTGGCTGAGAACGAACTGCTGCATTTCTTGTGCATAGGCTGGGTCGGCAATCAATGAGCCGATCACGTCCAGTATAAAATAGGGAGCCTCTCTGGTATCTTTGAAGGACATCTGCAATAGGGCAAGCGCATTAAGGATGGTGTGTAATCCCTTGCGGGGAATGACGTTCCCGAGGAAAAGCAATCGCAAGGGGGGGATTTCCGAGACCCGTGAATGGATGAGGTCGGCACCTCCTGCGGGAGACTCGGTCAGCCCGCTCCCGAAGCGGTCGGTGGGAGGGTAGGCAACCAGACCAGGTTTGTCGGTGTCCGCCATGGTGCGGACAACCTCCAGGGTTGTCCTTGAATTAAAGATGAAGCTGTCCACTGATCGCAGATAGCGCCGTTCAATAAAACGATAGAGAGCATTCTGCCAGGCAGGTCGCTGTTCGGAACAGCGCAGGTGGTGGACCAGGCTGATGACCGGGTACCCTCTAGCGAGGGCAGGGGGATGGGGAGCGTGGTTGGCAGCAATCAGGGAGGGGTGGTTGAGCTCATCCTGGATGAGGAGGTCCAATCCGGCGGGCAGGCGGAAGGTGAAGTTGTCGCTCAGGTGGGCAAGGTAGTTGCGCCAGTCTGACCTATCGGCCATCCCAGGTGGCAGGGATATTATCTCGACCCTGTCTCCCTGTGCGCGCAGGTATTCGACCAGTTTGCGGTCGTAAAGATATCCACCGCTGAGCGTGTCGAGGGAGCCGTAGATAACGAGGCCAATTTTCATCTATTAAATTCGTACGATGCCCACGCGATGTCGTTCTCCCATAATGTC
>JBGPQJ010000193.1:0-5216 GCA_041488995.1 Anaerolineae bacterium
CGGTGGAACGGTTGAACGGCAGCTATACCATCTTTGGGCAGGTCATCAGCGGCATGGATGTGGTGAACGGCATCACCCTCCGCGATCCCAGCCAGAATCCCACATTCCCCGGCGATGCAATCGAGAGCATCACCATTACGGAGAAGTAGCTTTAGTTAAACCTGCCCGAAGTCTCCCAGGCTGAGGATTTTCGCACGGCAATTGCACCAGTGACTTTGCTCCATATCAAGCAAGAGTACAATTGACGCATAGCTAACTGTGTCATTTAAAATCCTGTTCACACCCAGTGCAAGGGATGAACTGCACTCCTTCCGTGAGAATGAGCAGGTGCACATTATCGAGAAAATTGAAAACCAGTTGACGCAGGAAACGATGCAGGTAACTCGTAACCGCAAACACCTGCGCCCAAATGCACTCGCAGAATGGGAATTGCGGGTGGAGATATTTCGGATTTTCTACGATGCAGATTCAGAAACGGTAAAAATCATAGCGCTCGGATACAAGACAGGAAATCAGCTTTTTATTAATGGCAAGGAGTTTGACCTATGAAAACAGTATTTATTTCTAAAAATGAAAAGACAATTACTGAATTACTTAGGCAAGCCGCACAACAGAATCTCATTCTCCGCTTCCCTGATGGACATGAGTTTGTGCTCGCAGAAGTGGATGACTTTGACCGCGAGATTGAACTAGCGCGCCAAAACGATAAACTAATGGCCTATCTTGATGAGCGTGCTGGAGAAAGAGCAACCATCCCCTTGGATGATAATAATAAGGAGTTGAGGCTTTATTCAACAAAGCTAAGGTCAAAGAAAGAAAGCCCCTGATGGTGGACAATAACCTTCAGGGGCTTTCTATACTCATCCATTCCTCAGCAACCAGTTTATCACCCTCCCAATCCCCCAAACACCCAACAAAACCAATAATAGCGACCAGCCAAAGGATACCTTGGCCGGTAAGTACAGCGCGCCGAGGCATAATACCAATCCCACCAGCGCCACCAGCAACAGGAGCAGAAGATGCCTCCGTTCGAGGCCAGTCACATCATCCTCCAGCGATGCAAGGCTCAGGCGTTGCGAGAAACTAGATGGATGTCCGGCTGTTGAGAAGTTTTTTCATCGCTATCCACACGGGGGATATTCTATCGGTCTTCTGCTGGTCTAATGAGAGCCATTTTATCATACCGACCGCGTGATATAATCCTACTGGATATGTCCGAATATGCTACCCTCCCCTTTACCAACAAAATCGCCCTGGTGACCGGCTCCGGGCGGGGCATCGGGCGCTCCATCGCCCTTCACTTTGCTCGCAACGGTGCGGACGTGGTCGTCAACTTCTTCCGCAACCGCGCCCCGGCCGAGGAGACCGCCGCCGAGATCGAGAAATTGGGCCGCCGCGCCCTGGTCGTCAAAGCCGATGTGGGCGACATCCAGGATATAGAGAGACTCTTTGATGAGGTCGAGAAGGCCTTTGGCGGGCTGGATATTTTCATCCACAATGCGGCATCCGGTTACAACCGTCCGGCTATGCAGCAAAAGCCCAAAGGCTGGGATTGGACGATGAACATCAACGCCCGCTCGCTGCTCTTTGCCGCGCAGCGCGCCGCTCCGCTGATGGCGAAACGCGGCGGCGGGTACATCGTCAGCATCACCAGCCCAGGCTCGACGCGCGTCCTGCCGGAGTACGTGGTCGTCGGGGCAAGCAAAGCCGCCCTGGAAGCCCTCACCCGCTACCTGGCCATCGAGCTTGCCGCGCAGAACATCGTCGTCAACGCGGTCGCGCCAGGCGTGGTAGAGACGGACGCCCTCAAGCACTTCAACGCCGCGAACGATCCGTCACTGCTCGAACACGCCACCGCCGCCACGCCAGCCGGAAGGCTGGTCATGCCGGAAGACGTGGCCAACGTAGTGGCTTTTTTGTGTACGCCAGCCGCCAGCATGATCCGTGGACAGGTCATCGTGGTGGACGGGGGATATTTACTCCCTGTCAATTAATCATGACTTAATGTATCTAAATTATAATAATTGCTGGCACACTCCGTTTACGCGTGCCAATGGAGAAAAAATGAAATACGAATTATTTGCACTAACCGTGCTCGTGACCTTGCTGCTCGCAGCCTGTGGCCCATCCGCAACGCCTCCAGCCACGACCGCGCCCGCAACGCAACCTCCTGCCGTTGCCACCCAGCCTCCAGGCGCTGTCAGCGAAAACACGGTCGAAGTCAAGATCGCTGGTTTCTCCTTCGACCCGGCTACGATTACCATCAAAGTTGGTTCAACCATAAAATGGATCAACATGGACAGCGCAGCGCACACCGTCGTCTCAGACGATAATTCCTGGACATCGGCCCGTCTGAAACAAGGTGATACATATACCCTTACCTTCGATCAGGCTGGGACATACCCTTATCATTGCGGCCTTCATAGCAGCATGCTGGCGACCATTATTGTCCAACCATAAACAACTGCTAAACCCAATACTGTTTAGATAAGGCCGCAGAAGCGGCTCCTCACGAAGCACCCTGTGGGCATGCCTCTGGGCATGGGAGCCCGACCCACTAATTAAAAAAGTAATGCTGCTAAACCCTTTGGGATTTGTCGTGTTGCGGCGGCAAATGTGAGACAGATTGCCAATTTGTTCTTCGCCTTGCCAGCATAGGTGGTGTCTAGCACGCCAATTCTCAGAAAGCCGCCAGGAAGAGGCGGCGAACATGGGGTTTTTGTGTTAGAATAAGCGCACTTGCAGTAGGATTTGCGTGTGGATTTGACGCCAGACCTGATCGTAAGGCTGGCGGCTTTTTCGTCCGACTGCCGGATACTTTTCAAGGAGATAAGGAAATGGAAAAGAAGTTGTACGTTGGAAACCTGTCCTACGCCACCACCGAGGACGAGCTTCGCACCTTGTTCGCCCAGGCGGGCACGGTCGAGTCAGTGGCATTGATCAAAGACCGCGATACCGGCAGTTCCAAAGGTTTTGCGTTCGTGGAAATGAGCAACCAGAGCGAAGCCGAGAAAGCCATCAGCATGTTCAACGGCTACAACATGGCCGACCGCGCACTCAAGGTCAATATGGCACGCCCACGCGAGGAACGCGGTGGTTACGGTGATCGCCGCGGTGGATTTGGCGGCGGTGGCGGCTATGGTAATAATCGCAACCGCCGTGACCGCGGCAGCGGCCAACGCCGATATTAGGATGACACTAAGAACCCGTTTTCTCAGAGAAAACGGGTTCCTTTCTCCATTCAACCGATCAGGACGACGCGCGCTGGCGCGCCATCAGATTTGGCCAATTTCAAGGGCAGGCAATACAGGTCATAGCGTCCCGGCTGGACCTCAGACAGGTTCACCCCTTCGAGCAACACAATTCCCCTCCGCAGCAACGTCTGGTGCGTGATTACCGCGTCTCCGAACGGCGCAACGGACAGGTAATCCATGCCGATCAGGCGCAGGTCGCGCTTGACCAGCCATTCCGCGCCATCCGCCGTAATGGCAACAAATCCTTCCTGGAAGGTCCGTTCACGCCCCCAGAAGGCTGAGTTGCGCGTCTTGAACAGGACGCGCTCCGCACCGTCGGGAATTTCGGCCTGGGCGAGAACCTCGGCGGTCAACCTGTCCACCGCGTCATGGACTTGGATCACGTAGGCCAGGCCGACCAGGGCTTCCAGCGGCAAAGCCTCCACCGTCTTGCCTTCGTTCAGGAAATGATACGGCGCGTCCACGTGCGTGCCGGTGTGGACGCTCATGGCGACGTGCGAGATGTTGCAACTATCGCCTTTGGGGATGAAAGTAACCTGTTTCATCTCTACCGATGGATCGCCCGGCCAGACAGGCAGATCGGGGGAAATGGTAAGAGAGATGTCGTAGATCTTCATGGCGGCCTCCAACTAAAAAGAATTTTAGATAAAGAATATGTCCGCCCTGAGCGGAGCGAAGTCGAAGGGCATTTTCAACCAAGATTGCGCTTCGACTGCGGCTCCTCGCCTTCGCTCGGAGCCTCCGCTCAGCGAAAATCACCAACCGCTGGCCGAGAAAATATCCTGCAAAAACTGCTCTCGCTCGGTTTCGGTCATCGGGCGCGGACGGGCGTAATCCTCCAGCATGGCGGTCAATAACTCGGTGCTGATGTACTTGCCATTATAAAAAACGTGCCGGTCAATGAACTCGCGGCGCGTCCCGGTCACAGGCGTATCCATCTGGTCGAAGAACAGGTTGCCCAGCCCATAGTGGATGAACGCGCCAGCGTATAATTCCATCGCCTGTGGCAGGTGCGCCTGGCTGCCGCTAACGATCAGTGCGCCGGCCTCCGCCATGCCGCGAAAAGTGGTGATTTGCTGGTCGGTTGGAATCGGTGTGTAATACTCGAAATATTGGAAAGTGATGATGGGTAGGTAGCCCTCCGAGCGCAGCCGGGTGATCTCCATGTGCATCCAGCCGTAATCACAAGGAGCTGCGCCGGGACGCGAATCGGTCGCCCATGCGCCCGGCGGGCCGGCGGGATTGCAGCCGATAAAGGCTAACTTGTTGCCGTTGTGCGCCAGCGTGATGGCCTTGGTTGCATCCTGTAAGTCCGCCCCGCCGCCATAGAATTGCCAGCCGCGCTGCTTGTACAGTTCCAGCGTGTACAGGGTCGCCTCCGAGCCATGATCCTGGAAATGGTTGCCGGTCAACTCGACGATGTCTGTGCCCACATCTTCCAGCAGGGCAATGTAGCGCGGGTCGCTGCAGAAGATGAGCGTCGGCTGGTTTGGATCCGGGTACGGGCAGCCCTTCGCAAATGCCACCTCGTTGCTGATGTGCGTTAGGTCGGCGCTGCGCAGGAGATCGCCAATGTCCCGCGCCGGATAGGTCACGCCCCGCTGCTCCATGCGGAAAGCCGTCGCCCGCACCAGGGCAGTGACGCCGGTCATGATGAGCGTGGTCAATTTAGATAGTTCGCGGTTTGTGGTTGGAAGGTTGAAAGTTGCAGGTTGCAAGTTGAAGGTGGCAACCAACGGATAACTTGACGGATCGAAATCTTTGTGGATGGGCTACTGGCCGTCTACAGCCAACACCTTCCAGCGTGGTTCGAGGGATTCGAAGGGGATGATCCCCCAGGCAGGCTCCTCGCCCCAGGTCGCATCCAGCACCTGGTCTGTGGGTGCGGTGCGCACGGAACCGGGGCCTGGTTCGCCCCAAAGCGCACCGAACGCGGCCAGGGTGGATTCGGTCATCCATAAC
>JBGPQJ010000194.1:0-5195 GCA_041488995.1 Anaerolineae bacterium
ACGGCTGCGGAGGTGAAACCCATAGATTGTGACATTAAACGATGGGTTTCGTCTCTCATTCTTGCTATGTTGAGGAAACCAAAACTGTTGCTGATCTCACGCCCCAGGAAAATGTTACGCCATAAGGTCTGTAATTCGGCCAGAGCGCGTTCCTGATAGACAGTTTCTACGCCTAATTGTCGAGCTCTGGGAACAGTCAGACGATCTACTTTTTGACCGTTGAACAGGATCTCACCTGAGGTGGGATGGTGATAGCCGGTGAGGATCTTGATCAAGGTTGACTTTCCAGCTCCGTTATCCCCCAGGAGGCCGACGATCTCATTGCGGCCCAACTGAAAGTTGATATTCTCAAGCGCCTGGACTTCCCCAAAGGATTTGGATACGTTTCTAAGTTCTAGACGATAGTCCATTGGATGATCTCCATTCCAGAGTCTGCTGACCTCGATCAAAGTCTTTCTTTGAATGATTGACCCGTGAGATAACAGTGTGCGTGGAACAAAAAACCATCCCTAATAATAACACGTAACATTCTGGAAATATTAAAGACTAAGTGGCTTTGGTACTCTGTAGTGTAGCTGTTCTTCGGAGGAATGTGTTGAAGCCACTTAGTCCCTGCAATGTCTTCCTAGACGCTTATCCCGTTAGAAGAAACGAGCGTTAGAAAGCGTACGTTGGTTTCGCTCTAGCGGATTTGCCTCTCGACCAGAGGAGCCAAGAGTTCGATATTATCTTTGAAGGCAAAGCCTGCGCCCGTGTCGATTTGCAGACCAGAGAAAGCGTAATTATGAGTGAGGCAGATCTGCAGGATCGCCAGGTATCCTTGTAGCCACTGCTGCTGGTCAATCACCAGGTCGGTCCAGCCGCCGCGGATCGCTTCCACAGTCGCGCCAGAGAGATCGAAGCCGGCTGCGTAGACGTCGTCAGGGCCGAAGCCAGCGGCTTCCAAGTAGGTTTGCTGGGTACCGGTCAGATTACCGTGGTCAGTGATGACAAGTTTGATGTCCGGGTTTGCCGACATCACACCAACAAATATAGGTACGCCCGCAGACGCATCGGCGTTGGTGGCGTCATTAATTTCCTGGTAGACAACCACAATACCAGCTTGCTCAAGAGCATCCAGAATACCCTGAGTGCGCTGGCCGCGGCCTGCCTGTGCCACCAAGCCCCAGACGAACGCCTTGTCACCAGCCTGTAGGCCTGCACGGGCTACCGACTCTTTGCCCAGAGCGTAACCGGCATCATAAAGGATCGCACCAACATAGCCAAAGCCGTTTGCACTATACTTCGCTTGATTAGCCTGAAGTTGAGTGTTCATGCTAGTCACGATGATGCCCTTGGACTCAGCCTCGTCGACCAATGGGGCGAAGGCTTCGTCACCGGGGTGTCCCATGACAGCAATGCCATCTGGATTCGTGGCCATGGCTTCGGAGAATTGGGTGATCATCTTCTCAGGGTTCCAATCAGACCACATGTATTGCACGTTTGCCCCCGTGTCGGCAGCGGCAGCCAAAGCGCCATTATAGACCACAGTCTCGAAAGAGCCGCCAGCAGCACCACCAGGGAAGAAGACGATATTGGTGCCAGAGCACCACCCGCCCTCAGCAGCGGGAGCTGCACCTTCAGTAGTGGCGGGTTCAGTCGTTGCTGCCTCTGCAGTGGGAGTCGCTTTTGCACCACAGGCGGTAAGCGCTAAGCTCAAGGCCAAAATGGTGGCAAGCGACGCATAAAGTGTTTTCATCTTTTCATCTCCTTAATAATTTTTACGTGTTGTTTTTGAATGAAGTAGAAGAATCTATTGATTTTAATCAACTCATTGGTACCTCCTTACGCTCCTTCTAATCAGAATCATCGCCTTCACGATTCTGCTGTCCTTAGGCTGGCTCCGTAATCCTCCTTTTTACAGAGGGAATGCTCTCATCGAAATTTCGATTATAGAGAAATTAATTGGGCTAAATTCTTTCCATACTTGTTATCGTTCCCGTTGATATCGAACATCATTTACCTATCGTTGAGAGTTGGAAATGATATTTATTCTTGCTTTGCGCTGAAAATCCGCTAACGTTCCCGATAACGTTCCCGTTATCGTTCACATCTAGTATCAATATATTAGCAAAAAAAGGTCAGCATGTCAAGAGGCAAGCTACCCTTAAAACCAAAATTGATCGCCCAAAACATCGAATCTAGTCTGAATCGCGCTTAAAATTGGCCTATCAAATATATTTTCTGCTTCTCATGTTAGATTCAGCATCAGTTTTCTTGGTTCTATTGTTGGAATTGTTGGAAATCACTTGACAAATCTTCTCGGATTTGTTACTATGTTATCGTTATCGGGAACGATAACGATAACAGAAATATTATATCTATAGAGGCATCCCTATGAATCATAACAAACGTGCAACCATAAAACAAGTCGCTAAGCTCGCTGGCGTTTCCACTCAGACCGTCTCAAGAGTCATAAATGACCGCCCGGATGTTGCCCCTGAGACCCGCGAGCGCGTTCAGCAGGTGATCGAGAAATTAAAATATCAGCCCAGCGCCCTGGCTCGCAGTCTCATACAACAGCGCAGTTTTACGTTGGGAGTGGTTACTGCTGGATTGAAGTTTACCGGCCCATCGCGCACACTGAATGGAATCACCAACAAGGCCGAGGAACTTGGTTACGCTCTGCTGCTTGAGGAACTGCTTCAATTCGACACGGATAACATTAAACCTCTTCTAGAGAATTTGCTTGCCCGCCATGTAGATGGCATCGTCTGGGCTGTGCCTGAAGTGGGCAATAACCACAGATGGGTCGACGAAATATTGAACGATGTACCCGTCCCGGTTGTTTTTTTGACTATGCAGCCCCGCCCGGGAGTGTCAACTATATCGGTAAATAATTACGACGGCGGAGTCCTGGCAACCCAGCATTTACTGGACCAGGGGTGTCATCAGATTGGTCATATCTCCGGTCCGCAGGACTGGTGGGAAGCCCGCCAGCGCAAACAAGCTTGGCAAGACACTTTGAAGAAAGCGGGCGTTATTGTTGCAGAGGCTCACTGCGCAGAAGGGAACTGGTCATCTTCCAGCGGAGAAGTCGCATTCGAGCAATTGTTGCTATCCTATCCCAAAATAGATGCAGTGTTTGTCGGGAACGACCAGATGGCACTTGCTGTACTACAAATCGCCAACCGCCGAGGCCTACGCATTCCCCAAAATCTCGCCGTGGTGGGGTTCGATAACTTCGCTGAATCGGCTTACTTCTGGCCTGCCTTAACAACCATCAACCAAAATCATCATGAAGTGGGCTGTCGGGCCGTACAAGAATTGGTCAGCCAGATTGAAGTAAGCCGCCGGGATGAAAAGGTTGAACCACAACATGTTTTGCTTACCTGTGAACTGGTCGTTCGTGACAGTTCAGTTGTTCCATAGCCAGAAAATGCAATCAAATTTTATATATCAGGAGGTCATTGTGATGGATTTAATAGGATTTGATGTATGATTTGTAACCAGAAGCCAGCATTTATATGGCGAAGCAACACTTAAAAAACTGATGTTACGCACCGACCCGCAGGTTCAAGCAGAAAGCGAGCCTGATTTACGAGAACCTGCGGGACGTTTTGCAAAAGGTGAGTCAAGAAAGTGGCGGAGCATTCGCAAGAGATGGCACAAGGGATGACGAGGTCGGGCAAATTGCCGGTGAAGGATATTTTCAAACCGCTGGTGACAACATCGGATGCGATCACCGAACTCTGCCGGGAAGCGAATAATGCTCAAAACTGCATCGGCCTGATTACCTGGATGCACACCTTCTCTCCAGTGGTTGATGACCAGCACACAGCCACGGTCACATTGCACACCCGCGGCCCAATAGATGTGGACATGCCCGCCTACACCTTGCGCGGGTATGCAATACGCTGGGCAGTGACTTCACCGGACGGCGGCACGAAATTCTCCGAAGGGGATGTTTCCCTGCCGACGCTGGTCCCCGGATCGCAATGGTCCGGAGATATTCCATTGACCATACCTGCCGCGGATTACATCCTGACAGTGAGCATTATCCGCCCAACAGATTTCAATGTGACTGACCGCTCATATGATGCCCAAGGTGAGCAAATTCCATGAAGGTTATTCGTCTGCATGCTCGCGCTGACCTCCGCCTGCGCGATGAGCCTGATCCGATTCCCGGCGCAGGTGAGAAAATGTTACAGGTAAAGGCCGTGGGTATCTGCGGATCGGATTTGCACTGGTTCTCAGAAGGCAGGATTGGCGATACGCAGCTTGAACACCCGCTGATACTGGGTCACGAATTTGCTGGGATCACCAAAAGCGGCCAGCGCGTGGCGATTGACCCGACCATCCCGTGCAGGCAATGCGAGCTTTGCCAGCAAGGACATCCCAATCTGTGCGAACGGGTGGTCTTTGCCGGGCACGGAGCCCAAGACGGTGCACTGCGCGAATGGATGGCTTGGGATGAGAGAAATTTATTCCCCATCCCCGATTCACTGACTTATGCCGACGGAGCCATGCTCGAACCGCTAGGAATAGCCATCCATGCTGTGGACCTGGCTCATCTCAAGGCAGGGATGACGGTCGGAGTATTCGGCTGCGGGGCGATCGGCTTGCTGATCGTCCAGCTGGCCAGACTCTCCGGTGCGGTAACCATCATTGCAACAGACAGACTCGTCCACCGGTTGGAAGCGGCAGGCAGCATGGGAGCGACGAAAGCCATTTTGGCGGAAGGCGGGGCTGAGATCCAGGAAGTGATGGAGGCGACTGGAGGCCGCGGTGTAAACATCGCTTTCGAAATCGCCGGAGAGCAGGAGGCGGTCGAAATGTCATTTGCAGCCGTTCTCCCGGGAGGGAAAGTCATTCTGGCGGGCATCCCGGCCAACGACATCACGTCGTTTCCTGCCTCGGTGGCACGCCGCAAGGGGCTGACCATCAAAATGGTGCGGCGCATGAAACATACCTATCCGCGTGCGATTGAGCTGGTTTCCACAGGTCTGGTGGAAGTGCGTTCACTGGTGACACATCGTTTTCCGCTGGTGAAAGCCGTCGAGGCGTTTGCGGTCGCGCAACGGCGTGAAGGTATCAAGGTCATTATCGAAATGTAGGAGGTAGTTATGAAATGTGTTGTTGGCGTCGATTTTGGCACTCTCTCAGGGCGTGCCGTGATCGTGGATGTTTCCAACGGGAAAGAATTAGCCACCGCC
>JBGPQJ010000195.1:0-5143 GCA_041488995.1 Anaerolineae bacterium
CCTCCCTTGTGGTGGATTATCTGCACTCGGACGACATTATCCATAGGGGAGGAGAAGCGTACTGTCACTAGGGGCAGGTTGAGCGTATCACCTCGATGAGCGATCGTCCTCGTCGGCGCGTAGACGGTCAGCGCTCCCGGTTTGACCTGCACCTCGTGAACGCGAACCGGGTAATGGGGGATTACGCCTGGGCGCATTTGCCAGAAGCCATCGGTAAATTTCATGATTCTTCCTGTTTGTTTTGACTCTGCCACCATGCCTGCAGCGCTGCAAATGGGATGGATTGAGTCTGTTCGCCGGTGCGGCCGGTGTTCCAGGTGATGATCAATTCGCTTTTGGCGCGGGTGATGCCCACGTACAGCAGGCGCAGGCGTTCGCGGACGTAATCGGTCCGTGCCCGTTGGGTTGCCTCGCCTTCTGATTGCCATTCAAACTCGCTCGATGAAAGCACGTTCTTCAGCTGCGCCAGCGCCTCTGCTTCCAGGTTCAGCCCTCCACGTGCGAACCACTTTTCGGAAATATATCGGTCGTTCGCCATCCCTGACGGAAAATCGTAATTGTTTACTGACATCAGGTACACCCGGTCCCACTCCAACCCCTTGGATTTGTGCATGGTCGAGACTACCACCTTGCCGCGGTGCTGGTTCGGGTCAAAGCCCGAATCGTCGGCGCTGAAGCCCAAAAAACGGCGCTCGTTCTTCGCCACCACGCCCAGTTCAGCGGTCAGTTCAGGCAAGCGCCAATCATGGTGGTCATCTGCGGCTTTACGCAGCACCAAAGCCAGCTTGTGCGCTAACGCCAGATCCGCCGGCTCGGTGAACAAATCCTGCGCAAGGGTCAGGATCATCTGGTCAATGGGCAGCAGGGTCGTGCCTTGCCAGCGCCGGGCAACTTCCCGGAATTGTTCCAACTCCTCTTTCACTTCTGGCCCGACTTCTATTGATAGAGAGGATGGGGTGAGGTTTTCAAGCCAATCCCGGTCAGGACGCGGCGCGAGGAATGCCTCCACTTCGTCGCACTTGCGGAGAAGACCCGTCACATGATGCTTTATTGCTGTGAGTGCTTCAGCCGATGAGACAATTTCCTCCTCTGTGGAGGATTGCCGGGTATTCATCACCGCTTCTCGTAGGGATTTTTCATCCCGCCAGGCTCTCCTCCAGACCTGATAAACCTTTACCAGTTTCGACGCTGAGGTTGGGTCAGCCAGGTAAGCGACGACATTACCCAGTGCACCCGCTGCCGCGCGCGTCGTTGAAGTGCTGGCGAGGTATTCGACACATTCGATCCTGCGCTTCTTGAGCGCGTCGATGACATCCACACCTCGCACATTGCGTGGTACCAGCACGGCGATGGTCTTGTCTTGATTGTCGGGCAGCCATTTTTCGAGCGACTTGACCACCACCTCCACTTCCTCCTCGGGTGTGTACTTCTTCCCGATGAGCATGATCCCAGCCGGGTTGCCAGCGGGATTGGGCTGGGGGTCATCAGGCTCGGTCGCCCGGATATGGGGAGGTATGAGGGCGTCCCGGCATTCAAGCGCGGGGTGATCTGCGCGCACCCAGTCGATTAAAGTGTTCGCGAGAGCGATTATTGAGGGTTGGGAACGGCCGGATACGGGTAGATCCTGTTTCAAATTCGCCGTTTGAATGAAGTTTAGCAAGTATTCTGGTTTGGCGGTGGTGAATGTCTCGAAAATCGCCTGGTTGGGATCGCCGACACGCACCCAGTTACCCTGAGACAACTTACCCAGGATTTGTTCCTGTAAATAGCTGGAGTCCTGCGCTTCGTCTTCCAGAATAAAGGGAAAACGGGCGCGCAGACGTTCGAGCAGTTCCGGGGAGGTTTCCAGAGCATCGAGCGCGAGGCGGATGAGGTCGTCGAAATCAACCGCACCGCGGTAGGTGAGGGCGCGCTGGTAATTGGTGTAGATGTCCCAGCCCATTTCAGCCAGCGGCAGCGAGATGGGGGTGGAATCCAAGCGGGCGCGAAGGCTTTCGGGGGTTTGGCGATTATCCTTGGCAGAGCGGATGAAAGCGAGGGCGATGTTGTTGACCAGCTCGGGCAGTTGCTGTCGGCGCACCCAGTCGCGTTTGGAGTCGTCGAGTACAGGGTCGAGCAGTCCGTCAAGCCTGTCCGGATGTGACGCAAGCCAGGCGTTGGCAGCCTCCTTTCGGATGAATTCAGCTTCACGCTCGTCGATAATTGCGAAACGGTTTTCCAGCCCAACCAGCGCCGGGTTCTCGCGCACGATGTCGTGTGCCAGCCCGTGCAGGGTGCGCACGCGGTAGCTGATGTGCGGGATCAGTCCATGCTGTTGAATAAATCCCCCGATGCGGTGGGAGAAATTATCAACCGCCGAATTGACCAGCGTGACAATGAGCACTTCCTGGTCCACGCCCAGTACGCCCGAGGCGATGATCTGCGCGGCGAGGGCGCTCAAAATGTGTGTCTTGCCGCTGCCGGGTACAGCGGATATGCCCATCGTACCACCGCGATAGCGGAGGATGTCAGATTGTGAAGGGCGGGGAGTGAATTCAGTCATCAAGGGGGATTTTTCGTAACCGAATTTTCGAACCCTATAAGCCTAATTGATTAATCGAATAGATCAATGACTTTTACGACAGAGAGTTCCAGCGTTTGAGTTTTGGATACCCCGCTGGTTTCGACCCCGCTCACCCGGCAAATGAAGGCGGATGAATAATCGCTGGTATCCACGATGGCAATCTTGTCACCGCTTTTCAGGGTTTTCTTGTCCATATAAAGGGGATGTGCCAGAGTAACTTTTTGTGGTTTGCCCCTGACGACGGTGACCCATTTGTTTAAAGGATGGGCAGCGACTGCTCCTCCTGCACGAAGTTGTTCGATGACGCTTTTCCTGCTCATTTTTCCTCCTGTGGATTTATTTGTGTCAATACCTGGTTAAACGCGCGCAGCAAAACACCGCGCTGCTCATACCCGCTCTCGCCTAATTCGGAAAGGCATAAATATACTTTTCTCTGACATCGCCGTAACAAACCTGTTACCAACCGCGCCAGCGTGGTGTTGTTGGCTTTCACTTCATCCGCATCGGTCCATACCCGCCCAGCTTGCCAATGCCGCGAGAGCACGTAAGGATGAGTCAAAGGTTGGAACAGTCGCTCATACCAGCCGCCGGAGCCAATATCCAGCCAGAATTGCACCTCCACCGGGCGGTTGCTCATCAGGTAGGTATAGGCAGGTGCGACAAGCACAGCGTTGTCCGTGTTTGCCGCCCAGGCTGATACATATTGGGCAGAGATCACCCCGTCCTGAAGCATGGCGATGTATTCCTCTCCGATTTCTGAAGCAGCGGTATTTACCCGATTAAACGCCAGGCGGAATTTTTGAACTGATTCGATCAGGCTGGCTGCCACTCTGGCAGAATCAATATCCCGGTGAAAGTTAAAGCCGGGCTGTGAGAGGACTTCGCCGAAAAGTCTCCGTAGAAAATGGTCCAATGGCTGGGGGGCATCCTGGCGGTAAGATTCCAACCAGATTCGGAGAGTCTCATATCGCCCTCCCAGCAAGTACGTAATCCGTTCCTGCATTTCAGTGTTGATTTGTTCGAATGTGCCCAGCGACAAATCTCGCATACGGTAGACGATCTCAGCCAGCAGTTGAGCCCGCACCAGATCCATCTCTTTGATCGCATGAAGGAAAGCGTGCACCACATCATATTTCGTCGGCCGGATACCCCAATGGGGATGGGCGAGTTCCGCCAGAGTCAGCAGGCACTGGCTGGCTGGTTCCTCTTTAAGCGAACGCGATGGACGGTGTGAATGGGTTGGAATGCCTCGTTCATTAAGTCGGTTCATCAAAGAAAACCGCAGGGCATCACTTAAGTATGGAGCCAACACGACAATTTCCGAGGGGGGTGTCCCGTTTTCCACCAACTTCTGGATTTCGATCACGACCTCATCGAGCATTTCAGGATAAAAGCGTGCACTGACGATTGCAAGAACGCCCTCTGTCTCCACCCAGGAGGGAGGTATCTTTTCCAAAGTGGGGGAGAGTGTCCTTGATAGCCCGAGCGCCAGGTTTCCGAGTTCTACGCTGGTGACAAAGGACTCCTCCAGCGTGATTGTTTCGTCACATAAAGCGGCAAGGTCCAGCGCTGATACGGGATCTGCACCCAGAAAACTTCGATAACCCGCGTCATTATCATATATGATCAATGCAGAATCCAAATCAGGCAGCCAATTCTTCAGGATATCATGAGCTACCGGGATGTCTTCCTCGAGGTTGTCGTAGATGATGTGTCGGTAGGTGCGTTTCAGATAATCTCGCAGGATTGGCTCATTCCAATAGAGCTTCGTGAAAATCTCGAGTTGCAGAGAAAAATCGAGCAGGTTATATTCGAGACAATAGTTGCGGAATTCACTGGCGCAGGTTTGGGCGTCAGCGTACACCCGGCGTTGAGAGGGGTCGCCGCTCCATGCAGAGGCAAGCCTCTCTCCAATTTCTGTGTGGGGAAAACCGATCGCTGCGGATTTATTTAAATTATCGATAATTTGCGAGTACAGCCGGTTGCGGTCCATGACCACAGATTCAAACCAGCCTTCCTCCAAGTGAGGACGGACCAGGCGCGCCATATAATATTGCGCTGTCTCAAGCGTCAAGAACAAGGGGGGTTGGTCAGGGTGCGCAAATCCCGCCGCCTCGACCGCCAGCGGCCAAAACAAGTCCACCATTCGCCGTGCAAGTCCTCCAATGGTGGCTGGAGTCAGCTCACCTCCAGCCATCATCTCCGGGCTATGGATGCTGTTGAGATAGGATTCTTGCAAAGTCCGCTGGGGAGTCAGTAACAGGATCGAATCTGCCGGGATGCCTGATTCAATCAGGAATTTAATTCTCTCGATCCCGCAGGTGGATTTACCCGCTCCGGCGGGACCGAGTAAAAATAGCCTGGAAGTAGCAGGTGATTTGATAATGGCCAGCTGTTCCGGGGTGAGCATGAATAGAGGGTACAGGAGAGTAAGTGATTTGTCAACAAGATAACACCCTGGATGAGATCATCCAGGGTGTTATCTTAGTTTGATTAAAAATCTTTTGCATGCCTCCGCCATAAAATGTGCAAACAGCGTCTACCTGACGATTGATGCCAAGGATCAATGACATGCTTCTC
>JBGPQJ010000196.1:0-4992 GCA_041488995.1 Anaerolineae bacterium
CCCGATCAGAACAGCCTTGCATTCGGGAGGTATGACGGCAAGTCCAGTCTGGATGGATGACATCATCCCTCCTTTTTCAAAAGAGAGGTTATAGACAGCCCGGACAGGGAGCTCTTCTGCCAATCTCGACACTTCCGCGTCCACTAGTTCCCTGTCTCCCCCCGTGACGATGATAATGTCCGAAATGCCAGCCCGGCTGACGGTCAGCGCCACCTGACCCAGCACGGTCGTATCCACCCATGGCAGGAGCATTTTGGTCTGCCCCATGCGTTGCGATTTCCCCGCTGCCAGGATAATGGCTGATGTCTTATGAGTCATTATCCGCCTCCAGAAGCCGGCGATAATCATCCGGCGTATCCACGTCCATGAGCAGGCGTTCGTCAACCCAATCCAAATAGGTTGGGCTGAATTTGGAGAAAATCGCCCTCCCTCCTTGATCCCCCTCGAGCTTAAGAAGGTCCGCAAACGTGACACGGTCAAAAAGCACCGGGTTGGCGCGCCGGTCGAGAATATACGGCGCGAGCACTGCCGGCAAATCTTGCGCGTGCCGTTCCACCAAAGCCCGCAGCACGGAAGACGTCACCTGAGGCTGGTCAGCGAGAAGGAATAGCGCTGCGCCAACCCTGATGGGGAGCCCGGATATTCCTGCCCGGATGGACGAACCCTGCCCAGACTGCCATTCCTGGTTGCGGATGACTCTTACCGGTAAATCCCGGATCACCGCTTCGACATTTTCGGCGTGAGCGCCGGTCACGACTTCGACGGACTCAAGCCCGGCTGCAAGCGCTTTTTCGGCGATGATGCGCACGAAAGGTTTCCCATGAAAGTCCAGCAGCTGCTTGGGCGACCCAAATCGTGTTGATCCTCCCGCGGCAAGGATAATGCCTGCGGTTTTTTCATAAACAGCAAAGATCGACCCTTTCGCCGGTCCCTGATCCTGGCCTGGATTCAACGCTGAAATGATCACCGCATCGTAAGCGGATAAAATGGATTGGGCGAGTTTCTGTCCCTCGGTTTGCAGGTCAGGACTATCGGCCTGGTTGAGCAAGGCGACCTTCCGGGCAGTTGCCGGGATGTTTTTCAATCCACCTGCAGGGTGAGTCAACACATTGCCCAATGCCTCGCGGGTCACCGGTTCATTTATTTTCAATCCAGAAAGACCGGCGAATATTTCCGGGCGATGAACATGCTCCTCGCTGAGAAGCTTTCCCAAACCACCCAACCCTGCTACGACGACCACGGTGTCCACAAATTCGGGGATGACCGGCTCATGATCCGCGGGAGCCTTGAGCGGTTTCTGGCGCGAGCCGTCCGCTTCGATAAGCAAAGGCAGGTCATGAAACCCCGCCAGTTCTTTGAGTTTACTCAGTTGGCCAGCATCCAATCCACGATAGCGATCGCCCTCCAATTCGCCGGTGACCAGCGTGATCCCAGTGCCGATGGGTGACTCGATATCGGGCAGGGGAGTGGTGGATTTCCAGATGATATGGACATCCTGCCGGCTGACCTGCCACACTCCGAGATGGGTGGTCGTGGTGACCAGCGATGGCTGCAACTCGCGGGCGATCTCAAAAAGCGCAGTGGTCTTGCCTCCCGCGCCAACCAGGGCGACGAGAGAAGCATTCGGCAGGCGGAGTGCTTGCGATAATTTCATTTCCCGTAACCGAGGACCGCTTCCAGAACACCGCCACCCACTGCCAGCGCCTTATCCGATACCAGGCGGCAGAGATCGGGGTCATCGCGCGAATCGATATCGCCAATCTTGAGTCCTTTGCTGACCGATAATCCGGGGTGGATCAACCCGCGCACGATCCCCTTGAAGGGGCTTGCAACCTGTTCGCTGCCCACGCTTGCGATGATCTGCCTCGCCTCAACGTGCTGCCCGATCTCTACGTGCCCGACGATAATCCCGCCTATGGGAGCGCGCAGGACTCGGCGTGGGTCGCCTTCGGGTGTAGTCGTGTCGGGTTGGGCGGGACCGTTCCAGTAGACGCGCCCCAACGTGTGACCGCGGTTCGTCTCAACAACGGCATGGCAGTTCCTGCCGGCAGTGAATCCGGGACCGAGGCCGATGATCAAGGGCTGGCGTGAGAGTGGATAATCCATGACGGCTTTGGTCAGCCGTGCATCAACCAGTACGGCGTATTTGAGGGTAACGGTGTCAAGTTCAGGTGCAACAAGCACCGGGATGATTCCGTTCCGGGAAAATTCCACCGCCTGCGCCACGGATTCCGCCCGTCGTGCTGTGACCTCCTCCACTGTCCATTCTCCTTCATAAATGGTTTCTGCGAAGGACACTGTGCGGCGGACAGCCAACGGTTGCTGGAGTTCGGTAATGAAAACGCGGTGACCGGTTCGATGCAGTCGGAGCGCCACCCCGGTCGCGATGTCGCCACCGCCGCGGATGAGTATATTCATGTCAGCCTGTATTGCGCAGTCCGGCTGCGATGCCGTTGATGGTCAGGATGATCACTTCCCGCAGGGCTTCGGCGTCAGGACTGTCGGGGTCGGGCAGCGCGCGCAGCCGGCGCAGTATGTCCACCTGAAGGTAGTTGAGCGGGTCGACATAGGGATTGCGCAGGTGGACGGATTCCTTGGTGATGGGCTCGTTGTCCAGGAGCTCGGAGTGACCGCTGATGGCGAGGACCGCTTCCCGGGTGCGTTCATATTCCGAGCGGATGTCTTCAAAGATGGCAGCAGACAGCGCCTGGTCGGGAACCAGCCCTGCGTAAAGCGCGGCGATATCCATGTCGGCTTTGAGCAGGGAAATCTGGGTGTTATCCAAAAGGGTTTTGAAGAACGACCAGCCGGAATACATTTCACGCAGCAATGAAGAATCAGGCGCTGCGTTCAAACCGCTGCCCAAACCGTACCAGCCGGGCAGGTTGTAGCGGCTCTGCATCCATGAAAAAACCCACGGGATGGCGCGGATCTTGCTCACTTCGGTGCTATCTGCGCGCGAAGCCGGGCGCGAGCCGATATGAAGCCGCTTGATCTCGTCCAGCGGCGTGGCGTGGCGCCAGAATTCAATAAAGCCCGGCGTCTCATAGACCAGTTTTCGGTAGGTGCTATGTGACGCAGCAGACATGACATCCAGCCCGCGGCGCCATTCGTCAGGAATGTCATGGCCGTCATCACCGGATGGCGCGGAGGCGAGTAGAACCGCATGGACAATTTGCTCGATGTGCCGGTGCGCGATCTCCGGGTTGGAGTAGCGGGCGGCGATGGATTCACCCTGTTCGGTCAGGCGGAAGCGCCCGTTGATGGATCCTTTTGGTTGGGAACGGATGGCGCGGTTGGCGGGTCCTCCGCCCCGGGCAACTGTCCCGCCGCGACCGTGAAAAATAGTTAACCGCATGTTGTGCCTGCGCGCCGTTTGTGAAATGGTTTCCTGCGCCTGGTAGAGCGCCCAGTTCGCCATCAGGTAACCGCCGTCCTTGTTGCTGTCGGAATAACCGATCATGACCATCTGCTCATCGCCGCAGGTGGCGAGATGGGCGCGGTAGATGTCTAATGTGAACAGGTACGTCAGAATCCTCGAGGCAGCCTCGAGGTCAGCGACGGTCTCAAAGAGCGGGCAGATCTGAAGCCCGTGATCGCAACCTGTCCAGCGCGCGAGCAGGAGCACGGTCAGCACATCCGCGACGGAGCGGGTCATCGAGATGATGATCGGACCCAGAAGGTCGGCACCATACACCTCGCGCACGCGGGCGATGAGCTGGAAAAGCGCCCAGGTCTCAGCGGTGGCCGACGTCACACCGGGCTGGTTTGCCAGCGCAGGCAGCGGGTCGGATAGCAGGCGGATGAGCAGGTCCATCCGTTCGTTTTCAGGGGCGTTCTCGAAATCCGCCGCGATGTTCAAGGCACGCAGGATCTCTCCGAGCGAGGCATTGAGCCGCCCGGAATCTTCGCGGATATCGAGCCGTATGGCGTGCAAGCCGAAGATATCGAGCTGGCGCCGAACGGTCAGCAGTTCATCCCGGGCGAGAACAGGAGGGATGGCATTCGCGATGATCTCGAGCGGAACTGCGAGGTCGGCAGTTTTAATACGCGCGGAGTGGGGATGCTGGGACATCAGCCGCGATTTCATGTCATCCTGGGAGGCTTCCGCCAGGTCTGCAGCCAGGAGGGAAAGGACAAGGCGGTAAGGTTCGCCGGCGTAACGTTCCTCCAGAAAAGCGACATGCGGCGGCAGCGGGCGGCGCATGTCGAACCATTCTTCAAGAGCCTCGGGAGGCGCGAGACGTCGCCTGCTCATGCTCAGGCGGCGCGCCAGGTCCTGTATTGACTGGCGGTGATTCTCCACCGCAAGGCCGCGGTGCAGTCGTAGCGTCTCGGCGGTGACTTCCCGGGTGACGTTGGGGTTGCCATCCCGGTCGCCGCCCATCCACGAGGCCAGTCGCAGCCAGGGGTGCTCGACTCGTAAGCCCGGGTAATATTCGGCTAATGCGCGGTCGAGGTCGGCGTACAGACGGGGGAGGGTCTGCCAGAAGACCGAATCAACAAAATACAATCCGGTGCGGACTTCATCGGTCACCGCCGGGTTGGACGTCCGGGCGCGCGAAGTCAGCCAGAACGCAGCGATCTCAGCATGCAGGGCGTCCAGGATCTCCTGCTGTTCGCGAGGCATGGGCAGGCTCTGGTTCATCCTGCCCAGCAGCGTGGCGACGCGCTGGATCTTGGACAGGATGGTGCGCCGTCGCGATTCAGTGGGGTGTGCGGTTAAAACCAGTTCAATCGACAGGGAGTCCAGCAGGCTCTCCATTTGATAAGCAGTAACGTCACGTTTTTTCAACGCGGCGATGGCATCTCCGATCGATTCGCGGATCGGCGCGGGATGGCTTTCGGCTTCCTGGCGGCGCAGCACAGCCACGCGGAAATTCTCCTCCGCCAGGTTGACCAGGTCGAAGTAGGTGGCAAACGCTGACGCGACAGCGCGCGCCTCGAGCGGGTTGAGCGCAGCCACATCTGCGGTCAGGCGTTGGGCGGCAG
>JBGPQJ010000197.1:0-4937 GCA_041488995.1 Anaerolineae bacterium
GACCCGGCTGAACACCGCATCCACACGGAGTGGTGCGAATTGCCGCAACAAACTGCAGATTTGATAAATCAAACCCGCCAACAGGGTAGAAGGATCATCGCCGTGGGTACCACCAGTGTCCGCACACTGGAGAGCCCGAAGCTGGGATTGCCTTTCAAGCCGTTTGCAGGTCCAACGGATTTATTCATCCTACCGGGGTACAAGTTTAAGCTGGTTAATGTGATGATCACCAATTTCCATCTGCCCAGGTCAACCTTGCTCATGCTGGTCAGTGCCTTTGCAAGTCGGGAAATGATACTGGATACCTATGAGATAGCGATCAAAGAGGGCTATCGTTTTTATTCCTTTGGTGATGCGATGCTGATTCTATGAGCCTTGAAGCACTGAACACTGAATTGCTTTCCTGTAGAAGATGCCCGCGGTTGGTAGCCTGGCGGGAAAAAGTCGCCAGAGAGAAACGCCGCGCCTATCGGGATTGGGATTACTGGGGCAAACCAGTTCCCGGATTTGGAGACCCGCATGCGCGCATTTTTGTAGTGGGCCTTGCGCCGGGCGCTCATGGGTCCAACCGTACGGGTCGGCAATTTACGGGGGATGCCTCCGGTAATTTTCTATATCCTGCACTTTATCATGCTGGTTTTGCCAACCAGCCTGAATCAAAACAGAGAGAGGATGGATTGGTTCTCATAGATCTGTACACGGCGCCGGTCTGCCGATGCGCGCCTCCACAAAATCGACCCACGCCGGATGAAATGAAAAACTGCCAGCCTTATCTTGAACGCGAGCTTGCCATGATCCAGCCAAAGGTGATCGTCGCTCTAGGTCGGATAGCATTTGACAGCATTTTGACGATATATTGCGCCAGAAATTCTGGATGGAAATTTGCGCATGCCGCCCATTATCGTCTACTAACCGGGGAATGGCTCTTATGTTCATACCATCCCAGCCAGCAGAACACATTGACCGGCAGGCTGACAGTCGATATGTTCGACCAGATCTGGCGCTTGGCTCGTTCCTTAATAAAAGAAACATGAAACCTGTCCGCGTTTTCATTCGCTCGTTCCTGATTGGAGGCGATCCCTCGGCAGACGCGATGGCGCGGGATTATCATTCTTCTCTAGCGGTCATTCGCAAGATCACAGTAGAGAAAAAATGAAGATAGTCCTTAAGATCGTTTTGTTGGTTCTGGTGTGGGCGTTACTCATCGGCGCCATCGGTTTTGTCGCCTGGGGGCTGACACCTCTGGGACCTACCGATCAGGCTCTGGCGGCGATGGAATCGGATGGGGTTGTCACCGTTCAGGATCGTGGCAATTTCGTTGTATTTACCTCGACCGCGAATCCACCCCTCACCGCTCTCATCATCTACCCCGGCGGGCATATCGATTATCGTTCCTACGCCCCGATCGCGCGTCAGATTGCCAGCCGTGGTTATCTGGTTTCTATTGTCAAGATGCCGTTATCACTGGCAGTCTTTGGTATAAATAAAGCGGATGAGGTTATCACTGCCTTTTCGGATATCCGGTATTGGGTTATCGGAGGGCATTCCCTGGGGGGCTCGATGGCAGCTTCTTATGCCATAAACCATCCCGCGCATGTGCAGGGAGTGATTTTTTGGGCGTCATACCCTGCGGGCAGTGATGATCTGTCCAAGACTGGCTTGAAGGGTCTTTCAATTTACGGGTCGAATGATTTGGTGCTTAACTTGAGCAATATTGATTCGACTCTCGTGTTGCTCCCGCCAGGAACGATCAGGCAGGTGATCGAAGGCGGCAACCATGCCCAGTTTGGAAATTTTGGTCCCCAACCTGGAGATGGTGTGGCGACGATCTCTGCGGAAAATCAGCAGGCGCAGGCGACTGACCTGACGGTGCGATTGTTACGGGCTGTTGAGGAAGAATAATTTGAATCGCTTTTGGAAAATCCTCGGCATCATCGTTCTCGTTGTTGCCTTGGTCGTTTTGATTGGTCCTCTGCTTTACCCGGTTCCGTCTCTAACGGGGACCTTCCCTGAGCGCGAACTTGCCGACCCGGACAGCAAGTTTGTGGATGTAAATGGGTTGACTGTTCATCACCACGAAATGGGACAGGGTAAGCTGGTGTTTATCCTTCTGCACGGTTTCGGAGCCAGCGAGTTTTCATGGCGCGAAGTCATGGAACCGCTCGCTAAGTTTGGACGTGTCATCGCCTATGACCGTCCTGCCTTTGGCCTGACCGAGCGCCCCATGCCTAGAGAATGGACGGGGACAAATCCCTATAGCGTCCAGGGAAACGTGGAATTGTTGGATGGGTTGATGGATAAACTCGGTGTGGAAAAAGCCATCCTGGTTGGGAATTCAGCGGGCGGAGGCATCGCAGCGGCGTACGCCATTGAACATCCGGACCGGGTGCAGGGATTGGTACTTGTGGATCCCGCCGTGGGGAACGGGCACGGTGGTAGATTCCCGCAATGGGCATTACCGCTCATGGCAACGCCGCAATTGCGGCACATCGGTCCTTTGCTGGTGCGTAGTATCGCCGGCGAGTCGGGAAATGAAACCATCCAGCTGGCATGGCATGATCCCTCCAGGATCGACCCGCGGGTGTATGATGGTTATCGCAGGCCGCTCACCGTAAATAACTGGGATAAAGCGCTCTATGAGTTCACCATTGCCAGTAATCCGGTCAATTATGCCGAACGCTTGAAGGAACTGGCGATGCCAGTGCTCGTCGTCACAGGTGATGATGACCGCATTGTGCCCACTGCGCAGAGCATACAGCTATCCATGGAAATACCAGGAGCGGAGCTGGTGGTGTTCAAAAACTGCGGGCATGTCCCTCAGGAAGAATGTCCGGACCAATTCATGGTTTCTATTCAAGCTTTTTTGGAGAGTGTTAAATGAAAGTTGATATTGCATTGGGTAAACAAGCCCCTGATTTTGTTTTAAACGATCTGACCGGGCAATCAGTCCGACTCTCGGATTACAAAGGCAAGAAACATCTCGTGCTCGCATTCCTGCGCGGGTTCATGTGACCCTACTGCCGCGCGCATCTCGCCCACTTGCGGGACGATTATGCGGCGTTCACCGCGCGTGACGCGGAAATCCTGGCGATAGGACCGGACGGTCCAAATGCCTATCGTCGTTATTGGGAAAGCGAGAAGCTGCCATTCATTGGCTTGCCAGATCCCAAACACACCGTTGCCGACGTCTACAATCAACAGGTGAATCTGTGGAAGCTCGGTCGAATGCCCGCATTATTGGTTTTAGACAAGGGAGGCATCATACAATACGAACATTATGGTGACGATATGAAGGATATCCCTGAAAACAAAGTTGTCCTCGATATCCTTGATAAATTAAATAACGCAGGATCTCAATGACTCTCGGTCTAATCGCATTCCTCGGTTCGGGTGAAACATCTCTCGCCGGTGGACGAATTTATGACTCCCTCGCCCAGAGTTTACCGCGCCCCATACGAATTGCAGTACTGGAGACACCGGCAGGTTTTGAACTCAATTCGTTACAAGTAGCCGGACGCGTGGCTGACTTTCTCTCCAATCGTCTGCAGAATTACCATCCCCAGGTGGATGTTGTCCCTGCCCGCAGGAAGAACAGCCTTTTCAGTCCGGATGACCCGGAAATCTGCGCACCGCTGCTCACCGCGAATATTATCTTCATGGGACCAGGCTCGCCCACCTATGCTGTCCGTCATCTTAAGAACAGCCTGGCCTGGGATATCATCCGCGCCCGTCACCGCCTGGGAGCGACGCTTGTCTTTGCGTCTGCCGCCACTATTGCTGTCGGCGCGTGGGCGCTGCCCGTTTACGAAATCTACAAGGTCGGTGCGGATGTTCACGCGCTGCCTGGTCTTGATTTCTTCCGTGATTTTGGTACACCGCTCTCCTTCCTCCCGCACTGGAACAATGCTGATGGGGGTGCGGATGTCGATACCTCGCGTTGTTTCGTCGGCATGGAGAGATTTGCCGAGTGGTGTGCTTTGCTACCTGCCGACAACACGACCATTGGTTTGGATGAACATACTGGCATCATCCTTGACTTTGCGAAACGCACCTGCTGCATCAACGGCGTCAGTTCCATCCATCTCGTGCGCAAGTGCAACCCCAATGTATTTCCGGCTGGATCTGACCTGCCAATGATTGAACTGGGGGCGATGCTGCCTCCCGACCCGATCGAAACAGGTATTCCGGCAGACATCTGGAAATTGGTCAAGCACGCGGTCCCGGTGAACGTGCCCGATGAACTACCTCCACCTGAAGTTGTTGCACTGGCAGACGATCGGCAGCACGCTCGAAACCGTAAAGACTGGCTGGCTGCCGACGACTTCCGTCGGAAGATCACTGCCCTTGGCTGGACAGTTCAGGATACACCCGATGGCTACAACCTTGCGAAGGCATGAGACCTTCGCAAGGTTTTTTTATTTGCCCTTATGCGGATAGTGATTTACAATACAGTAAGTGGCATAGGAGTAGCTGGCAGAATGCGTGCGGTAGATATTATTATCAAGAAACGCGATAAAGGGGAGTTGAGCAAAGACGAAATCAACTTCTTTATTGATGGTTTTACATCCGGGGAAATTACAGATTACCAGGCGTCCGCGTGGGCGATGGCTGTGGTGCTCAATGGCATGACACTGCGTGAAACCGCTGATCTGACCCTGGCGATAGCACATTCCGGTGCTTTGCTCGATCTATCGGATGTGGTTGATGTCGCCGTCGATAAGCACTCCTCCGGCGGGGTGGGGGACAAAACCACCCTGGTGGTGTTGCCGGTTGTTGCTGCGTGCGGACTGCCGGTTGGGAAAATGTCTGGTCGCGGGCTCGGCTTTAGCGGTGGTACCATCGACAAAATGGAATCCATCCCCGGCTACCGCGTCAACCTCACGACCGAGGAATTCAAACGCCAACTGAAAGAGATCGGGGTTGTGCTGACCGGTCAA
>JBGPQJ010000198.1:0-4812 GCA_041488995.1 Anaerolineae bacterium
GCTATCCACATCAAATATGACCCCTGCTTGTGTGATAGACTCCATTTCGACCTCCTTCGGTTTTGTTTGTGGCTGCACACAAAGCTTAATCGAAGAAGGTCACTTTTTACAACTCAGCAAAAGACTTTGAGAACACCCTAAGCCGTCAGGCTCCGCTCTATTTCTTCTTGGTTTCTCCTGCCACATGGACCTTGTCCTCCACAGCCGATTCAGTCGTTTACCGATCTCCTCTTGCCAGTTTAAACGCATGCAGGGGGGTAGGCTGGGCGGGTGTGGACTCTGCATGGGAGTAAAAAAACTTAATTTGCCAAAACGCCAATTAACCAAAAGCCAACTTTGACGAACTGAATCGATAATTCACCTAAAACCTTGCCCGCAGAAAATGACTATTTTCTTTTGCTTGTTTTTATCTCAGCCTTTTTTAGATTTTCGGCAACTCTAAATTTTACAATTTTGCTTATCAATTTCAACGGTAATGGTTTGTCTATTGGGAATTTTACAGCTCCCTTTGAACCTTCATAAATTGATAACTCATGCTTAAATGCCTCAGTTCCACTTGACGCCGGATAAAACCCAATATGATTTTTCCAAACTGCAAAATGGACTAAATTACCTTTCAGAGCGAAAGTAGGCATTTGATAACTGATTTTTTCTTCTGCTTCAGGAGCGGCGGCTTTTATTGTTGCCCGTAATTCTTCCAGTATTATTTGTATTTCTTCAGGGAAAGTTGCAATGTACTCATCAATTGAAATAAAACCAACTTTATTGCTTTCCATGAATTCTCCTTTTTTCTGTTGCTTATTCAGCAAGGAATCACCCAATGTTTGAGATGAGGGGAGGATGTCCTCTTGATTGAAGGGTTAGGCGTGCATTTACGGGTGCGGACGGCGAGTGGACTTGCGGGGACCTGACAGCTGCCAACCCACCTGGTTTACAAATATTTACTTTCAATTTCAGCAAAGAAGGCCGAGGAAAGGAGGATGAAACCTGCTTCATTCAATTTAATTTCATCTCCAACCCGGTATTTCAACACGGACTTGGCTGGATCATATTTGATCGTTTTATCCGCGCCCATCCGGTTGTTGTTATTCATCATTGAATTGCACAATATCCTCACTTCATTCAGCGGATTGCCATCTTTCATTTCCATGACCCTGAGTCTATGAACGAAACAGCTATCCAAAGCCAGTACCATGACGTTAAAGAAATGAGGTTCAAAGGCTTTAATTGCAGTGTTAAGGTGCAGCTCATCAATCGCGGCTCTCGCGGCTGCAACCAGGGTGTGGTAAGCGGAGACTTGTTCAGAGACTCTGGAACGGCATTCGTCTATATATTTTTGAGTGTATTTGCTTACGCCAAGCATATTCTGGACTCCTTATAGTGTTTTAGGTGGTCGATGTCAACGGCACCGCTCTGCCGCCCAACTAGTGTTTATTCCCTACGGGGACTTTACGGCCTGGATAAAAATAGATAGGCCGCCCATATAATCTTAAATATAGTTATGCCATAATTCAGTAAATGGGGAATATGTATCCTGAAAAAGTAAAACACTGTAATACACGCCCATCAATCACCAGCGTTATTTTCAGTGTTTCCCACCTACTTTTCCAGTCTTAGTATCAAGCCGCTTCAGCCGTTTGCCGATCTCCTCCTGCCAATGTAAACGCATGTAGGGGGGCAGACTGGGTGCCTTCGCCAGGGCTTCGGCGGACTTCGCCCAGAGCAGCGCTTCGAGCGGGTCCTTCACGCGGTGCTCGTAGTGCTTGGATAGCTCGATGTGGGCGTAGATGTGCCCCTCAACGGCGGCTTTTTCCCACAGGTGCACGGCGGCTTCCAGATCGCCGCGCCGGCGCTGCAGGACGGAGAGCCGCCGCACCGCCTCCCAGAATCCCTCCTCGGGCATGCCGATCTCGAGCCCGCGCTCGTACAGCCGGGCGGCGTCGTCCCACATCCCCAAATCCTCGAACAGCTTGGCGAGCGCGACCACGTCCAGACCGAATTCATGGTCGGGGGCGTGCGGGTCCGCCAGCAACCCCGCCATGTGGCTGAACAGCGCGGTCATGGCGACCACGTCCATGGCGTTATGGTAGAAGACGCCCTTGAGCGGCGCGGCGTCGCCGGTGCGCAGGAAGTCGAAGTACAGGTAGGGGATCTCGTAGCCGGGCACTTCCTCGACGGTGCGCGGGGCGGAGAGCACGTTCTCTTCGAGGTATTTCAGCGCGCGCGAAGGAAGGCGGTCGCGCCACAGCCGGCGGGCGAGCGGCAGCAGGTCCACGTGGGCATAATCTGCAAAGGGGATGGGCAGCGAATGCAAGCGGTAGCGCGTGGCGAGCAGCGGAGCGTCGAATGCCTTGCCGTTGAAGGTGACCAGCGCTTCGCACGGGGCGAGGAAACTTTCCAGGGCGGCGAGCAGCGCCGGCTCTTCAGCCGGGTCGCGCATGAAGAACTGTGCGAGGTGGAAGTCCTCGCCGCCATCTTCGGACTTCTCGAAACGCCCCACGCCGATCAGAAAGGCATAGGTACCGGTGCCGCCAGCCAGCCCGCTGGTCTCGGTGTCCAGAAAGGCAAACTGTCCGAGCGGCATCTCGTGCAGGCGCGCGTCGCCCGCCCAACTGGCGAGGGTGTGCAGCGGGGCAGGGGAGAAGAGCGGCGCGATGCCATGGCGGTATTCGAGCGGGTAGCGCGTCTCGCTGACGAAGGCGTCGCCTCGGGGTGTGGAAACCCAGCGCCCGTCGAGCACCTCTTCGATGGGGACGCCCGATCTGGCTTTCGGCTCAGGCAGCTGGACCTCGGACGTGCCGACCTTGACGCCCAGCGATTTGAGCTTGTCGGCGAGGGTGGGTTTTGGCATGAGCGTATTGTATCGCATGTTATCCAATGGCATGCAATAACCGATTCCCTGAGACATTTTGCTCTCAGGGTGTTTTTGTTCCAGAGTACTGCGTAATTGTCCAAAATAATTTTTTGCTTTCACCCCAACTCCAGGCAGGCAATAGTTTAGTTAATCACTGATGTTACGCACCATCCCGCAGATTTAGGAAGAGGATAAGCCTGAATTAAGGGAATCTGCAGGACGTTTTGCGTAAGGTGAATTAATAATGCAAGAAGCAGTGGCTGGCAGTCTATTCTCTTTTATCACTTCATGCTACAGTAATAACGCCATGATCTCATCCAGGCAATCTCTGCCTCTCTGGAAGAAACTCGTCTACGCCACCGGTGACTTCGGTATTTCAAGCGCCGGCATGCTGCGCCAGGTCTTCTATGCCATTTACCTGACGGACGTGGTCGGGCTGGACCCGCGGCTGGCGTCTTTTGGCGCGCTGGCGGGGATCATCTGGGACGGGGTGAACGATCCGCTGGTGGGCCTGCTCAGCGACCATCTACATACCCGCTGGGGAAGACGCCGGCCGTTCCTGCTGATTTTTGCGATTCCCTTCGGGCTGAGCTTCGCCATCATGTGGGCGGCGCCTCCATTGACCAGCCAGATCGGCTTGGTCATCTATGTGTCGCTGGCTTTCATGCTGGCAGACACGCTGAGTACGCTGGTGTCCGTCCCCTTCAATGCGCTCATGCCTGAAATTGACCGCGATTACGACGAACGCACGGGGATCATGGGCTATCGTTCCTTCTTCCAACTGACGGCAGCGTTGGTCACCGTGATCGCCGCGCCCGCCATCGTCGATGCCGCGCTGGCCTCCGGTCTGACCCAACAGCAGGGATTCCTGATCACGTCTGCGTTATTCGGCAGCATCTCAGCGGTGTCCTACCTGGTCATCTTTTTCGTCATTCAAGAGACAGCGGATGCGGAGGAGACTGAGACGATGCCCATCGCCAAAACCCTGCGCATCGCCTGGACGAACAAACCGTTCCGCTTCGCAATGGGCATGTACCTGTTCAACTGGTCAGCGGTGGACATGTCGGCGATGATCCTGCCTTACTTTTTGACCTACTGGGTGGCGCAGGGAAATATGCTGGAGAGCGTCGGGTTGTTCGGGATGACTCTCTCGCTCGAATCGGCCTTCCTGGGCCTGTTGATGCTGACCAGCATCGTTTTCATTCCCTTCTGGTCCTGGTTTGCCCAACGGCTCAACAAGCGGCAGGCTTACATGTATGGCCTGACGATCTGGGTATTCCTGCAGATGTTGTTGTTCATTATCCAACCCGGGCAGGTGGGGCTGGCGCTTTTTCTGGGGATCCTGGTGGGCATCGGCGTATCATCGGCTTATGTGCTGCCCGATTCCATGTTCCCCGATGTCATTGAGTGGGATGAACTGCGCACAGGACGACGGCAGGAGGGCATTTATTACGGAGCGCGCGCGCTTGTCCGCAAATTGACCGGGGCGCTGACCATCTTCTTTGCCCTGCAGATGCTCGGTTGGGCGGGGTATCGGACGCCTCCCGCCGGTGCGATCGAGTTCGTGCAGCCCGCGACGGTGACGTGGATGATCCGTCTGCTGGTCTCGCCGATCGGTGCGTTGCTGCTATCAGGTGCCATCGTTATGGCGTGGTTCTATCCCTTGAGCAGGGAAAGGCACAACAAGATCAGGGAGCTGCTTGCCAGGCAGAAAGAAAATCCCTCGGAGGGCAGGTGAGCAATCGCCGAATAGAGGTGATTCGCCCGTTTAGCGGTAGATCGTCACGCTCGCTGGCGCTCTACCGAGATGACACTTTTCTATTAACTTTCGATTATCTGCTGGGTCAGTTTTTTTAAAATCTCCAGCGTTTCTTTCTTACCCCCCACTCCGTTCTCCCCGGCAGGACCCACGCAGGAGGGACAACCGTCCTCGCACGGGCATTCCGTCACCAGTTCGA
>JBGPQJ010000199.1:0-4769 GCA_041488995.1 Anaerolineae bacterium
CAGGTTTTTTCATTGGATGAACTAAAAGATTTCCTGGCTGCAACGCAGAAAGCACAGATCCGCGCTTTCTTTGTTTTCCAATGCCCTGATCGGGAGCAAGGGCAGCGCGCCCTGGATCTGGTCCGCGGGGCGAAGAGTTAGGATGCACTGAAGAAAAAGGATAATGACTATGAATGAAAGTATTTCAAAACTCTACAATGCGATTTTGGAGGGCGATGTCGCGGGTGCAAAAGATGGTGTGCAGACTGCGCTGGATGCCGGTTTGGAGCCTGGGAATATCCTGGCCGAGGGGATGATTGCCGCGATGAAGGAAGTCGGCAGACTCTTTGAAGAAGGCGAATATTATGTGCCGGAAATGTTAATTGCTGCCCGTGCCATGCAGGCTGGGCTGGGGCTGCTGAAGCCATACCTGGTGCAAAGTGATGTCAAGTCTGCCGGTAAGGTCGCCATCGGGACGGTTAAAGGCGACTTGCATGACATTGGCAAAAATCTGGTGGCATTGATGCTCGAAGGAGCCGGGTTTGAAGTCAAGGACCTGGGGGTCGATGTGTCACCGGAAAAATTTATCGAAGCCATCTCAGAGGGTGGTGCAGAGATTATCGCCCTTTCAGCCTTATTAACCACCACCATGCCAAACATGAAAACCACCATCGAAACCATCCAACAAGCCGGGTTACGGGATAAGGTAAAAATCATCATCGGAGGCGCACCAGTGACCCAGGATTACGCCAACCAGGTTGGCGCTGACGGGTATTCAGCCGATGCCAGCCGCGCAGTGAGCCTGGCACAATCACTCATGAGCTCATAATGATGCACCTGATGACGCTGTTCATGCCAAGAAACTTTGTTATCGGATGGAGAAACTCAATAGATACTTTCAATGTAAGGCTTAGCTGTTTACCGCAGAAGAACAACAAGTTCTTCTAAAATCATATTCAACATCAATTTAACGAAAGGATATCACTATGTTTGCAAATCAATACTTGTCTGAGTTGGAAAAGATTTTAGAAAAAATCCGTACAACCCAAATGGAAGCTATCCAGAAGGCAGCTCAAGCGATGGCCAAATCCATCTCCATCGGTCGGGCAGTTCATTTATTCGGATCGGGCCATTCCGTAATTCCCGTCTTGGATATCTTTCCTCGCTACGGGTCATATCCCGGTTTCCATCCCATTATGGATCCACGGCTGATGTGGTTTAATATCACCGGTCCCGGTGGCGCTCGCGAGCTGCTCTGGTTGGAGCGCGAAGAGGGTTATGTCAAGAATGTTCTTCTCTCCCATAAATTGGATCCCCGAGATACGATGCTGGTCTTCTCTCATGGTGGTATGAATGCCGCGCAGATCGAGATGGCCCTGGAAGCCAAAGCCAAAGGGTTAACGGTGGTGGCGGTGACCTCAATCGAAAACCGGAAGATCAATAAACCGCGCCATTCTTCCGGGAAATCGCTACATGATGTGGCCGATATCGTTATCGATAACTGCGCACCACCGGAAGATGCGCTGGTCCATGTTGAAGGGCTTAAGGGCAAGGTAGCTGGCAGCTCCACCCTGGCAGCTGAAGCAATCTCTATGGCGCTGGTCGCCGAAACTACTGGTGAATTGGCGAAGCTCGGCAAACTACCCGCGCGCGTCTTTGTCTCACCCAATGTAGCTGGCATACCGAAATCAAATAACGAGGATGTCTTCCGTGATTACGAGAAATTTGAGGCTGGCCTCTAGAGATTAACATGGCTGGCATCAGCACAGCGAGGTTGTCCGCATGGCCTTGGCATGCAGACAACCGAAAACGATGTGCATACATGGGTGTTTCCAAAACAGGCGAATCCAGGCAGGGAAAACAGGTACCTTCCTTCTTCCTGGTTCGCCTGTTTTGATCATCGCTAAAATTACCAGGAAGTCTATGACTTTCCCCGAAAAATTTTCGATCAAGAAGGTAAATCTTATTGAAGGCGGTGAGGTCTTCAATAATGCAACCATAGTTGTGCAAAATGGAGAAATCTCCTTTGCTGGTCAACAAGATTCTCTGCCCCTGGCAAGTTGTCCCTCTTTCGATGCAGAAGGCTGGTTCATTTCTGCCGGATTTATCGACCTTCAGCTCAATGGCGCCTACGGTTACGACTTCACCGAAAACCCTGAAAGCATATCTTTGGTTGCCAAAAGATTACCGGAGACCGGGGTGATTGCTTTTTTACCTACGTTTATCACCAGCCCATTGTCGGGATATTCACAGAAATTGGCTACCACTCTTTCTGCCCAGCAAAATGGTGGAAGCAATGCCAGAATTTTAGGTGCCCATCTTGAAGGTCCATTTCTCAATCCGGCCTTTTGCGGTGCCCATCCAGCCTCTTTATTTTGTGAGCCAACTCCGGATAGCCTTAGTGCATATTCTCCGCTTGAGGCTGTCCGCATGGTCACCCTTGCGGTCGAACAACCTGGCGGAATCCAGGCGGTGCGATGGTTGCAAGATCGAGGAGTGATCGCTTCCATAGGTCACAGCGCAGCCACTGCCGAAGAAGCTCAAGAAGCTTTTTTGGCGGGTGTACGTTTTGCCACGCACATCTATAATGCCATGCCTGCCTTGCACCATCGCCAACCGGGTCTGATCGGAGCCTTGCTTACCACACAAGGTGTACGAGTAGGCTTGATTGCGGATGCAATTCATTGCCATCCACTTATGCTGGCGTTAGCTTATCGCTGTAAAGGTTCTGCAGAAATCTCCTTGGTGACCGATGCTATGGCAGCGATGGGTATGCCGCCCGGTCAATATTCCATTGGCGGCCAGGATGTATTTGTTGATAACACCAGTGCGCGTCTGAAGGATGGACGCTTGGCGGGTAGTATTCTGCGCATGGACCAGGCAGTGCGAAATATGTCCATTTACGCCGGCTGCACATTTGCTGAAGCAATCCAGATGGCCAGTGCCACCCCCGCTGATGTTTTGGGGATAGGTGACCGTTTGGGTCATCTAAAAGCTGGATACTCAGCAGACATTGTTCTTTTTGATGAATCTCTGCAGGTTCAAGCGACGTTGGTTAAGGGAAAGATTGCTTTTGCAACCCCTGAAGCCTTGAGCAAGCTGACCCCCAAGGGGTGAAATCATGGACCTGAAACAATCCGGCCAACGATTTGGCGACAATGAGTACAAGCGAAAGCTTGATCAGTGCATCCACTGCGGCCTGTGTCTGCAAGCCTGCCCAACTTATGAAGTGCTTGGCAGGGAGATGGATTCTCCCCGCGGACGGATATCGTTGATCCGCGCAGCAGCAGAAGGCCGTATCGATCTGACAGCTGGCGCCCTCCAATCCCATCTTGGCCTATGCCTGACCTGTCGTTCATGCGAGACAGCCTGTCCTTCTGGAGTTCAATACGGAGCAATATTAGACGTGGCTCGCCTTGCGATTGAACAAACTCGACGCCCGGGTTATATAGAACGATTTATTCGCTGGCTGGCGTTGCGACAATTGATGCCACACTTGCCGTGTTTGAAGGCAATTGCCTGGTTTGCAAAAATTTATCAGATTATGGGGCTGTCAAAACTAGTACGGGCGGTAAATTTCCTCCCGGAACATCTCAAGGCATTGGAAGGCTCTCTCCCTCCTATGCCAGCTCATTATTCCAATTATAAGTATTGGATGCTCAAATATACCTGCTGATATGAGAAATATAGTTGCTTTACGGGTATCCTGGTTCACTTTTTATGAGCCCCGACAGAAACTGTTTGCACATTATTCATCTTTATATATCGAGAGCAAAACCGGAGGTGACATACTGAGCGTAAATATGGAAACACCGAGGAAGGACGCAGCGGCACTTTACCCAAAAATCTTGTGGTCTCTCCAATCACGAACCACCCAGAACATTTTAATGCTGGCTACAAGTTATTCAGGAATGCCAGTCAAGGATTGTGCAAGTTCTGCTGCCTGCACTGCTGTCAACTCAGCGTAATCCGTTGTTTCATCTGTCGTATCACTGCGCTCGATCAAGATAATGTGACCATCGGGTGACATGATGACCGAATGCCACACAAGTCGTGGAATATCATAGGCCACGTTCAATTCCATTGGGATAACAAAGCCACTGGTCGGCTGAGCATCGCCATCAAAAACGATCAGGTCAGCTCGCCCAGCGGTGAGAATAAAGACTTCATTTGAGGTTTGATGGCGCTCCACCCGGTGAAAAAGGGCTGATGAAACAGATTTACAATGACGTAACATCGCCACAATCCAACCATCGAACTCCAGAACAGGTTTATAAGTCTGCTCAAAAGATCTTCCTACATGAAGCAGGTGATTCGGCACGCATGGCTCATCCATAGCAATCCTTTTCCCGATTCTTATTCGTTTCATTCATCAAATGACCGGTCGCGCTCAAACTTCCACACTTATGAGATGCTTATCCTGAGACCGGGGTATTCTTGCGCGGAATTTCCATCAGAATTGTACATCCAGCCGATGGTGAACCACCCCTGCCTGCCAAATATCTGATTATATTTCGTAGTTTTTTATTGTCTGCCTGATGTCTGCCTGATGTGTGCCGATGAGATATGATGGCTCCGGTCAACTGTAACTTTGATGATTGCCTTTCCTTTGTCACCTTGTGTGCGGCCTGCCATTTGATCTTATAATCCAATTCAAGGTACAGGTCATAAATTTTGATTATATCACCGGCGATCTTTGGGTCACGACGCCCGCATTGCCTCAAGTTAAATCTTACTATTGATAGTATCGTTGCCTCAAGAAGAATGTTACCCTACGCCAGAGACTGTAA
>JBGPQJ010000200.1:0-4762 GCA_041488995.1 Anaerolineae bacterium
CGAACCAATCGCAAAAGTCAGCCAGAAGACCAGTCCAAGAATCCCGGCCAGGATCACCAGTCCCCAGAAGGGATGCGCTGCCCAATGGTCAAGCCGCTCCGTCAGGCTGATCTGTCCAACCTTCGGGCGTACAACCGCTGCGCGCATCATCCGTGCAATCCACTCATAGCGGCCTGAGGCTACTGCCAGAAAGGCATCGTCATGCTGGACCAGCACCGTATTTACCGCTTCCCAGTTCGAAGCTGGAAGAGCGGCGTGCATGGTACGGGTCATTTCAGCGTCCCCTTCAAGAAGTTTGAGCGCAGTCCATGCTAATGGATAGGGTGTGGTAACGTATCCGAGGATGTGGCGCGAAATCTCTTTCAGTACATCATGGTGGTCCGAGCGGATTTCAGGCAAATGTGGCATGGATACCCGCTGACCTGCCAGCATTTCACGAACGACACGCAGCAGATCCTTTACTCCCGAGGCGCGGGTCGCCGTCATGGGGATAACAGGCATACCCATTGCTGCCTCCAAAACATCCGGCTCAATACGAATCCCTTCCTCCTCAGCCACATCCATCATGTTCAACACAACCATAAGTGGAGCTGGTAAAGTAATCAGTTCGGAGACCAGGTAAAGGCTGCGTTCGAGATTGGCCGCACTGACCACAGCGATGACCAGATCGGGAGATTCGCGCAAGATAAACTCCCGCGCAATCACTTCCTCGGGCGAGTTGGCCGTCAGACTGTAAGTTCCCGGCAGATCGACCAAGTTTAGTTCGCGCCCGTCCAGTAGAAAATTGCCTTCACGGCGATCTATCGTTTTGCCGGGCCAATTGCCCACATGCTGGTTTAGCCCGGTAAGCAGGTTAAACAATGTGGATTTGCCCATGTTGGGCTGGCCGGTCAGGGCAATCAAAGGGGTTTTTGTTCCCACAGAAACCAAGCGGCTTGTAACAGATACAGAAGCATCATGGCAATCACTCATTCCTGCCCCCGTTGTACAAAAATCTTTGCTGCTTCTCCCCGGCCCAGGGCCACACGAGTCCCGCGCACAGTGACGATTAATGGTCCATGCCCATAATTCTGAGTCATATCCACTGCCACGCCCGGCGTGAAGCCAAGCGAAGTCAGCCGGTTAGTCACCATACGACCATCTGTAAACGATAAAACGGTGCCGTGTTCGCCCGGCATCAATTCATCAAGAGAAATTTTTTCGACTATTGACAACATTTTACCTCCGGAGAAGGGTAACTAATTATTAATGGAATTGCGATTATCGAATACCATTTATTAGTATATGCTAATTTTAATAATTATCATATGGTAATAAATAAGAGTTTTCCAAGACAAATGTCACAAATCCTGATGTTTCAAGCAAACCAGCCAAATTGAGTTCCACCATTGAAGACTATCTTTCTTTGATCTATGTCCTGGAACGTGATGGCGAGCCGGTAGTGGGCACGCACCTAACTGGGTCTGGCTGGCAATCGGCACGCACCGTCATGCGCCGTCACATGCTCATGGAGTGGATGATGGTGCGTATGCTGCCCTGGTCTAAACTACACAGCGAAGCCCATCACCTGGAACATGCGGTGTCATCCATGACCGAAGCGACACTGATGGAAGAACTTAACCACCCTCAGACCTGCCCCCACGGTAACTCACTTCCCGGTTGCGAGGAGGCTGTCGCGAGCTGGATTCGATTGACAGAAATTCCTAAAGGGGAAACGGTCACAATCCGGCGCATCCATCAGCGGGGAGAGTGCATCTCCGCCAGTTGGGGGAGACTGAAGAGAGGGCTCAGTTGAGGAGAGCTCTCACTTGGTGCGCGTCGCGTAAACGACTATGCGTTGATCGAGCTCGCCGTTGACGATGTCTCCAGCGCAGGTGACGAGCGTCAGGTGCGAGAGGCCGTCGGGTGCCGGCTGTGGTCCAGTGCCGGCAACCGGCCCCGCGCCGTAGACCTGTGTAAGCACCGCCGGGTCGGAAGACTCTTGGATGGAGTAGACCTTAATCTGGTCAACAATGAAGCGAATGTCCATGGTGGTATTTTTGAGGTGGACGATGATCAGGTCACCGGGTTGGAGATGCTCGAGGTGAGCGAAGATCGCAGGTCGTCCAAGCGGATCATTGACGTGCCCGGCAATCGTGGCCGTGCCTACGTCACCCGGGATGCCACCGCCGCGATACCAGAATACCGTATGCCAAACCGGATCGCCAATCGGACCTTTAGGCGCATCCATCACATTTTCCGATGTGAGTCCGACTCCAAGCACGGGGGCATTGACCTTGAGTGAAGGAATCTGAAGCTCGAGCGGCACTTCTACAGGCCCAGCCTTCAGGTCGAGGTCCGGATCAACGAGCGGCCCAAAGACAAAGAGTGTGGGTGTCGGTTGAACTGTCGGCTGATCCGATGGCAACCGCATAGGAGACGCGGGGAACGAGGGAGACAGGGGAGGTCCAGCCAGCGCCTCCCCCGTCTCCTTGTTTCCGCAACCCACAAGCACTGCCGCAATGACCAGAACGGCCGCCAGGCAGCCGAGCAAACTGCGGCGAGTGAGACTCATCGTTCGCACAATAATAACGTTATTGCTTTGGGTGTGTTTCATCCAAACAGCCAAACACCTGCCAAGAAATGCAAACTGCATCCGTTAAGCCAGGAACAGAAAGCCGGCAATCGAGCCTTATCACTTAAACGCATTCTTTTTGAGAATAACATTCACAGGTTGAAAATCTTTCGCATTTTGAGTGAGCGCTATCGAAATCGCCGCATACGTTTCGGATAACGCTTCAACTTGATAGCGGTTATCTGCAACATGGAGCTCGAAATTGAGCCCTAACTTACTTTTGCAAGAGGTCTAATATTTATTTGTCAGGGTTGATCTTGATCGGAGTTTATCCGCACCAAAGCAGGCAGGAAGGCTGGCGTTTTGGCGGCGTAACTAGTATACACATCCCCAAAGAAAGCGATGGACTCGCGTTCCTCGCGCCGGGCGAGCAGAATGTACATCGTCACCAGGACAGGGAACATGATAATGGTAAGAAACGTTGGCCATTGAAAAAGAAAGCCCAGCATAATGATGATGAAACCGACATACTGGGGATGTCGCACATGAGTGTAGGGGCCGGTCATGGCAACCTGACCAGTGCGCTGCGCCTGATAAAGCACTTTCCAGGATGCGCTCAACAAAATAAAGCCTGCTACAATCAGCGCCTCGCTGAATAAGTGTATCCCGCTAAAATGAGGGTCGCCCTTGATGCCCAAGAGAGTATTCCATAAGTGCCCTGAATCATGGGCAAATAAATCGAGGCCGGGGTAGCGGCTGGCAAGCCAACCGGAAAGAAGATAGATGGTTAACGGGAAACCGTACATCTCTGCAAAAAGCGCCACCAAAAACGCGGAAAAAGCGCCAAAGGAGCGCCAATCGCGTTTTGTTTTGGGACGGACGAAGCTGAAAGCAAATATGATAATCACCCCTGCGTTAATAAAAGCCACAGACCAGAGACCATATCCATCTGAACCAAAATTATCCATATAAAATTCCTTTTCAATTCATGGGAGATAAAACTCCCTTTTCATATCAATGGTACACAGTTTCTCTTTCCCCAAAAAGCGTCATATGGCCGGTTTATCTACCCGCCATATTGCCTGATAGTCCGGCTGATACAGCGAATACGGGTTGGGGGTTGACCGCTTAAAAATATGCGCCAATAAGATTCAATTGTCTTGCAGGGAACTTACACGTCATATTTATGCCGCGATTTCATCTGGCCTAACGCGCCAAATGGCTTGCAAGTAGTTAAGCCATATAGCGCTTGTGAAAACTATCGCTTATCAATTATCCTAGAAATTATTAGTGATAATGTTTCTTGAACACCACAGAAGGTATTGCCATTTCATTAGCCAGGAGACAACAACCGTGTTCAGGCGATTTATGGTGATTTCAATGATCGTTGTGGGGTTAGTTCTCGTGGCGGGCAGCCTGCTTTTTGGTTTTGTAACCTATTCAGGTGGCGAAACCGCTTCTCTGCCAGAATCAATCGCTGGGGTACCTTTAAAAACAGCAAACTATGGATCGCAGGCTGTGGCTGAGATTACCCGCTTGCATCAAAAGGATCTTCTGGTTACGTCTGGTGCCAAGGGGTTATACGGGTACAGGAGCCAGTTTTCCCTTTGGGCGGCTGGGTTTTCATCTGGCGCAGTTGCAAGTCAATCTTTGAATACCATGACCGAAAAAATCTCCCAAGGAAATTCCCCCTTTTCTTTCACCGGCCAAAAACAAGTTGCAGGCCGCACCATTTATGAGTTGTATGGCATGGGTCAAAAACACTTTTATTTTCAATCCGGCAAATTGGTAATCTGGCTTGCTGCGGATGTTGAAATGGCAGATCGCGCGCTGAAGGATGTGTTGAACTTCTACCCATAATCTTTTCCCAGTCGAATCATTGGAGTTAAAAATGACAGACGAAACTACAAAGACCCAGAACACAACTTTAAACAAAAAAGATTGGCTTGGAAAACTTGGCCGTATCCTGGCTTATACCTTTGTACTCGGGTTACTTACGTTCTTCGCATTTGGCCTTGTCAAGGCTAACGCTGGCCAGCGCTCTTCCGGTACCGCCCCGGATTTTTCACTCACCGGTTTTGATGAACGAAAAGTTACCCTGAGTGAATTACGCGGGAAGGTGGTCATTATCAACTTTTGGGCTTCCTGGTGTCCCCCCTGCCGACAGGAAGCCGCCTATCTTGAGCAAACCTGGCGCAAATACAAGGA
>JBGPQJ010000201.1:0-4747 GCA_041488995.1 Anaerolineae bacterium
ATTTTTCCCGCAGCTCTTGCCCGGTCGAGCACCTTCTGGGCAATCCTGAGCAAAGGCATATCGATCATCTTGCCATCGAGCTCATAGGCACCCGCGCCCTCAGCCTGGTGCGCATCAAAGGTCTCCACCACGCGCCGGGCATAGGCAATCGATTCGTCATCGGGCGTGTACGCTTCCTGCACGGACTGTACCTGCGCCGGGTGGATGATCTGTTTTCCTGAAAAGCCCATCTGCGCGCCCTGTGCGGACTCGACACGCAGGTTGATGGTGTCACGGAAGTCAATAAAGACCATGTCGATGGCCTGCAGACCCTGCGCGGCGGCATGCATGACGACCGCACCGCGCGCCGTCAGTACTTCCCAACCGGCACGGGAACGGGTCGCGCCGATGCTGGCGGCATAGTCCTCAGCGCCGAAAATCAATCCGTCGAGGCGCGGGTGCGAGGCGATTTCTTTAAGATTGATGATCCCTTTCGCGGTCTCGACCCCGACCAGCATGCGGATGGAGTTTACGTCCCAGCCGTGCGCCAGCTCTGCCGCTTCGATGCGCTCGTGCGCCCATTGGATCTGGTCGAGCGATTCGAGCTTGGGGATGACAATCCCATCCGGGTGATGGGGCAGCACCGCTTCGATGTCGTCCTGCTCAAACCCCGAGCCGACACTGTTGATGCGCGCCAGCTTCTCGCTCTTGCCGAAATCCAGTTCCCGCAGGGCGCGGGCGATCGTGAGGCGCGCGTCTGCTTTGCGGTTGAGCGCCGTGCCGTCCTCCATGTCCATGCAGATGCAGTCCACCCCGAGGGTCAGGGCTTTGGCGATCTTCTTCCAATCGTCGCCGGGCATGTAGAGCAGTGCGCGTCGAGAGTGCATAGATTCTCCTTTCCCATGATAATAACATCAGATTGAAAAAACAGTTTGTCCTGAACCCGATTTCCTGTAAAATGAAGATATCCCAGACAAGGAGGAACATCGCATGAGACCTGTTTATGCAATATCAGGCGGGGTTTCAAAGTTCGCCAAAGCCCGTCCTGACAAAACCTTCCAGGCCATCATCAAAGAGGCATACGATTATGCCATTGATGATATTGGACTGGACTTCCCGACGTTCACCCGCGTCGTGGATGGTTCGGTGGCCTCGTATTTCTCGGACCATTTCGCCCGGCAGTTGATGGCGGGCATCATGGCACAGGATTATCTCGGACTGTGCCCCAAGCCGGGTCATCGCGTGGAGGGCGGCGGCGCGACAGGCGGGATTTGTTTCCAGGAAGCGTGGAAGTCGGTCGCCAGCGGCCACATGGACGTCTGTGTCGCCTACGGCTTCGAGACCATGTCCCACGTGGAAACGTGGAAAGGCAATGAGTTCATCGCGCTGGCCTCCGACGTGTCGTTCGACTATCCCGTCGGAGGTTTTTATTCGGGCTACTACGCCATGATGGTCACGCGCCACATGAAGGAGTTCGGCACGACCGTCGAGCAGTTGGCGCACGTCAGCGTGAAGAATTACATCAACGCGTTCCACAATCCGTACGCGCAGAAGAGCCAGCGCATCACGATTCAGGATGTGCGCAATGCGCCGATGGTGGCGTGGCCGTTGACGAGACTCGATATCTGCGTGATGTCCGATGGCGCGGCGGCGGTCATCCTTTGCTCTGAAGAGGGACTGAAAAAACTCGAAGCCGCGGGTGCAAAAATCGCGCGGCCGTTGGTCAAGGTGACAGGCATCGGCCGCGGCACGGACGCCATGCGCATGGCCGACCGCCCGCATGTGGATTACGATACCTTCATGCGCGATTACGCCACCGAGCAGGAGAAATCCTCGGACGAGACGCGCGCGTATTACAAAAAACTCTGGGACAAAGGCACGCGCTACCCCGGAGTCCATTCGTTCCGCGCGGGACGCACGGCAGGCAACATGGCTTACAAACATGCCGGCATTTCAGACCCCTTGCGTGAATTGGATTTCGTAGAATTGCACGACGCATACACATCGTCTGAAATCCAAACCTACGAAGATATGGGCTTGTGCCGCTACGGCGAAGGCGGCCCGTTCGCTGAATCGGGCAAGGCCTTCCTGCCGAACATTGACTACGGCTTGAAGCTCAAAGACAAGCCTGTCTGCGCAGTGAACCCCTCGGGCGGGCTGATCGCCTGTGGACATCCAGTCGGCGCGACGGGACTCATGCAGGGCGTCTTTGCGGTGTGGCAGCTTCAAGGGACGATCAAAACCCATTTCCGCGACGACCAGCTTCAAGTCAAGAATGCGAAGCGGGGCGCGATCCATTCCCATGCTGGCACGGGCACCTACGTCTCCGTCTCAGTTTTGGAAAGGGAGGGTTAGGTCATGGCAAAGTTACCTTCACAACGAGAAGAAACGCTGGGTGGCTACATTGTCCACGGCATCCCGTTCCCGATCAGCACCGATGAGGAGGCGCTGGAATTTCTCAAGAAGATGGCGCCGATCCAGATCGAACAGGAATATAAGATCAAGTACCTGCATTCGTACGGACAGGACAGCCCGTGGTTCGCGGGGCTGACGAACAAACGACTGCTCGCCTCGCGCGATGCCGAAAGCGGGTATACCTACGCAAACCCGCGCGGCCACGACATGTTTTCGGGCGTGGAGACGAAGTGGATTGACATCACGAACACGCCCGCGCACGTCCATGCGTTTACTGTCTGTTACTTCGGCTCGGAGGAGTTCCTGCCCGAATGTCCGTTCGTGCTGGCGTTGATCGAGTTCGAGGGCGTGAACACACTCCTGCTCACGCGCCTGATGGGCGTTGACCCCGACGCGCCCGCGCTCGATTGGATCGGAATGGAGGTGACGCCGCGCTTCCTGAGGAACTCGAAGTTGAAGCCAACGGATGTGTATTTCGTTCCAAAAGAGTAGAGAGTGGAGAGTAGTGAATAGTAAAAATGGACTCGGCGGTTGGCCGAGACCATTTTGCCGCGCGCCAGAGCGGATCCCTTCAAGGGTACGGGAGATGGTGAGGGTCAAAGTATCCATATGTCATTTCTAATCTACTTGGTACAATAGATATCAAACAACCAGCGAATGTAGAGTGGATTTCAACCCGCCACTGCTCAAAGCGTCGGGCTATAAGCCCGACCTGCGTACGAAAACCGGAGAGATAACTTTATGGGTAAAGTGCTGTGTGCCTTCCTGCTTTTGATTCTGACCGCGTGTGCCACCTCCCCTGACGCCGCCAACACGCCCACGATGATTCCAACCCCATCTGCAACTATAACGGTTATGCCAGCACGTCCTGTCTCAGGTAAATTAACCCTGGTGGAATTTTTTGCAGTCACCTGAATGGATTGCCGTACAATGGAGCCTATCGTGGATAGGCTGACGAAAGATTATCGTAATTGCATCACGCTCGAGCGTGTCAACTACCATGCGCAAACACCGCTGAGCGAACAGATCGCGCCGATCGGCTCGCCAGAGTTTGCCTTGCTCGACTCTTCGGGCAAGATTTTATATCGCTGGTTTGGCGTCGTCGAACGCAGTGAATTTGACGATGTGATGCAACCCTTGTGCACACAATAATCTCCACCATGGAGTGCTGCGATTGAGTCAAATTAAAATTAGCGATAATATCGTATTCAGCATTCGAGTGTTGTGAAATCCATGAAGAAAAAGTTCTCCGCGGCGTTGCTCATGGTTCTTCTGGTTGCCTGCCAGAGTGGCGCGTCCCCGGCCGTGCAGGCGGTGGAAAATTTCCTGCAAGCCCTCGCTGATAAGAATGAGGCGGTCCTGCTGTCCCTTACCTGCCCGGACTACGAACCAGATGCCCTGCTCGAATTAGATTCCTTTGCCCTCGTGCAGACCACGCTAAAAGGCGTGTCCTGTCAGGAGAGCGGCATAATTGGCGATGCCGCGCGGGTGGTATGCCGTGGAAGCATTGAAGCCTCCTACGGTGGTGAACGGCGCAGTTTTGACCTCACTGAACGGGTCTATCGAGTGGTGGAGTCAGGAGGCGACTGGCTGGTATGCGGATACACAAAATAAACCACCTCCATCCCGAACGATGGGCCGGGCTCCTACTTTTACTGGCCATTATCGCCGCCTGCGGTTCGTTCCCGCCAACTCTTGTGTCGGTCATGCCTTCACTCGCTGTCCCGGCGCCCACGTCCATTCCCGTGCCTTCCGCGATAGTCACCTCTGTGCACGAACCGATGTCCACATCCACCGAAACCGCCCTGCCCACTACAACGGGACTCGATCCCGATGAGTGGATGACATGGCCGGTGATCCCCATCGTCACCGAACACGTACGCGAGATCTATGCCCTCGGCCAGTCCATGGGCAATGACCCGCATTCTTTTTCGGTCTTTGGTGATTGCCAGAGCGAGCCGGATATCTTTCTCGGCCCATACGTAACCAACCCAATCGCATTCGCATCCCTTCCCGCAGACTTGAAGCAAACGGCGGATTATTTTAAAGGCTCGCTCGACCGCGAAAACCCAACCATCAGGAAAGGCACAACCTCCGGGGCATTGTTATGGGATGAGTGGCATCAGAACAAATATGGTTGTCACGATGATGAAAGTCCTATGAATTGCGAACTGCGCTTGCATAAACCGTCTTTCGTTTTGATCATGGTTGGCACGCATTCGGAAGGCGTGCGCAATGAATATTACATGCGCAAAGTATTGGATGCCCTGCTGGCACGCGGCGTGGTGCCGATCCTTTCCACAAAAGCGGATAATCGCGAGGGCGATAATCATTTAAACCTGGAAACGGCGCA
>JBGPQJ010000202.1:0-4737 GCA_041488995.1 Anaerolineae bacterium
CCGTTCCTGCACTTTTTCGACGGTTTCCGCACCTCGCATGAGGTTACAAAGATCGAGCAGTTAACGGATGACGACCTGCGGACCATGATTGACGATGAGTTTGTTCGCGCCCACCGGGCTCGCGCGCTCTCACCCGATCACCCAGTCCTGCGCGGCACAGCCCAGAACCCGGATGTTTACTTCCAGGGACGTGAAACGGTCAACCCCTATTACGCCGCGGTGCCTGCCATCGTGCAGGAACAAATGGACAAGTTCGCCAAGTTGGCGGGACGCCAATATCACCTGTTCGACTTTGTCGGCGCGCCCGATGCCGAGCGGGTGGTGATCTTGATGGGTTCCGGTGGAGAAACAGCGGAAGCAACGGTCAAGTATCTGGCTGAGAAGGGGGAAAAGGTCGGTGCTATCCGCGTACGTTTGTACCGCCCCTTCTCAAACGAGGCCCTCATTAAAACCCTGCCCGCTTCAATCAAATCCATCGCCGTGCTTGACCGCACCAAAGAACCGGGTTCCGCCGGCGAACCGCTCTACCTGGATATCGTCAATGCGCTCTACGAGAACGGTCGCACGAAAATCAAAGTCATCGGAGGCCGCTACGGCCTTTCATCGAAAGAGTTCACCCCGGCCATGGTCAAGGCGGTATTGGATGAACTCAAAAAGCCGGAGCCCAAGAACCATTTCACCGTCGGGATCAACGACGACGTTTCTCACTCCAGCCTTGAAGTAGACCAATCCTTCAGCATCGAATTCCCCGAGACCGTGCGCTGCGTGTTCATTGGCCTGGGCGCAGATGGCACTGTGGGCGCGAACAAGAATTCGATCAAAATCATCGGCGAAGAGACTGAAAACTATGCCCAGGGGTTCTTCTACTACGACTCGAAGAAATCGGGCACATTGACCGCCTCGCACCTGCGCTTCGGTCCAAAACCGCTGCAGGCGGCGTACCTGATCGCCCCCAACACCGCCAACTTTGTCGCCTGCCACCAGTTCAGCTTCCTGGAGCGGTACGATGTCCTGAAGTATGCCCAGCCCGGCGGAACATTCCTGCTCAACAGTATTTTTGGCCCCGACGAAGTCTGGGATAACCTGCCGATTGAAGTCCAGCAGGCGATTATTGACAAGAAGCTCAAATTCTACAACATCAATGCCTATGAAGTGGCCGAATTAACCGGCATGGGGGGTCGCGTCAATACCATCATGCAGACCTGCTTCTTCGCCATCTCTGGCGTCCTGCCGCGTGAACAAGCCATCGCGGAAATCAAGCACTCCATTGAAAAAACCTATGGCAAGCGCGGCGAGGCCGTCGTCAAAAAGAACTTCGACGCTGTAGACCAGACTCTGGTTCATCTCCACGAGATCAAAGTCCCCACCAAAGCCAGCAGCAAGCTCGCCATGCGCGCTGCAGTTTCAGCCGCAGCACCCGAGTTTGTTAAAAAGACGCTGGCACCCATCATTGCCCTGGAAGGGGAAACCGTCCCGGTCTCCGCCATGCCTGCAGATGGCACCTTCCCCACCGGTACGACGCAATGGGAGAAGCGCAACATCGCGCTCGACATCCCCGTCTGGGAACCGGATCTGTGCATCCAATGCGGCAAGTGCGTGTTCGTCTGCCCGCATGCTGTCATCCGCCACAAGGTGTACGACAAGGCTGCGCTCACCAAAGCCCCGGCGACTTTCAAGTCCATGGACTCAAAGTTCAAGGAATTCCCCGGCATGGCGTACACGGTCCAGATCGCACCCGAGGACTGCACCGGCTGCACCCTGTGCGTTGAAGCCTGCCCGGTCAAGGACAAGACTCAGGCAGGCCGCAAGGCGCTCAACATGGCGCCCCAACCACCCATCCGCGCCAGCGAAGCCGCCAACTGGGATTTCTTTTACAACCTGCCCGAAGTGGATCGCACACTAATCAATCCATCAACCATTAAGAATTCACAGCTGCTCCAACCGCTCTTTGAGTTTTCCGGTGCGTGTGCCGGCTGCGGCGAAACGCCGTATATCAAACTCGTTTCACAACTCTTTGGTGACAGGGCGATCGTTGCCAATGCCACCGGCTGTTCCTCAATCTACGGCGGTAATTTGCCGACCACGCCATGGGCATTCAACAAGGAAGGTCGTGGTCCCGCATGGTCGAACTCGTTATTTGAAGACAACGCCGAGTTCGGTCTGGGCATGCGCCTGACCATTGACAAACAACTCGAATACGCCCGCGAAATCTTACCGCAATTCGCCGGCGTTCTCGGCCAGGATCTGGTGGATGGCTTGCTCAAAGCAGACCAGTCTACAGAGCTCGGCATCAAAGAACAACGCGAACGCGTGACAGCTCTAAAAAAGAAGCTGGCGGGCAGCAAGGATACAAAAGCCAAGGACCTGCTCAGCCTGGCGGATGTGTTTGTCAAGAAGTCTGTCTGGATCATGGGCGGAGATGGCTGGGCGTACGATATCGGCTACGGAGGCCTGGACCACGTCATCGCCAGCGGGCACAACGTGAACATCCTGGTGCTCGATACGGAGGTATATTCCAACACCGGCGGACAGGCATCCAAGTCCACTCCGCGCGGTGCAGTGGCCAAGTTCGCTGCGCAGGGCAAAGGCCTTTCCAAGAAAGACCTGGGTCTGCTGGCCATGTCATACGGCTATGTCTATGTCGCCCGGATAGCCATGGGCGCGAACGATCAACATACGCTGAAAGCCATCCTCGAAGCCGAAGCATATGACGGCCCATCCCTGATCATCGCTTACAGCCATTGCATTGCGCATGGCATAGACATGGCGAAGGGGCTCGAACAACAGAAACTCGCCGTCAACTCCGGTTACTGGCCGCTTTACCGCTACAACCCGGCTCTGACCGAGCAGGGACAGAATCCGCTGGTCATCGATTCCAAGGAACCGAGCATCCGCATGGAAGAATATGCTTATAATGAAACCCGCTACCGCATGCTCCTGCAGAGCGATGAAGTCCGCGCTGAAGCCTTGATGAAGCTCGCCCGTCAGGACGTAAAAAGACGCTGGCAGCTTTACCAGCAGATGGCTGCCATGCATTATGGAACCAATGGCAGCAATGGAAAGGAAAACGAACCCCATTAGGAGTCTGACAAAAGGGACAAGGAATTCCCTTTTCGCATCCTCCGATTTTTGGAAGGGAGATAAACATGGCAGATCTGACGACCCGCTATCTTGGTCTGGCTTTAAAGAACCCGCTCGTCGCCTCGGCATCTCCGCTATCCGAGCGCATTGAAACCGTGCGACAGTTGGAGCAAGCCGGTATCGGTGCCGTGGTGATGTATTCGCTTTTCGAAGAACAGGTTATTCACGAGAGTCTCGAGCTAGACCATTATCTGAACTACGGCACAGAGACCTTCGCTGAAGCACTTACCTACCTGCCGGATACCGGCCGGTACAGCATCGGACCCGAAAAATACGTTGACCAGGTCAAACGACTCAAGGATGCCGTGAACATTCCCATTATCGGCAGCTTGAATGGCGTCTCCAGTGGCGGTTGGATCGAATACGCCAAACGAATTGAAGAAGCCGGGGCAGATGCGCTCGAACTGAACATTTACTACCTGCCGTTCGACCCGGCCATCACCAGCGCAGGGCTGGAAGAGAATTATGTACAACTGGTCAAGGATGTGCGGCGTGAAATCAAAATCCCGCTGGCAGTGAAAGTCAGCCCGTTCCTGACCGGTGTGGCGAACGTGCTCAAGCAATTCTCGGAAGCCGGCGCGAATGGCCTGGTGCTGTTTAACCGCTTCTACCAGCCGGATATTGACCTGGAGAAAATGGAGGTTACGCCCAACCTCATCTTGAGCACTTCCACTGAACTGCGCATGCCCCTCCGCTGGGTGGCACTGCTTTACGGGCAGATCAAGGCTGACTTTGCCATCACCAGCGGTGTGCATACCTCCGAGGACGTTCTGAAATCCATGATGGCGGGAGCGAGTGCGGCCATGATGGCCTCCGAACTCCTTAAGAATGGGATCGGGCGCATCCCGGAAATCCTCACCGGGATGCAAACCTGGATGGAAGAACATGAGTATGAATCCGTCTCGCAAATGAAGGGCAGCATGAGCGCTCAGGCAATTCACCAGCCGTATGCCCTGCGCCGGTCGAATTACATCAAAGTACTCAACTCTTTCCATTATTTACCTTAGTCTCAACTGATCAGTGATCGCCAGGCCAGGTCTCGTCATGAGACCTGGCCGTTTTTATAACCATTGTTATGGAAAGGGAAAAAAGGTATATTGGTCTTGCGAACAATCTGTATACCGTGCTCTTTATCCGGGAAGAATTTCGGAGGCGGTTATGAAATTTAAAAGAATATTCACCTATATCCTTACCCTGACGATCTGCGTGATATTGCTCTCTTGTGGTCTATTCCCAACCCCCACACCCACACCAGCGCCTGTCCCGACGACAGAAGGCCCGCCAGCCGCAATGCCTGTGTCTGAAACAGTGGAAGCCTCGTTGACTCCTTCGCCTACAGAAATAACACCTGAACCAGAGCAAGCCACTGTCTCCCCCATCATCGCGACCGCACAACCCGCCGCACCGCCGCATTTCAGTGCCGGGGAGATCATCCCCCTTGATTATATCCACATGCTCAACACGACGGAGGGCTGGGGAATCAGCGGCCCGTATATCCTGACCACCGGAGATGGCGGGAAGTCCTGGCGCGAGGTCACCCCCCCTGAACCGCTCCCGGCCGGATCACTTGCACAGGCATACGGTGCCTTCCCTGAC
>JBGPQJ010000203.1:0-4707 GCA_041488995.1 Anaerolineae bacterium
GATGTGCGCGGCGCGGACGCGGCCTCGTTCCTCGATACGGTCTGCGGCAACGACTGCGGCGGGCTGCTGCCCGGCGAGTCGCTGTATACGCATTTCCTCACGCCCGAGGCCGATGTGATCGACGACACGCTCGTTTATCGCCGCGGCTGGGATAATTATCTGGTGGTGGTGAACGCGTCGAACGATGACAAGGACCGGACGTGGCTGGAGAGCGTGCGCGATGGCAAGGTGCGGATTGACAACGGGCGCCCGTGGGCGCGGACGTACGGCTATGAGGCCGTCCTCCGCAACTTGCGCGACTCGAAGTCTGATTCCGATATGAGGGTGGACATCGCTCTGCAGGGACCGAAGAGCCGCGACATCCTGCTGGCGATGGGTGTGGACGATGAGACGCGGGCGCGCATCATGAAGTTGAAGCGGACCGAGTTGTGCGACGCGGTGGTGGGCGGGTTCGACCTGATCGTCTCGCGCACGGGTTACACGGGTGAGAAGATGGCGTTCGAGTTGTTCGTCCACCCCGAGCGCGCCGTGGACTTTTGGAACGCGGTGCTGAAAGCGGGTGAGCCGTTCGGCGTCAAGCCGATCGGTCTGGGTGCGCGCGACTCACTGCGCACGGAAGCGGGCTTGCCGTTGTATGGTCACGAGATGGGACTCGGCTCCGGCAAATTCGGCGCACGGGATCTGGGCGTGGCGGAAGGCGGATTCGGCTCGTATGTCAAGCCGTACAAGCCATGGTTCATCGGGCGCGAGGCGTATCTTGCGCGCGAGAAGGAACGCGAGGGTGTGGTGGTGCGCTTCCGCTTCGACGACCAACGCGTGCGCATGGCGCACAACAGCGACCCTGTTGCCGACAAGGACGGCAAGTCCATCGGTTGGGTGACCTCCTGCGCCGTGGACGCCGAACGCTTCCTGACGGGTCAGGCATATCTGGAGAACGCCTACACATCAGAAGGAACCTCTATCTTCATTCATCAAGGCGGGGTGATGGATCGTCCCCCGACAGCAGCGAAGGTGGTGAGCAGGTTCCCGAAAGGATAAACAAAAAGTAAGTAAAGAAGTAAGATGGGACGGCTGAGTCTACGTTCCGTCCCATCTTTTGTGTTAATAATTGGCTGTATAATAGTTTTAAGATGAATGTTGTAAACGTACCGACGATTGACCAGCGCAAGCGTATTCCGCAAGAAGCCATTGATCAGGTGGTGGAGCAGATTGTGGAAAAATTCAAGCCGCAAAAAATTATTCTGTTCGGCTCGTATGCGCGCGGAGAGCCGCGTCCTGAAAGTGACGTGGATCTGCTGGTCATAATGGACACGCCAATAAAAGAAGTACAACAGGCTATTCAAATCTGCCAGCAAATTGAGTACAGGTTTGGATTGGACTTGATTGTGCACACGTCAAAACATCTGGCTGAACGCGTAAAAATGGGAGACTGGTTTTTGCGCGATGTTCTTAAAGAGGGAAAGGTAATCTATGAAGTCCGCAACCGCTGAGTGGGTCTCAAAGGCGGAAGGTGATTTCATGACTGCTGGCCGCGAACTGAGGGCGCGCAAGTCACCGAATTACGACGCGGTTTGCTTTCATGCTCAGCAATGCGCCGTTGTTCACGGTTATCCTGTTCCGACTTGCACCCGATAAATTGCTGATCTTTGTCACCCAGCAGCAGGATCGCCTGGACTCAGTGGATTTGCAGGGTATTCTGACCTCGCTTTCGCTCTCCCCCGACCAGCCCATCATTGTCCCCACTGCCGCCCCGCATCCGCCGCTCATTCCTGCGGCCTGCCTCTCGCAGTAAGCTGGTTTGGATGGTCAAAATACAACGTGCTTGAACGATCATCCGTTCAGTGCGTTGTCCATTTAACTCAGAAGCCTTGTTTTGTGAGGAGATTTTTTTCCGTATTGAAAAGTGATACGCTGAGATTGGGAGGGGATATGCCTGCTGATTTCAAAATCACGACTGATTTGCTCTACAAAGGCGCACTGCTCTTTGCGCTGATGGACGCGGTCTATGTTCCGCTGCTGGTGTGGCGCGTGAGCGAAGACTCGTTCCGCAGGATGAAATGGTCGCTGGTCATCGCCGCGGCTCTGGTCTGGTGGGGAATCTGGGCGTGGGCGATCGGCAATTTCTGGGAGACGGTGTATTCGTATGTATTTCCTGCCTGGGCGCACACCTGGGTTCCGTGGATTGCCTTTGTTGTAGCAGGCGCCGTCGAACTTGGCTTATGGTCGTTATCGATCCGGCTCAAGCGGAATTTTGTCCTTACCTTTTGCCTTTTGGGTGGGATTCTGGGAAGCCTGACGCACATCTGGGCGGTCACTCGCGGCATCGTCACCAAACCGCCCATGCTGCAGGGCGCATCTCCGCTGGCGGCGGTCGTCATCGCGTTTTTCGAGTATATCTTTTATTGGTGCACGATTCTCGTCCTGGCAAAAATCATGGATTGGATGAGAATTAAGTTGATAAATATATAAATGCCGTTAATGAAAGCGAATCGAACACGAGGAGTTTTCCATGAACGTGAATAAGGCCTTTTTCTATGGGGGTTTACTCATCGTACTGATCGCCGCTGCGCTTTTATTGCTGGGTGTCATCGAATCGGGTATCGCTGCCGCGATCGGCATTCTGGGGATTGGTCTGATCGCTGTATCGGGTCGCAAGATGCGCAATCAATAGAAGAAGGTTCTGAAATGAAAATAAGCGCGATGGTAAGAAAGGAGACATCCTGACCGTGCAGAAAATTATTCAAAAGATTATCTGTCTGTTGATCATTGGATTTTTGAGCGCATGTAACTTCGCACAGGCGACTCCTGTCCGAGTCACACCGACTGCGCCCGTTCATGATCCCATAAACTACTCGGAAAACGAGACCGCGACGCTGGCTTCCCTGGAGCAGGTGGATGATTATCCGCTTTACACGATGCGCTATTACGGGGAATACGATTTCCGCCGGACCTCTATTCTGCCAATCGAGAAAACAGCAGACTCCATGCCAAATTGGGCGTGCTCGCTCTTTACCGTCCTGCTCGATGACGACCATCTCCTCTATGGCCGCAACTTTGACTGGCAGTTCAGCCCGGCGCTGTTGGTTTTCACCGATCCCCCCGACGGCTACGCATCCGTTTCGATGGTGGATATGGCGTATCTGGAATTAGGCGACCAGGCCGTTCTCAATTTAACAGAACTTCCCATCGAAGACCGGGGAGGTCTCTTATATGCCCCACTCATCCCTTTTGACGGAATGAACGAGCACGGTCTCGCCATCGGTATGGCTGCCGTGCCACCGGGGGACATGCGAGCGGACCCGGCAAAGGAAACTTTCGGTTCACTCGGCATCATCCGCGAAATCCTGGATCATGCCCGGGACGTGGACGAAGCCATTGCCATTATCAAAAGCCATAACATTGATTTTGAGGAAGGGCCGCCCCTTCATTACCTGATTGCCGATGCAAACAGGAAATCCGTCCTCGTGGAGTTTTACCGCGGCGAAATGAATATCATCGAAAATGCACAACCCTGGCATTCGGCGACAAACTTCCTGCTTTCTTCAGTAAAAGATCCTCAAGACGGGAATTGCTGGCGCTACGATAGAATCAATGCCCGCTTGATCGAGGAGCAGGAGATGATTGATTCAGAATCCGCGATGGACCTGCTTAGGGAAGTGTCCCAGGAAAACACTCAGTGGTCGGTGGTCTATCAAATGGCGCGAGGAGAAGTGAGCGTCGTCATGGGCAGGGATTACACACAGATTCACAACTTTCAGATAGCTGATTATTTAAATCTCAAGTAACGTCTGAAATGGATGTATTGCTCGGGCAGATCATCATGTAAATGCCTGCGGCATTTCACGAAATGGCGCGTAAACGCCTTAGTGGTTAGGGTGTGGGAGTGGACCCCTCTGTCCGTCACGCTACAGGTACTACGTAGACACTTCGCAGGCACACTCGCACAGCACACCTTCAGGCACTCCCAAAATTCCATGTTACAAAGGACACTTGAAGGACTTGCCCGTCAGTTATAGGATGATGATAGTCAATCAACCAGTCTGGATGGTCAATGCTGTCTTTCAGGTCATAATTTCATGTTCATCTCTTTGATGCAGTATCGAAAGGAGAAAACAATATGAACACAAACGAATCCCTCAAGCTCCGTCCCTACTGGCATGTTGATGCCAAGTGGATCACCGGTATATTTCTGTTGTTCCTGCTGAATGCAACATTCCTGATATTCATGTTGGTGCAGGTCACCGCCGCAAAGCAGGGTATTGAAATTCTGACAGTCATTTTAGCCAGTTCGTTCAGCCAGGAGGGGCTGGATCAGGAAGTGGACATAGAGATCATGCATCAGAAGATCGCTGAATCGCCGGATGGTTCCTGGAAACCCATTCCGGGGTTGAACATAGTTGTCCGTGAGCAGGATATCGCCGGTTTATCCCCGAGGGAAATACGCCTTTGGTTTTTCCGACAATTGGCGGAACCCATATATTACGGAGGGCAACAGGGACTGGCAAACCTGTCAACAGATCCTGAGATGCAAAAAAATATGGAGGGAGGACTTGGCCCTTTAGGCTTCATCAATGCAGAGACACACAGCAAACTGAACAAAGTGTTTTTAGTCCTGGGATTGATAGCCCTTACTTTTCTGGGTTTGCTGGTCTATTTCAGTTATCGTTTCGGACGTCTGGGAAGTCCGGGGTGTGTCATTTTTTTGGC
>JBGPQJ010000204.1:0-4650 GCA_041488995.1 Anaerolineae bacterium
GCCTATCCCCTGGAATGCGCCCGGCACTTTCACAGATTGGTTAAGCGCCTCGGCGATGGTATCCAGTCCAAGGAAGATAAGCAGCCCTGCGGTGAGTGCCATCAGAAAGGTCATCCACCGTTTTCCAAGTGTGCGCAGCACAGGGAACCAGAAGATGCCCAGGAAAACAGGAATGACACCCACATACAAACCGATCAAGAAGAATGTCCAGAAGGATTCACTGCTGGGTTCAGGAGTCGCAAAAGCGACAGGGATTTCCAGATTAAAGGGAATGGCATTGGATGAAAAAAGAGTGACTGCATACTTCTCGCCATAACTCCACGGGTAATTGATGTGGACCACAGCGCGTCCCAGCCGCGGGATGGTCGAATTTGGCGAAACCTCAATGGGCCACACTCCCGAGTTGATGATGGCCTGGGCAAGCGTGATTTCCTGCGGGCTGGAATTTAGCACATAAATCTCGATAAGGTCGTGTTTTAAGACATAGCGTTCAATGGTCAATGCTTCAACGGGGATGGGTGATTTGAGATTAAGCCCGCCGCCTGTGTTAAGGAAGATTGCAATCACTCCACCGAGAAGAAGAAGTGGAAGCAAAAGCAGGCCAAGGGTTTTAAAAGAGAACCGAGGGGGTTGAGCTGGTTGTTGAGTCATGATACACCTTTAAAGTCATTCCATCACTTCGAACATGCCATTCCAGCCAAGTTCTGCAAATTCTGTAATGTGGGCATGAAACATATACTTGCCGGGATACTTGTAACTGAATTCGAGAATGCCGCGTTGCGCCTGTCCCTGAATGATGGTGTCCGTGAATTCAGCGGGCGTGAGGCTGGTGCCAGTGGGGTAGTATTGGAAGAAGTTCGCATGCAGATGGAAGGAGTTGAGCAGATCATATTCAAGGATGTTGACCAGGTAGATGCGAATCTTTTCGCCAACTTTGATTTGAATGGGATGGTTCTGATAATGGAATGGGATGGCGTTCACGGCGTAAAAGTCATTTGTGTCGTCGAAGTCCACATCGAATCCGCTCATGACCATGACCATCTCGCGCTCAACAAGGGGGCGGCCTTGCTTGGGGTCAACGATGAATGCGCCGTATAGTCCTTTGGCTATATGGCGTGCCAGCGGGAAGATATGGCAGTGATAGAGATGCAGGCCAAAGGGTTCGGCATCGAACTCATAGGTGAACGACTCGCCCGGAGCGACGGATCCACCCGGCCCGGTACCGGGGACGCCATCCATTTCCGAAGGGTGGAAGCCGTGGAAGTGCATCGTGTGGGGATGATCGCTGCCGTTGGTCAAGCGGATGCGGATGCGGTCTCCTTCGGTGGCGCGCAGTGTGGGACCGGGGATGCGCCCGTTGTATGTCCACGCGGGGAACATGATGCCGGGGACGATTTCGATATCTTTGTTGATGACCATAATTTCATATTCACGCAATGTCTGCCCGTTGGGAAGCGTTGAGACTTTGCCAAAATCGAATTCGGTCAGAATGTCGGTGGGATTAAAACCGTTTTTCTCATGATCCACCTCACCGGCTGTGCCGGGCACAAGTCCGCCATTATGTTCTTGCATTTGGATGGCTGCTGAGCCATGAGTCATCCCTCCCTTTGCGGCCAGGGTTTTCTGTTGGGTTAATAAGGCTCCTCCAGCAGTCCCGACCAGGGCGAGCCCGCCTAATTTTAGAAAATCGCGTCTAGTGAGTGGTTTCATTAGGTTCCCTAACTTCTAAGGCCGGACAATCTTGGTGTCCAATGTGGATAAATAGGCAATCAGATCATTGATTTGTTCTTCTGTCAGCACATTTTTGTAATTCTGGTACATCAACCCGGACGAAAACCCTTCCACAACATGCAGGTTTGGGTTGAGAATGGAATTGCGTAAATATTCCCTGGCTGTCTGATCTGATACTCTGCTACCGGCACGGTTTGCGATACCCGCCAAAGACGGTCCTACGATTACTTTGTCCGGTTGGGTGGAATGGCAGGTCATGCAACTGGGCGCAATAGCAATTGTTGTTTGATGAAACAACTCTTTCCCAGCGACTAGATCTCCGATCTGGCTCGACTGTTGTCCGCAGGCAGTCAGAAGCAGGCCGACCATTATGAGCAGTGATAATCTTTTGTTCCACATGTGTAACTACTCCAAAGCAAATACGATAATAAAGACAAATAAAGTAATATGTAAAGCTAAAAAAATATTTAGTGTTTCCTAATTATTTTAGCAGAGAAGAAGCCAAGAGTCAATACACACTATAGTACTGGAAGAGCCGCGCCTGAAAAAAATAAAAAAAACAGGTAGATCCACATGGTCTGCCTGTTCAACGAAATTAACTTTTCTTATTTCTGTTTCAACAACCTGGCTGAATTCCCCATAATTCCAATATCAGGCAGGGACTGTGCCGCAGCAGCAAGAACGGGCGGGAGGAATCCAAATGCTGCCAGGGATAACCCAATAACGTTGTAAATCGTCGTGAATGCCAGATTCATTTTAACGATTCGCATGGTGCGTTGAGCGATACGCAACACCTCTGGCACCAAATTCCAGTCCTCACGCATGAGGGCGATATGTGCAGCTTCAATGGCGACATCCGTTCCAGCCGCGCCCATTGCGATGCCCACGTCAGCCTGGGCGAGGGCAGGTGCGTCGTTCACACCGTCGCCGACCATAACGACGGTGTGCCCTTTCGCTTGATATTCCTTTACTACATCAATCTTGTTTTCTGGTAAAAGGTTGGCTCGGTAGGAAATGCCAAGTTTTTCCGCGAGTGTCGAGGCAGTTCGTTCATTATCACCAGTGAGCAATTCGATATGTCGTATGCCCAAAGCACGGGCAGCTTCCAACGCGGCAGGCACCTCTGCACGTAATGTGTCTGCGGCGGCAAGTATGCCAATCAACTGATCGTTGCTTTCCAAAAACAAGAGCGTCTTTCCCTGCGATTCAAGGTCAGCGACAATGGTTTGTGTACCAGCGGCAGGGATCATGCGGCGATTGCCCACTGCGATACGATGTTCATTTATAACGGCTCGCACTCCCAGACCAGGTACTGCTTCGAAGCCTTGCGGTTCGAGTAGAGAAATATTTTCATCACGAGCAAGAGTGCGCACTGCTTCAGCGAGTGGATGCTCTGAATAGCGCTCAGCAGATGCGGCAAGGGTCAAGATCTCAGTTCTGGAAAGACCATTCAACGGTACTACATCCGTGACCTGTGGCTGACCCAGTGTGAGCGTTCCAGTCTTATCCACCAGTAAAACATCAGCACGTGCAAGCAATTCAAGATATTTGCCACCCTTGATAAGCAGCCCGCGTTTGGCGCTTGCGCCAACGGATGCCAGCATGGCAACTGGCGTTGCCAGCGCGAAGGAGCATGAACACGCCACAAGCAAGACTGCCGCAGTTGACAATGGGTTGCGGCTGATCAGGAACGTCAACGCGGCAATCACGGCGACGACTGGCAAATACCACGCACTGAATTTATCGGCAATTCGCTGAATGTCGGCGCGATGCGCTTCCGCCTCTTCCACCATTTTGACCACACGCCCAAAGGTTGTATCCATCCCGATGCGTTCAGCACGAATACGCAAACTGCCGAGTTTGGCAATGGTAGCAGCATATACATGAGTTCCACTGGCCGCTTCGACGGGCATGGATTCGCCCGTGATGGCTGATTGATCGATGGTTGCCTGCCCGCCTACAACTTCCCCGTCCACTGCGATCCTTTCGCCTGGACGCACGATAATTGTTTCACCAATTTTCACTTCACTGACAGGAATCTCAAGTTCCAAACCGTCACGTTCCACACGGGCGGATTGCGGGGAGAGAGCAGTGAGTTCTTTCACAGCGCGGCGGGCGCTTTCGGTGGTGAAGTTTTCTACGTAATCGCCGATGCGCATGAATACCACCACCAATGCCGCAGTGACCCATTGACCCACTGCAAGCGCGGCAAGCACACCGAGAGTCATCAGGGTATGTGAAATGACCTGGCGTCTGAGGGTGGCGCGGATAACGTTCATGAATACTGGATAGCCGCCCGCGATGACCAATGCCAGACCGAACAAGAACGGAACCCGCTCGTTCAGGAAATCAAACAAACCCAGGATTTCGCCAAAGATGACCACACTGCCGATGATGGCGAACACACTCACCAGAAGAACAGTTAATCGGCGGTTGAAATCGCCCATCGAAACAGGAGCAGACGGAGGTGAGTCTGTTCCGGGAACTCCATATCCAGCCGCAGTCACAGCCGCGCGGATGGTGGTCATATCCACCGGTGTGGAATCCATCTCTATCAACGCTTTTTCGGAGCCGAGAAAAACATCTACCTTCCGTACGCCAGGTAGTTTTTCAATGGCATGTTGGACATGCAGGGTGCATTCGGCGCAGTCCATGCCGGTAATCGGGACTTCGAGGATTTGTATGTTACTCATCGGACCGTTCCTCCACGCTGTAGCGGGTGCATTCGTAAACGCCGCGCGCTACGTCCGCCAGCAGGGTTTCTGCGAGGGTCAGCAATTCATCCACGCGCGGGTCGCTCAGGCGGTACTCGACGAACTTTCCGCGCTGTTCAGCGGTTACCAGGCCACAGTCGCGCAGGCAGCTCAGGTGGTTGGATACATTCGACTGCGACAGGGAGGTGCACTCGACGATGGCACC
>JBGPQJ010000205.1:0-4648 GCA_041488995.1 Anaerolineae bacterium
CGCGATTGCCCTGCATGGATTTCGTCTCGCCGAACCGCAAGTGGGGGAGCGTGTAGCCGTAATAGGCTTGGGACTTCTGGGATTGTTGACCGCTCAAATTGCCACCGCGGCAGGATGCCATGTTCTCGGGATTGACATCAATCCGGAGCGAAACGCGCTGGCGGGTCAATTCGGGATCGCGACATGTTCACGCGAAACCGCATTCGACCAGTCCCTGGCATTTACTGCCCAGCGCGGCTTCGACAGTGTCATCATCTGTGCGGACACACCCTCATCTGACCCGGTCGAACTGGCCGGTACCATCGCGCGCGACCGGGCAAGGGTAGTGGCAACGGGCGCCGTCGGCCTGACCCTCCCGCGCAAGGTCTACTATGAAAAAGAGCTCAACATCATCAACTCCCGTTCTTATGGTCCCGGTCGTTATGACCCGTCCTATGAGGAAAACGGAAGAGACTACCCGATTGGCTATGTTCGCTGGACGGAGGGTCGCAACCTGGAGGCCGTGGTGGATTTTTTGGCTGACGGCAAACTGAACATTAAACCGCTCATCACTCACCGTTTTTCCATCGAACAGGCACCCGCCGCCTATGAAATTATCACTGGCAAGACGAAAGAGCCTTTTTTGGGGGTGATCCTAACTTACGATGAGAAGCCGGGATCAAAGAGTAAGAAAGTGGAATTCCGTGCTCTCAGCGCGCATCCCACAGATGTCCGGCTGGGTGTGATCGGGGCGGGATTGTACGCCGATGCCACATTGCTTCCTGCCATAAAAAAACTCAAAGAGATTGAACTGGTTGGGATTGCCTCCGCGGGTGGATTACATGCCCAGCACTCCGGTAGTAAATTTGGGTTTGCCTATGCCGCTTCAGATGATGAGCAGATCCTGAATGACCCCCATATCAATACCGTCGCGATTCTCACCCGTCACGATTCGCATGCTGATCTGGTGATCAAGGCGCTCAAAGCCGGCAAGCATGTTTTCGTCGAGAAACCGCTGGCAGTGGATAGCGACCAGTTGAATGCCGTGATTGAACAATTGTCGACCTCCAACCAGCAATTATTTACAGTCGGGTTCAATCGCCGTTTTGCGCCGCTGGCGGTTGAACTCTCCCGATTTCTCGCTGGTCGCACCGAACCGCTCTACGCTCATTATCGGGTCAATGCCGGTTACATACCGCCCAAACACTGGGTGTATGACCCGGTCCAGGGCGGCGGGCGCATCATCGGCGAAGGCTGTCACTTTGTGGACTTCATCACCTTCCTGGTTGGCGCAGCGCCGGTTTCCGTCAGCGCCCATGCCCTGCCGGATATCGGCAAATATCGCGAGGACAATGTCTCAATGACTTTCACCTTCCCGGACGGATCCATCGGTGTGGTGGATTATCTCGCCAGCGGAGACAAATCCTTCCCCAAGGAACGGGTTGAAGTCTTTTGTGGGGGATGCGTGGCGGTGCTGGATGACTTCCGGGCACTGGAAACGGTCAAGGATGGGAAAAAGAAAACGGCCAAACTCATCGGGCAGGATAAAGGTCACTTTAGGGAGATGCAGGCTTTCGCACAGGTTATCCGCTCGGGTGGCCAGCCTCCCATTCCCTATGATCAGCTGATGGGTGTGACAAAAGCCACTTTTGCAGCGGTCCAGTCATTGAGGACAGGTCAACCGGTGATGATTAATGGGGATTTACAACCATCCACTGAATCCCCTCAGGGGGTAATGTAAATCCACTTTATGGATTAAAAATATTATCCAGCGCCGTCACCAGGCAGTCGAAATTTTGCCGCACCTTGAGGGACTGTTCGATGGAGATGAACTGGTCCGGTCCGGAGGGGCGCAGGGTGTAGCCGGTGCAGGCGTCCGGCGGGTTTGAAAACCCGCAGCCGTTGGTCAGCACTGCCTGAGCGGCTCCGCCGCCGGTGAAGGCACATTCTCCCGCTTCACCATCCGCCAGATCGACGCTGTAATCCCCGCAGCTTGAAGCGATACGATCAGAGATGTTCCCTGCCATTGCACCGGGGTTCGTCGTCCCGTTGCTCACGAACACATCCGGGCAGTTGCTCACACTGTTCCCGTGAAGCTGGATGGCGACCGTCTTGCTACGGCAGTCCACCAGTGCCCGGTGGGTGGCGTGGAACATGTTCTGCACGCCGTGTCCCACGTCCGACACGCGGTAAGGCTCGACTTGTCCACAGGCGATAGTTGTTCCGGCACATGGGGAGAAGGTATCATTAGCGCAGCGGTGGGCGCCGGCAACCAGCAAGGCGCGGGCATTCAACTTTCGAAAAATCTCCACGCCCTCAATTTCGGTGTTCCAATCCGCCTTGGGATGCGGGACCTCAACCACCAGCGGAGTGGCACCCGGGATGGTGCGGAACACATAGGTCCCCCAGCCAGCCTGCACCGGCGCAATCTCGCGCAGCATCACGTATTGCTGGTCCTCGAAGAAGGCGTCGGTGAATTGGACGAGTTGGTAAGGAAACCCATAAGTTTGGATGAGGGAACATGCGACAGGCAGGTCGTCATCCACAACCGCCTGAACCAGCAATTCCCAACCGGTGATCTGCGCGTCGGTTGGCGGAACGAATCCGTTCGACCCCGCCCGGGGCATGGCTGCGATGATCATCCGCATCTCGGTGACCAGCCCCCCGGAGACGCTCACCGGACAGGGCAGGGGCGTTACCGACAGGGCATTGGGTGATGAGGTTTCAGTGTTGGATACTGAAAGAGTAGATATGACTGAGGGGATGATTAGTGACTCGATTTCGAGGGAAGGGACGAGGGCAATAGCTGTCTCAGGGGCGGGGGAAAACTCTGGAAGGTCATTGCTGATTTCCAGGTCACAGTTTCCCCTGTTGTCACCGGGTGTACCGCACACCGGATCGGCAATCCCCGATGAAGTAATTGATGCAGGGTTGCGCATGATGAACAGGGCAAAGGCTGCCAAAATTCCGACCAGACTAATAGACAGGATAATCAGGATGAATTTCTGGCGGGTGCTCATCGTCCGGGTGGAGTCTCCATTACGGCTGGTGGAATATTCCCCATATTGGGTCCCGCTTCCAATCTATTAAACGCTTTTATCCGTTGTGAAAGCGAAGGATTGTCAATATAATAACATACAGTGGCAAATGAGAATCGCAGATGGTCAGGATAGTTTCGTGGCCTGTGATTTTTCTGAAATAATGGACCACCCTTCAAACCCGTGATGGAGTAATACGAAAAGATTCAAAATTAAAAGGATACAGGATGGCTCATCAATCATTTACGACCACCACCCGCGGATTGAATCGCGACCTGCCTCCGATGCGTTTGTATGAGAAAGCCAAGCGGTTGGGCATCTGGAATCCGTCTGATATTAATTTATCGAATGACAGGCAGGATTGGGCGAAACTTTCGGACGACGAGAAGGACCTGATCTGGCGGTTGACCGCCATGTTCCCGGCTGCCATCGGAGTGATCGGTGACGCGTTCGCTGCTTACACGGTTGTCCCGTTTGGATTGGTTGAAGAAGACTTTATCAACTTTGCCATGGACCAGTTCTCGAAACGATTCGAGCGGCTGGAGAAAGCTAAAAGTGCGCCTCTTGATGAGATCAACCGCGTCACGAAATCTGTGATCGACTCGGGGGAGGCATAGGTCAATGGTGTTATTCGAGCCTCTGGCAATAACCACCTGTTGGATAAACTAAAATAGAGCGCCATGAATCGTCTCTCCCTCACCATTAAAGCGTTGCGCGAGTTGGGACCCAAGTCCTTCACGCTGTTTGCCATTTACAAACTTGGACTGATTACCGGGCATTACCGCAGGCTGACTCAAAAACCTGCCCAGACTGGAAATTGGTCATTGAAACCGGTCCTGCCGCTTCCCTCCCGGGAGGAAATTCTGAAGGTACTGGGGAATGAAGGCAAAACCCGATTACTCGCCGAAGCCGAAGAAATCGTCGGCGGGAAAGTCCGTCTCTTTGGCGGCGAACCGGTCCCCTTGCGATTTGCCAGTGATGGCAAACTGCCTCACTGGACAGATTATGAGACCGGCAAGGTCCCCCTCCCAGTGGCTGAATTTAATGATATCAAGTTCATCTGGGAACCCGCCCGGTTTGGATGGGCGTTTACGCTGGGGAGGGCTTATTACATCACCGGGGAAGAACGATACGCCCGGGCTTTTTGGGAGCACACCGGCGAATTCATCAAGTCGAACCCCCCATACCTTGGTCCGCAGTGGACCTCGGGGCAGGAGGTGGCGATCCGGCTCATGGCACTGGTCTGGGCGGGGCAGGTGTTCGCCTCCTCGGCAGAGTCCACTCCCCAGCGGATGGAAAGCCTCGCAGCGACGGTTGTAGCGCATGCAGAACGGATTCCGCATACGCTGGTTTATGCGCGCTCCCAGAATAACAATCATCTCATCAGCGAGGCGGCTGCGCTTTATACTGCCAGTCTGGCCTTGCCCGATCATCCTCGATCTGAAGCCTGGCGCGGAAAAGGCTGGAAGTGGCTGGCCTGGGCGTTTGCCAAGCAGATTTACAAGGACGGCTCCTATGTCCAGCACAGCACCAATTATCACCGGCTGATGCTGCAGGTGGCTTTATGGGTCTGGACACTGGCCAACTTGTCCCCGGCGAGGCGCGGCGGGACACCACAGAAAGTGGAGAGC
>JBGPQJ010000206.1:0-4617 GCA_041488995.1 Anaerolineae bacterium
AGCGGCTGACCTGGCCTTCCAGGAGGCCTCGGGCATCAGAGCCTGGATCTCAGGTGTCATATAGGGTCGCAGGTCGTTGACATAGCCCTTGTTGTACCAGTCCACAGCTCCAACGTCATACCATTCCATCACGCAGGCGATTCCACCGCCAGCCGCGGCGCCGCTCTGGATATATTGATCTCCAACGCCCCAGTCCCCCTGGATGTATTCGACTTCGATCTTGCCCTTGTGTTCCTCGTTGAACTTGTCCACCACGGCTTTACGGGCATTGATGCTTTCGGCAAACCAGCCATTGCTCCAATATTGCACTTTTACCGGAGCGGCAGCCGGCACAGCTGTATCGGAGGTAGCCGGCACAGCCGTATCGGAAGGTTGTTGCGGTGCGGCAGTAGGAGTGGCAGCTGGGCCCGCACACCCTATCAGCATCAGCCCTGCCATCAGCAGGGTGAAGACGGTGAACAGACGACTTTTTTGTTTCATCTTATTTTCTCCTTTTCCCATTAGTGAAAAATGAATTTTCGAGGCTCGCGAAAACACCTCACGTCAGATGAAATTTCAATTCCCATTCCTTGAAAACGACCTCTTCCCCATTGGGCATCCAACAACAGGTCATATCATCGCGCCTCCTTTCCCGAGAGAGCAGACTCCGGCTTGAGCCCGGCCAAGTCAACAGGCGGTGCAGCCGTAGACTGCCGGATGACCAGCGTGCCTTCGACCAACACCCGAGTCGGTTCCTGCCTGCTTTTCATGCGCGCAATAAGAGTCTCTGCGGCCATCTTGCCGATGTGGCGCGGGGAAAGGCGTACCGTGGTAAGCGGAGGTGAGGCTAAGGCTGCTTCATCAATGTCGTCGAATCCAATAATTGAAAGATCTTGCGGAATAGAGCAGCCCGTCTGCTTGGCAGCTTCGAGAGCACCCAGGGCACTCAAATCGTTAGCGCAGAATACTGCAGTCGGTCTGGCCTTCCGGCCGAGCAGTGCTTTCATCGCCAAGTAGCCTCCCTTATAGGTGTAATCGCCTGCCACGACCAGATCGTTGAGGATAGGCAAACCGGCCGATTCCATTGCCTGGCGGTAACCGGTCAGGCGGCGTTTGCTGGTGGGCGTGTTTTCTGGACCCTGGATGAAGGCGATGTTGCGGTGGCCCAGCCCAATTAGGTGCTCGACCGCCACTTGGGCGCTCTCCAGGTTGTTAGAGGCCACCTGGTCCCAGTTTTGTGGCTGGGGTTCGCCGTTAATGAAGTCTCCCAGGATGAGAACCGGCATTTTATCGCCGATCAACTGGTTAACATCCGTTATAGTCACATAATAGGGGTGGATGATGATGCCGCCAATCCAGCCGCTCAGCGAGCGCAGGAAGCGTTTTTCACGCTCGTAAAGGCCATCGCTGCTGCATACAATCACCGAATATTCATATAGGTCGGCGACGTCCTGGACAGCCCGAGAAAATGACGACCAATACGAGTTACTGATATCGGGCACAATTAAAGCCAGCAGGGGAAGATCCCGTCTATTGAGTGCCCTGGCAAGTTTATTCGGATGGTAATTGAGTGCATTGATCGTATCATTTACCCGCTGCTCGAGTTCCGAGCTGACAGCATGGGTGTGGTTAATCACGTGAGAGACCGTTGCTATGGAAACCCCGGCGGATTTTGCGACATCCCGGATTGTGACTTTTGGAAGGTTGGTCATTTTTGGCCTACCATAGATATTTAAACGGTTATATAAACGTTTAAATAGATTTTAGCATGCACATATTGAAAAGTCAATCATCGGTTTGAAGCATCTATTCTGATCGGTTGACGTGCCGTCAGTCCTGCTGGTTCTATTGGGAAGTAAACCGCATAGCTTTCATCACGGATTTCATATAACGGAACGAAACGGATGTTGTGCAGTTGACCCGAGGTCCGGTATCCGATCCGCCACCTGGTAAATTCTCGGTCATTATCAGGGATAAGAATGGACGTAGGATCTCCTTCTCCGCAGTAGAGGGTCCTTTCGGTGAGTAATTCCGTTCCGTGCTGTGGGTCTCCATCCCCTAGAACTCCGGCCAGTACGACCGGGCCTTCCATAAAGGCAACTGTACTTGGCATATCGGGCAGAGGACATGTGTTAAGAATTTGGGGCAAGGTAATCTGAATCGTATCGTCGTGCCATACTCGCTGCAGCTGAACGTAACTGGAAGGGTCACCTGTAACCGCCTGTATTTCCCCATTTACAGCCACCTCAATACTGGAACTCACCCACCAGGGTACACGAAACTTGAGCGTAAACTCCTCGGGCTGACGGCATGTGATCTTCAACACATATGTCCGGCTGCCGGGACGATGGTGCGCCTCTGGATGCGTGTTCTCGGAAAGATTAAGACTTACACTCGTCCCATGGCAGTCCCATTCCAATTGACAAGGGATGTATTGGGAAAGAATGAGATTGGCCCCCTCCTCGTAGAATATGCGGTTCGGAATTACTGAATGCGCCTGGATGATCGTGCCGTGGCAGCACCAGAAATCATTAGTTGGGGTTCCCCACTTCTTGGTTGAGCCGGACCGCATAGGTAGGAAATAGGTCACCATCCCTGTTTCCGGATGCTGTTGAGCCAGGCTGCCATTATAGAGGTTCCTTTCCCAATAATCAGCATAAGAGGCATTGCCAGTCCAGCGCAGAAGGTATTCGGCGAGGCGCATCATATGATAGACTGTGCAGTGTTCCTGGTTCTTGTCTCCCAATCGGGTAGAAAGCTGATTGGGGGGTGTCCAGAACTCTCCATTCGTCTGCCCGCCTGTGCAATAATAACCGCGACTGGTGACCGCACATTGCCAGTATGCCTCGACGACACGCCTCCACCGCTCTTCCCCAGTTACCTCCCAAGCCCGCGCAGCCCCGTTGATTTCGGGGATGGTCGTATTGGCGTGCATATTGGTAAGCATATCCTTTCCGGCAAGCAGCGGGTCAAATAACCGCCGACGGTCGTAGCGCTTGATCAACTCATAATGTTCTTTTTCCCCAGTCACACCATACAAGTCTGCCCAAGATTCCAGCATGCCACCCGTCTCAACGTCAAGGATATTGTCGAACTGGTCCCGCGTGAATTGGGAGGACCAACGGACGAACCAGCGTGCCCACCTAATGAGGATCTCGAGGGCTTGCGAGTTACCGGTCAAGGTGTACATGTCGAAAAGTCCCATCATATTCCGATGCACGGTGCATTGAGGAGCCCAAACGGACTTTCCGCGCCCCAGCCATTCCATATATTTCTCCGGAATAGGCGCGGCCCATTCACCGCCATTCTCTTCCTGGCAGCGCGCCACCTCGGACACAATAAAGTCGGCCTTGCCTTTGATCTCCAGGTCGCCGGTGCTGGCAATTATATGAGCAGCCGAGGAGAGCCAGTGGCCCAGGAATTCGCCGCGGATCTGACAAGTGGGTGATTCCCAACCCCAGTGGGCGTCCTCAGGCTTGACCCTAGGTCCCCACAACCCGGCCTCAAGATAGTGATTTTGGAGAAGGTTGTGAGTTTTCAATGAAAGCACGTAGCTCCGGTTGACCTCAAAGCGATTCTTGAAAAGACCCGGCAATAATTTCACTTGGTGATCTGAAAGGCGGCGGAAAGTCTCATTCATGTTTTTCTAAACCTCTGTTTTAGCTAACTTATCTGCGGGCGACGTCATCGGGGGTGGATCGGAAATGCAGTGCGGAAATGCGAACCTTCACCACCGCTTTCGGCGTAAGGAGTAACGACCACTTCTGCCGGCCGACCGTCGGCATACATTTTGCATGCGTACCGCCGCCTGCCGTCAATTGAATCCAGCCGGCTGAGGTTCGCCACTCCCGGGAGTGCGAGGTGGTCGAGATCGAGTGCAGGATTGTCACGCTGGTCTACGGAGAGGACTTCGACTCCCCGCACCAGGATGCCGTACCAGTCGTCCAGGAAGTGTTCTACGGCGGTCGGAATGCCAAATTCCATCTCGACTTTATCACCCGCGAGCCATGTTCTTTGGATGCAGGCGTATCCATCAGCCCCAGGATCGGAAGAGATATCAAGGCCATTCAGATTAATGCGGATATCACTGCCGGAAAACGGGATTCTCATGCGAAGTGTAAAGCTGGTCGGCTCCTCGGGCTGGATCAGCAGGGTCACTCGGCCTTGATCCGGATAGAGAGATGACTGTCTGACAGTCACAGTTTGCCCCCCGAGCTGCAAACTAGCTTCGCACGATTCGTAAAGGTTTACTTGGATACCCTCACCGTCCAGGGCATACACCCATCCTGGCAATCGAGCGATGCCGCGTGGGCCGGACCAATAGCAGCAACTCGTAGGGCCGGTGAACCACCTCTTTTCGTATCGCAATGGTGTGTAGTACATCCATTTCATGCCATCCGCGGATTGTGCCGCTCGGAGGGCATTGTAGATCGTATGCTCCATTTTCTCCACATACCGTACTCGACCGGTGGCCAGGTACAACCGGGCATTTAACAGCAGCCACTCAACCGTCGCGCAGGTCTCCTGGTGATGCCGTTCTGGCTGACCGTTTTGAACCGGCGTGTCGTTAGGCGCCGACTTTCTTAAGAGCTCGTTGTAGCCGAGCGATCCGGTTGGATATAGGTGCTGAGCGACTAA
>JBGPQJ010000207.1:0-4610 GCA_041488995.1 Anaerolineae bacterium
CCTTCGGCCAGGACTTTTTGACCGAGCAGGGCGTTGATCAGGGCGCTCTTACCAGCGTTGAACTCACCGGCGATGACGATCAGGAAGAGTTCGTCCAGTTGCAGGATGGCTTTTTGCAGGCTGTCCAGGGCCTCGCGCGGCAGGTCGAGTCCGGCCAGGGCAATCTGGATTTTGGCCAGGGCTTCTTTTTCGTCGCGCAGGAATTGGGCTTGCTGATCGGTGAGTACAGACTGGTGCATGGGCTTCTCCTTTTTAGTGCCGACAGGCTGTTATCATTCCTGAAATTCCAGTTCGATCCAGGCGGCCTCGTAATAGACTTCTCGGTAACGAGCCAGGCGCATATGCTGGCTGGCATACTGGGCGGTCAGCTCGGCTTCCAACTGGCGAATATGAGACTGTAATTCAATGACCTGGCTGCGCAGGCGCAGGATCGCCTCAGCGGCGGCCTCATCGACTCCCAGGTCGTCTTGCAGACGGCGCTGGCAGCGCGACTCATAGCCTTCATATTGGCTATACCAATACTTTTTTGGGAATGGATTTTCGGGAATCATGCGCTTACCTCATTTGGGATGCGGTTAAGAACGGTTTGGCCGGGAGGAGGCCAACTCACGGATGCTATTGACCTCCTGGTCGGTCAGCGGGTCGGGCAGCACCAGCCTGACCAGGGCAAACAGGTCACCGCGCGTTTTGGGATCACCCAGGTGGGGCATGCCCTTGCCACGCAGGCGGAAACTCCGCCCGGCGTTGGTCCGGGGGGGAATCTTCAGTATCAGCGGCCGCTCCAGGGAGGGGATGCGGATTTCACCACCAGCAATGGCGGTGAAGATATCGATCGGCACATCCAGGTGCAAGTTATCCCCTTCGCGCTCGAAGGTTTCATTGGGTAAGGTGTGCACGATCAAATACAGATCTCCAGCCGGCGCACTATTGTGACCCGGCTCCCCCTGACCTGCCAGGCGAACTCGTGATCCGGTGCGCACACCAGGTGGAATACCGGCTTTGATGCGGTGCCCATCTATTTCCAACAGGCGATCTGCGCCATGAAAAGCCTCTTCCAGGGTCAGATCGACTTCGTATTCGACATCACGTCCACGACGCGGGCTGGGCGGAGTGCCTCGGCCACTGCCTCTGCCGCTCCTGCGCGCCTGGCCAAAGATATTGGTGAAGAAGTCGGAATACGGCGATGCGCTTCCGAAGAGGTCTTCCATGTCTTCGGGATTGGCGTATTGGACGCGCACCCCTTTGCCAGGTTGGGCTGACCAGTTTTGCCAGTCGAAATCCTGTTGGCGACCACCCGTCTGCTGCCATTGCTGATATTGAGCCCGCAACTCATCGTACTTCTTGCGCTTTTCCACGTCCGATAGAACCTGGTAAGCCTCATTAATCGTCTTGAATTTCTCTTCTGCTTCTTTATTGCCCGGGTTTACATCCGGGTGAACCTTGCGGGCCAACTTGCGGAAGGTCTGCTGAATAACCTTCTTTTCGGCGTTCGGCGGTACACCTAATATTTCATAATAATCCTTAAAGTCCATTGGGCACCGTCTCAATCATCGGTTCTTTGGGAATATCTACTTTAAAAGGGAGAGAAGTGGGGATGTGAGCGGGCACTTCGCTCTGCTCAGCGCAGGCTCTTGCCCGCCCCCCCATATCTAAACCCTCAACACGGCGATTCACAATGACCTCATTCGTCTTCTTGTTCATTGTCTAACTCTTTACCTTTTCTGGACTGCCATCTTTTATGAGCAGTCTCAATTTCCCCTGCTGTGTGGGTATCGCAAGCGACCAGCGGTCGTCGTTCATCCGGCACGCAGTGGCCGCCGGGGCTGGTCACGGTACAATCCACCAGCCTGCCATCCGGGGTATACACGGCAAGAATGTTGAATATTCTAGCACATACGATGCAGCCATGCATCTCGACTGCATTTTTATTTTCAGACATGGAACCTCCGGGAATGCCCAGGATTCAACGCCGCTGGGCTCGATCATCTGACCTCATGCAAAAGCGTCGCGCTTATGCATGAGGTCATCATGAACAATTGCAATTAAATTGGCGCGGGGAACATTGATCCGGTCTTTGGTCATGGCTGGCTATCTCCCGTTCTGAGCCAGTGCTTCTGCTGCCAGGAATCCAAATATCTGGGTTCCGGCCAGATTTCCCCGGGAATGAAGTCTGAACATTCCACGGGAAATATGCACCCACCACGATCGGGTTGTGACCAGCCAAATTCGATCTCGCGATCGCAGCCTGCACAATTCACATAAAACTCGTCACTTTCCGGGTCGCTCTCCTGTTCGAACATTTCGTACTCCTCCGGTTCAGAATCAGAGTCATCTTCTGCAAACTCACCGAAGTCGCCTCGCTCATCTTCATCGTCTTCATCTTCTTCTTTCTCTATCTTTTCCTTGTAGTCGTAGCGCCAGAGATGATCAGCTTCGAGCGGTCCCCATTCCTGCCAGCGTTCACTGACGGGTCCGGCCAGGATGTTCCAAACTCGAGTGACGGTCAATTTATGACCGCCGCATGTTTTACAGGTGAATTCCCAGGGTTGGTGATCGTTCATGGCTGTTCTCCTTCTGTCAATCGTCATTACGATCAGGAACAATGGTTTCGGACATAATGTCAATTGGCACAAGGTACTCCATTTTGGGTGATGATATCTCTCTTACATCTCCATAACAAATTATCCGGATTTCAACATTCCGACACTCGGTTGGTCCAGGCCAGAATGCCAGCCATGAATCCATCGTACAACGAACATCCCTCAGCCGCATCCATCGTCCGGGGAGTGTTTATCTCCCCCAGTTGGGGGGTGGGCCTTCGTTTGCCGTCGCGCGGATTCGTTCCCAATTCGCGCAGTTGGAGAGCCTCGCGCCGGACGCGGGCCTGTCCGTAGTGTTGTAGGAGCCAGCACATTCCGTCCCGATTCCCGTAGGCGAGCAGGCGCTCGATGACCAGATCACTGTCGCGCTCCGGGTCAAGACGCCCGAAGTCGTATTCCTGAAAATATGGTGATATTATTCGAACATCTGTGCTTCACAGGCCTACAAGAGATCTCTGATTCGGTCATTCGCAGTTCTTCGGGCTCTTTCATACTTGATGTCCGTAAACAGGTCAAAACCACGAGTCTCAGCAGACCTGTTGGCCGGCTTTCTTTCTAGGCTGGTTCTCTGTCGTTATAATCTGACTTGAGTTGGTCTGTGTTCAGTGGTGTTGTAATAGGTTTACTTTTCATTCTGATTAATCTCTTTCGTTTCACATGCCATTTGCCCCTCCATATAAGGGGGATACTACGCGAATTCCCACCACCTTGGCAAAGCCTTAATCTGCGAAAAGAGACTGCTATCATTTTGGTGAAGCGCTAAATCAATTATTTTTATCTGTCGCCTTGTCAAATATCAATGCTTTCTCAGCCGGGTGGGCCTTCTCGGCAATCTCGACAGTTGTCGTCGCGGGTTGTGTGGTGATGAGCGCAGGACTCAAATGCTGTATATCATTTACAGCCAGAATTTCCGCCCGATTGCCTTCCACTCTGAATCGTGTTAAAGAACAATTGCTTACGGTCGTGCGCCACCACCGCCAGCGCTTTTCGGGTAGATACCAGGACAGTGCCGCCGAGATCACACCGGCGTGAGCGATCACAGCGACTCGTTGGTTGGGATGCCCGGCCACGATCTCCAATAACACCGCTGAAACGCGTCCCTCAATGGGCCATCGAATAGGTACACCTGCGCGAGCATCCAGATAATCTTCTACAAGATCGGTGATCGAGAGAATCTCTAAAATCACCAACGCAGGCAGCTCGCGAAAACGGATTTCCTGTATACCGTTTCGCAATTCCGCGTTTTGTCCGATTTTTGCGCCAATAATACGTGCAGTTTCCTGCGTGCGTCGTAGAGGGCTGGAGTAAAAACCATCGAGATGGTTTTGTGGAGCACTAAAGTATTGACCAGTCTGTGCAGCTTGTTCCTGCCCAAGTGCTGTCAAGGGTGCATGAAAGTAGTCTCCGTTTACACGCACCGCATTGCCGTGTCGGATGAGAATAAGTTCCGTCGCCATTAATAGAACCTCCCGAATGTCCAGGCGCCATTGCCTCGGTTCATGAAATCATCGAGTCGAGAATATATACTGATCGATGTTGTTGAGATTTACAGAAATCAAAAAAACGAACATCAGGCGAGGCGGAGATCGCTTCGGTCTTAAAGTGTGCGGGGCCATAATGAAACGGACTTAATCGACTTTCGAGTCTCTCAATGGTTGATCATTTTTCTTTCGAGAATTCTTTACGGCGAAAGGCTTACCGCGAAAAACGATATTGAATGGTCGATATGCCTGCATCGATCATTAGAATACGTGCTTGAACCATTGCCAGAGTCCCCATAAAATGATGATTACTGGGAAACCGGGGAAACAGGCTCAGGCAACTCCTTGGTAGCCTTTTTCAGCGGTTTTTCTGTCCCTGTGCCTGGCTCAGGCGCAATCACTCGCAGCGCCCCCGGAAGTACCTTAATCCAAGCCGTACCCTTTCCCAGTATGATGCCTTCTGCCGCCACATCAAGCTTTGGAGATGTTTTTACCTTTATTTTTCGCGCCCGGTAGCGTTGGATGGTTC
>JBGPQJ010000208.1:0-4603 GCA_041488995.1 Anaerolineae bacterium
AGACGTTGGATAAGTTCCAGACCTATATTGATCTCAACAGCGGCAGTATGAAAAGCACCTATATCACGACGGCCAATGTGCGCAGATGGAAACGATGAAAACGGCCGAGGATCTGGCAAGGGAATAAAACGGTATGGCAAATGGACAGTATGCCATATTTCGACTACACGAAGCACTGTCCTGATGGGCTGTCAACCGGCCCAGAGCGCGAGTCGTCCGCCCGGCGCATTCAAGAAGAGATCCCCACATAGTTATCTCGACCCAACTGCTCTTGCAGCCACCGGCCACCACACCCCTCGCGTAGCGGAGTGTGCCATTCAAATGGGCATTTCTAATTGTCATTGACAGAGACCCGCAGGAAAAGAGCCAGGCAGACATAACGGCTATCGGCCAACGCCAAGAAAACGCTATGAGGTGGTATTCAAAACCAAAAAGGCGCAAAAAAAGTCACAAACCTGCTGTCTTGATATTTGCATCTCATGTTAGGTCCGTTCCAATCAGGCGCTTTCCTTTGCGCTTTGTTGGGCATCTCTAAACTCAGTTAGTATAGTCTGCGATATAATAGTCTAGGCTATAATTTAGGAGGTGACTATGTTTGTCGATCGGCAGGAAGAAATCGCCTTTCTCAATGATTTGCTTACTCGCAAACACCCTGGTCCAGCGCAACTGATCTTGATGTATGGCCGGCGCCGAGTGGGGAAATCGGAACTGCTCTTGCACTGGGCAGCGCAGAGCGGCCTTGAATTTACGTATTGGGAAGCCGTCAAGGAAACCGCTACCCAACAACGCACCCGCTTGTATAGTAAGTTGCTCAATGTCCCATACTTGTCTGCTCCGACCTATCGCTCCTGGCCTGAACTCTGGGACGCCGCTGCCCCTCAACTGCAAGGGAAGCGCAGGATATTAATCCTGGACGAATTACCCTACATGTCGGATGCCGATTCTGCCATGCTCTCTTCCCTCCAATATGCCTGGGATCAGCACTTCCAGAAATCTAAAATCGCCATGGTGTTATGCGGTTCGCATGTACATGTGATGGAAACTCTGCTTTCTCGACAGTCGCCGCTCTTTGGGCGGATGACTGCTCAGTGGCACCTCGAACCGCTGCCCTTTTCCAGCCTGGCAGAATTCTTTCCGAAATGGGATGCCGACGAGCGTGTTGCCGCATACGCCGTCGTCGGTGGGATTCCTGCATATATTAGCTGGTTGGATCCGGAACAGGATCTGATCGGCAATATCCGTCGGGTGATATTGAAGCCCGGCAACATGTTCTTGGCCGAGCCGGCTTTCTTGTTGTACGATGAGGTCAAAGAACCAAACAGCTATCTTGCCATCTTGAAAGCGATTGGCAGTGGGGCGCACACGCTATCAGAGATCGGCCATCGGGCTTTCATCCCCAGCACGAGTGTGAACTTCTACCTGAATACATTGCAGGAGCTAGGTATAGTGGAACGACGTTTGCCGGTGACACAACCAAAGGATCAGCGCTCTCGCTCTCGCAGTGGTCGTTATCACCTGTGCGATCCGTATTTCCGGTTCTACTTCTATTTTCTCGAACCCCTGCTATCTGACTCTCCCTTCGACGCGGATCGGGCAATCGAGGCTGTCCGGAAAAATCTACGGGCTTTTGTCGGGGGCACCGCCTTTGAAGACCTCGCCAGGCAATGGGTGAGGGTACGGGGTAAGGCCGGCGAGTTGTCTTTTACCCCAGAGGCGGTTGGAAGCCATTGGAGCCGCCGTGTACAAGTGGATGTGGTAGCAATCAATTGGCAGACGCGTGACATCCTGTTGGGGGAGTGCAAGTCGGGTGCCGATCGCGTTGACCGGCAGGTCGTGCGCGACTTGGTGGATGGCAAAACGCCCCTCGTGCTGCACGATCTGCCCGATGCAGGCAAGGGCTGGAAAGTACATTATGCGCTGTTTGCCCGAAGCGGCTTCACGCCTGCCGCGAAAACTGAAATGCAGCAAAAGGCCGGCCTGTTGGTGGATTTGAAGGCTTTGGATAATGCTCTGCGAGGAGCCTGAGACCAGGCCTTAATACTGCATCGGAAAATAGCAAGCGGATATAGTAGTTCTTCGTGCACACAGGGACGCGCTTCACGGCGCGTCCCTGTGTGTATTTGTCATCCCCCCTCCCCCGCCCCGACTCAGGCGGGGATTTCATAATCCTATTTCTGGAGGTGAAAAATGGCAAAGAATCTCAAGTCCCTCGCCCCGGATGGGGCATACAGTGATGACCTGGTGGACAGATCGTTTGAGAATGAGCGGGTAAAGGAAGAGATCGATGCCATCACCCAGGCGCAGCAAAGAGCGGCGGATTGCCTGATGCGCCTGCTACTGACTCAAAGCCTGGACAGGTTCCAAATCTACCTTGACCTGAACAGCGGCAGTATGCAGAGCACCTATATCACGCCCAAAAACGTAGGGAGATGGAAGAGGAGATGAACATGGCTGAAGCGATTGAAGTGGAAGGTGATTTCCTTATAACCCCCCTGAGAGGAAGGGCGATCTTGACGATTTTCTGATTGTCAGATATACTGATTTTCAGAAGAAAGGATTTCCTATGGAAAAAACAATCAACCTGCAAATCTCCCAACGCGGCGTCATCACCCTGCCAAAGGCGCTGCGCCAGGCCTACGGACTCAAAACAGGCGATGTGGTGACCCTGATCGATCTGGGGAATGCCTTCGTCATCAGCCCGCGCCGTTCCGAGGTGGACGCGCTTACGGATGAGATCAACAGGGCATTAAGCGAGCGCGGTGAGACGCTGGAAGGCATGCTCAAAACCCTCAGGGAACAGCGTGAAAGTTATGACACAAAAGCCTGAACTGTTCCTGGATACCAGCGCCCTGTTTGCGGGACTGTGGTCCGAGAGCGGCGGAGCCCGGCAGCTGCTCAAGCTGGGCGAACTTGAGCTGATTGGAATCCAGGTCAGCCCCCAGGTCCTGAAGGAAATTGAAGCCGTTCTGCGCGCGAAGGCGCCGCAGACGCTGGGATCACTGGCTCTCCTGATGGACCGGGCTCAGATCAGGATTGCCCCTTCTGCCACGCGGAAAATGCTAAAACGAGCAAACGCTCTGGTCCAGCATTCCGGGGATGCCCGGGTGATTGCGGATGCCTGGGCGGCGGAGGTGGGTTTCTTTGCCACACTGGACAAGCAGCATTTTCTTGAGAACACGGTTTTACGCCAGACTCTGCCGTTCCCGCTCGGAACACCCGGGGATGCCCTGGCCTGGACGCGGGATCAACTGCTTCCAGGCGAATAACACAATTCTTCCTTACCAGCCGGCAGTCTTCTCAAACTGCCGGCTTTTTATTTATCCGCCGCTCATCAAGCTGACCACGCGTTGAAACAATTGAATCATTGCGGCACGGAAGCCTTCGATGGCTTTGCGTTGACACTCGTTGCTGGTGGAAATCAACGCACCAAAAAAGTACAGCTATTTGCCTTAATTCAATTCCATGGGTGGAACAAAACACGTTCCCCCTCCCTGCCCCCGCCCCGATCGAGGCGGGGGTTTTGTTTTCTAATTCATCAGGAGGTCACGCATGAAAGAAAAATTCAAACGACTTGCCGCCGACGGCCTGTACGGCGACCCCATCTGCGGATACAGCGACCACGGACAGGTCCTGAAAGAGCAGTTCCTGCGCGATGCCCGGGCGCTGCTCAAACAGGCCGGAAAGATCCTCGCCCGGATTGGGTGGACGGAATGCGATATCCGTGTCAACCCGGCGGGCCCGGCTGTCTCCGGTGACGTTCACGCCGATTTCTGGAAACCGGACGACCCGCTCAATACCGTCTACTGCACCATCAGCGCCTCGTGTGTCGCTTTTGGGGGACGCAAAGACGGGGTCCTCATCATGGCTCGCAAGGAAAAGCGCGAAGTCTGGAAAGATGGTCGGCACGCACCTTCCAATTCCAAAGTGAGTTACCGCAATGTCTGGATGGGCATAAACCAGTGGATTGATCCTGGCATGAACAGCCAGGAGCTGGCCGATCAGCTGCTCAAGATCGCCGGCCTGCAGGAAGCCGAACGGGCCGGCATGCTTGCCGGCTGCGCCTACCACAGCCACACGGCCGGGTCCCTGTCCATACCTTCGGCCATTATCCGCAACCGCGAAGAAGCGGACGCTTTGAAAGAAGCCTACAAGGCGGTCATTACGGCGGCGCACGCAGATGCCAGCGTCCAAAATGGCGGACAGCCGCCCACCGAGGCGGTGACCGGTTTACATCAGATGACGCTCTTCGAGTCGTTCGAGATGCAGGAAGCGTGAGGAGGTGAATATGTATGAATTGGTGGACAGACCGTTTGAGAATGAGCGGGTAAAGGAAGAAATCGACGCCATCACTCAGGCGCAGCAAAGAGCGGCGGAAATGGGAGGAGTCCTGGTCACCGAGTTCGACCAGCACTTCCTGCCCCGCCTGGAAGAGTTCGAGGGGGTCGAACGCAGTTCGTACCGATCAAGAAATGGCAGCGGGTTGATGTACGACTGGGACTGCAAGTTCGGAACCGTCCAGGCGCTCCCCGAAGCCCCCTTCGGAGTCGCGGTGGTCCTCCCCTCCCCCAGCGCCCAGCTGCCTAAAGCTCTACAGGAAGTAAAG
>JBGPQJ010000209.1:0-4553 GCA_041488995.1 Anaerolineae bacterium
AAACCCTGGCTGCTCTGTTCACTGATCCACAAGTTCGGCGGCAAGGAAGAGGGCGAGGAGGTCGGGGACATCGCCGGCTATATCGAGGAGGTGAAGAATGCCCTGCCGCCGGGCTTCAAGGCCAAGGGCGATCTGGTGGTGTTTGTGGACGAGTGCCACCGCACCCAATCAGGCGAGTTGCACAGGGCCATGAAGGCCATTCTGCCCAATGCACTTTTCATCGGCTTCACCGGCACGCCGCTGTTGAAAGCCGACAAGCAGCGGAGCATCGAGGTCTTCGGCGGCTACATCCATACCTACAAGTTCGACGAGGCGGTGAAGGACAAGGTGGTGCTGGATTTGCGCTACGAGGCGCGGGACATCGACCAGAACATCACGTCACAGGCCAGGATCGACCAGTGGTTTGCGGCCAAGACAAAGGGCCTCAACGACATTGCGCTGATCCAGCTCAAGAGGAAGTGGGGCACCATGCAGAAGGTGCTCTCCAGCCAGTCACGGCTGGGAAAAATCGTGGCGGACATCCTGCTGGACATGGAGACCAAGGATCACCTGCAAAGCGGACACGGTAATGCCATGCTGGTGTCGGGCAGCATCTACCAGGCGTGCAAGCTATATGAGCTGTTCACTTCCCACGGCTTCGACAAGTGCGCCATCGTCACCTCGTACCAGCCGTCTCCCGCTGACATCAAGGGCGAGGAGACCGGCGAAGGGCCGACCGAGAACCTGCGGAAGTACGACATCTACAAGAAGATGCTGGCCGACTGGTTCAAACAAGACCCGGACGAGGCGGTCAAGAGAGCCGACGTATTCGAGAAAGAGGTAAAAAAGAAATTCGTCGAAGAGCCGGGACAGATGAAGCTCCTGATCGTGGTGGATAAGCTGCTGACCGGCTTTGATGCGCCTCCAGCAACCTATCTTTATATCGATAAGCACATGCAGGATCACGGGCTGTTCCAGGCCATCTGCCGGGTCAATCGGCTGGACGGCGATGACAAAACATACGGTTAGGCGGCGTAAATAAATAACATTTACAAGTAGTCTAATATGCTGTATATTTAGGAGCATGACGAAAGGGCAAGTACTTCGTCGGAAATTTGCGCAGATCTGGTCTCACCTGGATGAGCGTGCGCGCCGGCTCGTGGCTGCCAGCGAGGCGCTGCACTTGGGCTACGGTGGCATCTCGAGCGTCAGCCGCGCTTGCGGGCTCTCGCGGGTAACGATCACTAAGGCGGTACAGGAATTGAATGCCGCGCCACTGCCCCAGGGATACATTCGCCGCCCTGGGGCCGGACGCCTCAAACTCGTGACGCACGATCCGGATTTGCCGCGAGTCCTGGAATCGTTGGTGGAACCGGTGACGCGGGGCGATCCGGAATCACCGTTGCGCTGGACCTGCAAAAGCACGCGTTCGCTGGCAACAGAACTGACGGACCAGAATCATCCGGTCAGCCACATGAAGGTCCACCAACTCCTGCGCCAGATGGATTACAGTCTGCAGAGTAATCGGAAAACTGAAGAGGGCAAGGACCATGCTGATCGGGATGCGCAATTTCAGCACATCAACCGAGTGGTGGTGCGAGCCTTGGCGCAAGGAAAGCCAGTGATCTCTGTAGACACCAAGAAGAAGGAACTGATCGGGAACTATGCAAACAAAGGGCGTCAATGGCGGGAGAAGCATTCGCCAGAGCTGGCGAACGGCCATGATTTTGCCGATCCCTCGGTTCCACGCGCCTATCCCTACGGGATTTATGACCTGGGCCGGAACACCGGTTTTGTAAACGTAGGAACAGATCATGACACCGGGGCTTTTGCCGTGGCCTCCATTCGCGGGTGGTGGCGTAGGGAAGGCCGGAGGCTCTATCCCAAAACCGGACAGCTCGTCATCACGGCCGATGGCGGCGGTAGCAATGGTTATCGGCTGCGCCTGTGGAAAATAGAGATGCAAAAGTTTGCGGATGAGTCGGGATTGATCATCGGCGTTTGCCACTTTCCGCCCGGAACCAGCAAATGGAACAAAGTAGAACATCGCTTGTTTTCGTTCATCTCATCCAATTGGCGTGGAGAGCCGCTCCGTGACTATGAAACCGTGGTGCGATTGATTGCAGCGACGACCACCGCCAAGGGACTCAAAGTTTCCTGTCGATTGGACCGCCGCAAGTACGCGGTGGGACGCAAGGTGACGGACAAAGAATTCGCGCAAATCAACATGCGGCCTCATACATTTCATGGGGAATGGAACTATACAATTCTACCGAAGCAATCTCTAAACAAGTTGTAAAGGTTATATATTTACGCCACCTAACCGGGAGATAAAGGGTCGCAGTGGTGTTCGCCGGCACAATCACGCTTAGCGAAGTCATGTTCCCCTTTCCGTCTGCGGTCCACCCGCTTGAAATAACGCCGTAATTGGAGTTGTAGCTGCCTTTCAGCGAAGTGTAATTCTCCCCCGCTGCCGGTTGCAGAATGAAGTGCTTATATCCGGCTTCACCCTTGAGGTGATCGCTGGTGATTCCCAGCTGATACTCATACATCCATTGCCCAACGGCGCCCAGGGCGAAATGATTAAACGAATTCATGCCGTTTTCGCCGCCCCGGTCGAAAGCCTGCTCATAGCCATTCCAGCGTTCCCAGACCGAGGTCGCTCCCTTTTTCACGGGATAAAGCCATGAAGCATATTCCGCACAGGTGAACATACTGTATGCCTGATTAACCTTGCCGCCTCTGCTCAATGCAGGAAGAATATTCGGCGTTCCTGAAAAACCGGTGGTAATGGAATAAGGCGGAAACGATCTCTCACCCTTGTGACTTAAGGAGGGATTGGCCGCCAGCTCCGCCAGGAAGTCCTGGGCCTTTGTCTTATTCTGATCACTGAAAACATTGAAATTAAGCGGCGTGGCATAAGAAGCCTGCGTGTGTACAATGGCTCCGTCGGCATTCCTGGTCTTGCCGGTCACCGGATCCACATATGCGTCATTCCATTCCGCTTTCGCTAAATCATGACGTTGTTTGAGCGTGGCCGCATAATCGTTCCTTCCTATCGCGTCAGCCATGATGGAAGTCACTTCCATCATATAGATATAGATGGCATTATTGACCAGTTGCGCCGGCGTGTTGTTGTCCACCGCCAGCCAGTCGGACAATCCGCTGGTCTTGGATGACAAATATTTATACTTGTCATTGAAATCATAAAAGTCCATTCCGTTGAGCCATGCCATCATCGTCTCGATGTTTTCCTCGATGACCTGCTTGTCTCCATACTGGATGTATAGTTGCCAGGGTACCATACATACCGCGGCCGCCCACGTCGTGCCATCCGGAAAATTGGTGGCATCTGCCTGGGTGAAGGTCGGCACGGTGCTGCCGATCCCCCCTGGAGCATCTGTCGCACTGCCGACACCCTGGTCGTTTCTCAGTGCCACCATCCATTGACGGAAAAAATTCTGAACATCTGAATTATAGGTCCCGGTGCGCGTGTAGGCCTGTGCATCGCCTGTCCAGCCCATCCTTTCGTTCCTCTGGGGGCAATCCGTGGGAATGGTAAAGAAATTTCCCAACTGACTGCGCTGGATATTTTTAAAGAGCTGGTTCACATGGTTGCCCGTGACCGTATCCGCTGTGGTGGCAACGTAAGTGCCCGTCGGCATCTTATCTGAAGAAAGTACCAGACCCTTGACGTTGGCGAGGGCAAGAGCGCCTGTGTGGTTTGGGATTGTAATCTGGATATATTGATATCCGCGATAGGTTGTGCTGGGCTGAATCATCACCTCATTGCCGTTCCCGGCAGTGTAAAAATCTGTTGCCAGAGCACCCCTGTATGTCGCCGTCAGGATTCTGCCTGCCACCCCCATTCCTTTGCCCGTATAACCATATAGATCTACGTACTCCTGTTTATCGCCTTGAAATCCGGGATACAACTGTTCGCCATATCGCAGGATTACTACGTCTCCGGCCTTGAGCCAGCCTGCCGGAATCGTAATCGATGGCACTCCGACCATGTTCACGCCCATATCATACGTGTAGGTATGTTCATCAGCACTATGGGTGTCCAATACTCTTTTGGCCTGGAGAATCTCGGCGACACGGACCGGCTGGTCATAACGGGCGACCAAAGCGAATTTGACCCAATCGCGCTGCTTGACTATTTCGGGTCGCATCCACTTGCCGTCATCATAGGCATTGGTGGCCCATCCCCTTACATTGGCGCCGACAGATATGTTGGCTTCTTTGTTCGCATTATAGCGCTCGCCCTGGAAGAGACTGCCGTACTCTATCGGTCCGTTCTTGTAAAGCTTCCAGGTGCCCGGATCGGTTACGACGGTTTCCCTGGTCCCATCGGAGTAGGTAATCACCAGTTTCGCAAGTAATGTTTCAGTATCGCCGAAAAAATTAAAATTGCCCAGGCCGAAAGTCAGGTATCCCGTGTACCAGCCGGAGCCCAATATGGCACCGAGGCTGTTAGCGCCGTTTTTAAGCATCTTGGTAACATCATAGGCATAGTAGCAAAGTGTTTCACGAAATTGGCTGTCTCCCGGTGCAAACCAATCCACTCCCAT
>JBGPQJ010000210.1:0-4523 GCA_041488995.1 Anaerolineae bacterium
AGGATGATGTTCAGATCCTTGGCCTGCATGTAGGCTTTGAAACCCGGCGCGCGATTCCCCACGAATAAGCGGGGCGGTTTTACATCCAGCGACCAGCACTGCGCTGCGCCGCCCTTGATGGCGGCCACCACTTTCTGCGGATCGGCGCCGGACTTCTGGGCGAAGATCAGCAGCTCGCCCATCGCCACCATCTGCGCAGCGACCATGATCTGGTTGGCAGCCTTGGCGATCTGCCCGGCGCCCGCCTCGCCGACATGGGTGACGGTCTTGCCCATCGCCATCAAGACCGGCATCACTTTTTCCAGCGCGCCGGCGTTCCCGCCGACCATGATGGCCAGTGTGCCATTTTTTGCGCCGATATCCCCGCCGCTGACAGGTGCATCGAGGGCAAAGGCTCCTTTTTCGGCAAGCCTCGCGGCAATGGTGCGCGCTGTGGCTGGTTTGATTGTGCTGTTATCCACATAGACCAGCCCCGCATACACCCCTGCATAAATGCCATTCTCCCCGAGGACAACTTTTTCAACATCCGGCGAATCGGGCAGGTTGGTGAAGACAGCATCCACCTGTGCCGCCACTTCCGCCGGCGTAAAGGCTTCGATCGCCCCTTCGGCGACAAGCTCCGCCACTGCCCCGCGACTGCGATTATGGACGACCAACGGAAATCCCGCGTTGAGAATATTCCGGGCAATGGATTTGCCCATCAAGCCAAGACCAATGTATCCGACTTTTAGCATCGTCTGCTCCCTGGGTGATGATGGGAGATTATAACCCCACCCGTTCCCTGCCTCTCGTTGGAGCAGATCCATAAAAAAACCTGGTCACCATAACGGCGACCAGGTTTGGGGTAGGATGCTTCTCGTTTATTTAATGAAGTAGGTGATGCTTACCGAGGTGGTCAGTTGCAGCGTCCCCGGGTTGATCGGCACGGCCGCTTGCGCGCCGCCGCCCCCTCCACCCTTGCCATAGTCCGCATAGGGTACTGACCCGCTGTCGTAATAAGAGATGGTCTGGATCTCGCCCAGCGTGACACCGGTGGCGGCTGCCAGTTCGGCTGCCTGATCCTGGGCATTCTTGACGGCCAGTTCGCGGGCTTTGCTCATTTCATCGGTCTTGTCGGCGACGTCAAACGATATGCTGTAGATGGTGTTGGCGCCGGCTTTGACTGCCGTGTCAATCAGTTCGCCCATCTTGGAAAGGTCACGGACCGTCACATAAACGGTATTGTCCACGGCGTAATTGGTGCCGATTGGCTGACCCTTGTCGTCGTAGCGCTGGTTGGGCCAGATGCTGAAGTTGGAGGTGCGGATGTCCTCCGCGGCGATCCCGCCTTTGGTAAGGCTGTCGATCACTTTCTGGGTCTGGACATTATTTTCTTTGACCGCCTCAGAAGCGGATGGAGCCTCTGTGTGGACACCGATACTGATATAGGCAATGTCAGGGGTCATTGTTACCAACCCCGTGCCGGTCACGCTCATCGTACGCGGGTTTGCCTGCCCGGTGGGGGCACAGGCACTCAGAGCAAGGGCAAGTACAGCCACAACAGTAAATACAAACAACATTTTGGAACGCATGGTTTTCTCCTTTCGACTGGTTCCTGTAGATTTAGGTTATAGACGTGCTACCGCTAGAAAAGTTCCCTTGAATTTTACCCTAATTGCCTGTACAATCTATAACAAATGTTCTAGAGTCTTTGGGAATTTGCATGGCCATCAATTTCCAGCAGGTGCGAGAGAAAATTCACCAGATCGGGGCAGGTGCCGCGCAGCGCCAGAAATTACTGGAGGAGCGCCGGGCTGATGCGCGCGCCCTGCTCAGGGTCCATGCCGACGCACAGGATGCCCTGCAGGAGCGAGTGGATGCTGCCCGGGAAGTGGATGCCGGTCTCCGTTGTGCAACGCCGCTGAATGAGAAACTGGACTCGTCCATCCCACCGCCTACCCTTCCGGAGCAGGCAACGCTCATCGCCGCGGATGGCTCTCAGATCACCCCCGATCGGCATGAGCAGATCCAGTTTGGGCTGGTCAATGTGGGCGGGATTATCATGCGCCTGAACTCAGGCGAGTCCACTCTCATCCATACCGACAGCGTGCTGATGTACGACCTCGAACTGTTCCGCAACGGCGTCCCGCTCAGCGATGGCATGGTGGCGCTCGAACGCGACCTGCAGGAACGCAGCCAGCTGGCGGAACTGGCAAAAGATTACGACGCGCCCGTCGTCACGTTCACCGACGGACCCATTGAACTGTGGGGCGCAAGAGAAGGCGAAGAGGCCAAAGCCTACTACGAGAGCCTGGAAAAATATAAAGGGGTGCTCTCACGCCTGCAGTCACGGGGAGTCATCACCGCCGGTTACGTGGATAAGCCCGCCTCCGACCTGGTCGTGCGGCTGCTCGAAGTGGTAAAAGCCGCACCGGAAGATATGCAGGACATCCGGAATTACCATCCCTTGCTGGGAGTGACAGACCGCTGGCTGTTTGGCGATAAAAAGGAACCCCTGCTCGAGCCGGGCCATCGCTCCGCCGTTTTTTCGATCCAATCAAAGTCTGAGAAGAACTACCCGGGCGTTCTTGCGCTGCATTTCTTTTATCTGAACGCCGGCGGGGAGGAGAAGAATCCGCACATCGCGCGGGTCGAAATCCCCCGCTGGGTGGTGGACGACCCTGCCATGCTCGGCATGCTGCACGCAGTCCTGGTGGACCAGTGCCGCATCATGGGCGCGAAACCGTATCCCTACCTGTTGCACCGCGCGCACGAGACCGCGGTCGTCTCAAACGAGGAGAAGTACCAGGTGGAACAAATGCTCGTGCAGGAACTACGCCGCAACGGTGCAGATGTGGAGGACGGCTCGTACAAGCAATCCGCAAAGGATTTGTCGGGAAGGACAGGATATAAACCATGACGCAAATCGAAATCGGACGTTTACTCCGCGCCGGGACGACCGGCTTCATTACCGGGTGTTCCGTGTCGCAGTTTGAAGCCCCCTCTTTTGGCGCGCTGGTCCGCGCACCGCTGGGCGGGCAGCACCAGGTCTATGGACTGATCTACGACATCCACATTGACGACGACGGGCTGGTACGCCAGCTCGTGACCGCGGACAACGTCAGCGCGGAGGTGATGCGCGATAACCGCGAGCGGCGGATCGTGCCGGTGGAGATGTCCGTGCTGGCGGTGGGCTATGAGCAGGACGGGAGGATTTATCATCTCCTGCCGCCGCGCCCGCCGTTGAGCCTGGATGTGATTTATTTGTGTGATGACAAGGATATTGCGCGGTTTACGGAGAAGTTCGGCTATTTCAGACACATCCTGAACTCGAAAGAGACCCCGGTTGGAGAACTGGTCGCCGCGCACATTCAGCAGGCCAGCCTCGCGCATGACAAAGAAAGTGAAAAGTGGAAGGATGCCGCGACACGCGAGGTGATCACCCTGCTGCGTGATGACTATCCGACTCTGATGAGTGTATTGGGCGCATTGAGCGACGTGAGCGGTTAGGATTTTTACCACAAAGGACACGAAGTGCCACTAAGGCGCTTAAAATATTGGTTTTCCTTTGTGACCCTTTGTGGTGAACATTGTAGGAGAATCTATGGAACAACAACGAACAAAAATTGGTTACCTGGTCGGCGGCGGGCTGAAGGAAAATTTTCGCGTACGGCTCACGGTCTCTCCGCAGGAGATGCAGGAGGGAGCGTTTGTGATCCTAGCCAGCGGGGACTGGCGGTATTACGGCATCGTCACGGACATCCAGCTCGGCGCAACGGACCCGCGCTTCGCGGACGAGCAAATGGAGGGGCGCTTCCCTGCGTATATCTCGCGCGCGCTGCAAGGGCAGACGCTCTTCGCCAATCTCGAAGTGCTGCCCAATCTCATGCTGGAGGTGGGACCCGACGAGTCGTCCCCGGAGTATGTCGGATGGATCAAGGACAACCTCGAGCCGAAGCTGCTGCCGGTGAAGAACATCCCCCCTCACCACGCGGAAGTGTATATCGCTTCCGAAGGGGACATCGCCCAGATCTTCGGCGTGCCGGGCGAGAGGGGCAACTTCGTCATCGGCTACACCCGCGAGCAGGGACATCCCGTGTGCATCGACCTGGACAAGTTCGTGCAGCGCTCCTCGGGCGTGTTCGGGGCGACGGGCACTGGCAAGTCGTTTTTGACGCGCATCGTGCTGGCGGGGCTGATGCACTACGGCAAGGCTTCCATACTGGTTTTGGATATGCACAACGAATACGGCTTTGACGATACCGCCTCCGACACGGGGAAAAACGTCATCGGCTTGAAGGCCAAGTTCGGGTCGAAGGTGCAGCTCGTCGGGCTGGGAGGCGGCGCACGGATCCGCGGACAGGCTCCCGATTTCAACCTGGAAGTCGCTATGTCCAACATCATGCCCGCCGACATCGAACTGCTCACCCGCGAACTGAATCTCAAAGAGACCACGCCCACCACGCTGAACGCGCTGATCACCTCGTTCAGGAGCGACTGGTTCAGCCGCTTCAAAGCGATGAACCGCGACGAGGTCGAAGTCG
>JBGPQJ010000211.1:0-4417 GCA_041488995.1 Anaerolineae bacterium
ATTCGCCGAATAATCCTTCTTTTACTACTGATAATCCCAATCACGATGCTTGCCGTCTCGTTTAACCAATCGCCGCCTGATGAAGGGCTGGAATTGGCCTTCCTGGTGATCGGCGTTCCCATCCTGGTATTGAACGCCTGGGAGTGGATGCTGCCTAAAAAAGGAGAGCAAAAATGACCGATGAAACCGTTGAAAAACCTGTTGAAAAAGAGAAGCCGACGAAAAGCCGCAAGGGGTGCATCGTTCCACTTGTCGTCATTATTGTTGTTTTACTGCTGTGTTCGTTGTCTTGGATGCTCGTGCGGCCCGGTGTCTTCACGATCCAGCCTATCGGCGCAATTCCCGAAGGCGTGACACTCATCTATCATTCCAGGAATCCGGAAATGCCCTTCTTCTCTTCCCCCGACGGCTTGTGCCTGGACGCCCAGGGCTCTGTATCGCTTTTTTGTCGAGGGGCGGCAATCAGCGCTGCATCAGAACTGACCGACCGCATCATCGTAAGATTGCCTTATATGCGCTGGGCATATCTGCGTTCCACAGGCAGACTCGAATTCGACAGGTAGGCATTATTGCGTAAACAGGTGCGACCATAAAAAATGTCCTTAAGCGGATTTCTGCGCCTGTTGTCAGGAAAGATACTCATAATGAAGGGTGAACCAATCTTGTTGCCGAATTTCAAGAATGTATTCCTAGGAATCGCAGCGGTTCTTTTGCTGGCAGGCTGCCAGAGAGGCACTTCCACCGGTGGCGTATCGACGTCTGTGTTCATCATCACGCCGGCTCAGGACCCCTAGATTCAGGCTTTTGCGGATTATGTTAACCGGCTGGAAAAGGGAGGGCTGGAGACCAAAACAGCCATTGAGGTAAAATCCAGTGATCCCTTTATCTTCATTATGCGGCCGAGCGGCGGTCAGGAGGTCACTGACGAGGAGATGAAGGAGGTCATGGAACTGGCATTGACCACGGTGAATGTCTTTGAGTCCCGGGACGGTCTACGTCATGAGGATATCGACATCCCCTTTGTGCGCCCCTCGAGTCAGAGAATCGTGGTTGTCGAAGACCGCGACATGCCGGAAGTTCTCAAAGGGTTGGGAGAGACGACCGTCTCCATTGATGGCAAATATTTCACAAGCATCATTAACCTGGCCGGTCCGGCTAAGAGTGGCAGGCAGGATTTTGCAATTGCATGGTCGGTAATTCAGGCTATTTGTCTTGCCTATGCGGGGGATTTCAAGGATTCGGACGCCGTATGCAACATCATTGCGGCGAACGCCGCTGCCGGCTGGGTTGGGATGGAGCAAGGGCAGGCGGAGAAGCTGATCAACAGCTACGGTATGACCGATCTGGAGCATCTGGGTAGCAAAAATTATAAATATCGTTTTTTAGGCTTCGTTTTTAACGAATTCATTAAGTAAATGAGGAGATTGCATTCCTAAGGCGGAATAATTCGCGATGTTGGGAGCGAAGCAACTACAATAGAGCCACCTGCTGCCATTTCAAATATGTAGGGTGACTGATGTACTTTCTCTTTCACAACCTGATGTAAAATAAATATATAACTTTTTGGTGGGACATCCTTAGGATGAAAGGCATTCGTCCATGACGGACCTGACAGGACAATCCATCGGGCGTTACCAAATCCTTGAACGGCTTGGCGAAGGCGGCATGGCCATCGTGTACAAGGCGCGCGACACCCGCCTCGACCGGGACGTGGCCCTCAAGCTCATCCGCGTAGACCAGTTTGCGCCGGCAATGCTGGCCCAAATATTGAAACGCTTCGAGCGGGAAGCCAAATCTCTGGCGCGGCTTTCACATCCCAACATTGTCACGGTTCACGACTATGGTGAGCACGACGGTGCGCCCTACCTCGTGCTGGAATACTGCCCGGGCGGTGACCTGAAGCATCGTCTGCGCGGACAGCCCATGGACTGGCAGGAGGCCATCCAGTTGATCCTGCCCGTCGCGCGTGCCCTGCGCTATTCCCACCGTCAGGGAGTCATCCACCGCGATGTCAAGCCCTCCAATGTTATGTTTACAGGGGACGGCGAGCCCAAGCTCTCTGACTTCGGCATCGCCAAGATCCTGGAACACGACGACGCGGGCACATTGACCGGCACCGGGGTAGGCATCGGCACACCCGGCTACATGGCTCCCGAGCAATGGACAGGGGAGACCAGCCAACAGTCTGACCAGTATGGGCTGGGTGTGGTGCTTTACGAGCTGCTGACCGGGCGCAAGCCCTACGAGGCGGACACGCCGGCGGGCATCCTCATCAAGCAGACCATCCAGCCCCTGCCCAATTCCCGAGAATTCGTGCCGGATTTACCGGCAAGTGTTGAACAGGTACTTCTCAAGGCGCTCGCAAAAGACCCTGCTGACCGTCATGCGGATATGGATGCTTTCGTTAAAGCGCTGGAGAGCATCCTGGTCACTCCTGCGATGCTGGTCGCACCTGACCCTTATAAAACCGTTTATGCCATCCCGGTTATCGTGACACAGACGATTGCAGACCCAATATCTCTCACACCATCCCCTTCGCGAAGCACTCCCGCGGGGCTCCCAGAGGGAAAAGAGCGAAGGGTGAAGGCAAAGCCCTTCAACTGGCTTCCCTGGGGAATTGGCGCGGTGGTTCTTATGTTGATTGCATTGTCAATTATAAGTCAGATAAACCTGCCGCCTTCCACACCAGTCCCCACTGCGACACCCACCGAAACCAGAACACCTGCACTTACAGCCACCCTGGCCAATACCAGCACGCCCCGCGACACCGCCCCGCCGGTCATGACGCTGACACCCACCTTGATCCGGGAAATAGACCAGAAGTTGATGGTGTACGTGCCTGCAGGCGAGTTCCTGATGGGTTCTGATCCCGCAAAGGATAAAGACACCCAAAGCGAGGAACAGCCCCAGCACAGCGTGTACCTGGATGCCTACTGGATCGACCAGACGGAAGTGATCAATGGCATGTATGCGTTGTGTGTGAGTGCAGGTAAGTGCACCCCGCCACAAGATGACAGCTCCTATCTGCACCCCAGCTATTATGGGAACAGCAATTATGCTGATTACCCGGTAATCTATGTGGAGTGGAACCAGGCAAAGGCTTACTGCGCATGGGCGGGTGCTGATCTGCCGACAGAAGCGCAGTGGGAGAAAGCGGCGCGCGGGACGGACGGCAGGTTGTACCCATGGAGAAAAAATTCACCGAGCTGTGATCTGGCGAATTATGGTGGTTGTATTGGGGATACCACAGCAGTGAAGAGCTATGAGAGCGGAAAGAGCCTGTACGGTGCGTACGACATGGCAGGGAACGTATGGGAGTGGGTCAATGATTGGTATGCCACCAATTATTATTCATCATTGCCCGAGCGCAACCCGCAGGGACCGACTTCAGGTGAATATCGGGTGCTGCGGGGCGGCACGTGGAGCAGCAACGGCTACTACCTCCGTTCTGCCTACCGCTACAGGGGCGATCCTTCGTATAGGTACTACGATATCGGTTTTCGTTGTGCCCGCTCACCTTAGTACTGGAATTCTGGTTTCTGTGAGCGAAGCGAGTTTTGAAAACTGAAGCGGGGAGTCTGGGGGGCAGTGCCCCCCAGGGCTTTTAAAATCAGGAGGGGCTTTGGGAAAACGCTATTACGGGCTTTACGACAAGATATGCCACCCGCTGAATATTTGGGCGGCCTATAAAAATGCAGCGCGAGGCAAGCGTTACCAGCCTGCGGCGGCGGCCTTTGAGTATGACCTTGAAAGGAACCTGATCGAACTGGAAGAAGAACTCAAGAGTCAAACTTATCAACCCGGGGGATATCACAACTTTCAGATCATGAAACCCAAGCGCCGCCTGATTTCGGCTGCGCCGTTCCGCGATCGGGTGGTGCGTCATGCGCTCATGCAGAACATCGAACCTTTGTTTGAGCGGCAGTTCATCATTGACAGCTACGCCAATCGTAAAGGCAAAGGCACGCACGCTGCGCTTGACCGCTGCACCTTTTATTTGCGGCGCTATGATTATGTGATGCACTGTGACGTGCGCCAGTTCTTTTCCTCGATCGACCATGAAGTTCTGAAGAACATCCTGGTAAGGACAGTAGGCGACGTGCGCACTCTGGATTTGATGACCAAAATCATCGACAGTAGTGCAAGCGTTCAGGCTGATGAATATGAAATGGTTTACTTCCCTGGCGATGATCTGTTTGCAGTAAACCGTCCGCGTGGTTTGCCGATCGGTAACCTTACGTCGCAGCATTGGGCAAATGTCTATCTCAACGAGCTTGATCAATTTGCCAAAAGGATATTGAAGTGTCGTGCCTACATTCGCTATGTTGATGATAATCTGCTGTTTGCGGACGATAAGGTTACCTTACGTCAATGGCTTTCTGAAATCATCCACTTTCTTCAAGATCTACGGCTGACC
>JBGPQJ010000212.1:0-4365 GCA_041488995.1 Anaerolineae bacterium
ACGACCAGCTTTATCGCCGTGCGCACCTTGCCATCGATATCAACATCTACAAAATAAGGCACACAGACCACATGGATACCATCGCCTTCCAGATAACCCGTGGCCAGCACCAACGCTTTGACGGCCTGGTTGACCGCCCCTGCGCCAATCGCCTGAACATCGGCATGTTTGTGTTCTCGGATAACACCCGCGATTGCCCCGGCAACAGCGGAAGTTCGGGAGTTTGCAGAGACTTTGATAATATCCATGGTGTATCTCCCATGAAACGTCGACCTGAGAGGGGCATCCCTGATAACAAGATTGTACAGTATTCACCGGATGGATTCAAGCCTTATTCATTATATGAATCTGTTAATAGTATTATTAGTAGAGCCTGTGGAAATGTGGATGAAGTTGAAAACATCCCACCCTTGGGCTGGTGACTGGCCAACCTGCCCATATCCACGGCGCTGACGATGTTTCAGCTCCGACAGACCTGTGGACAGGGGCGGGAGAAAAAATACCCATTTTCACAGCCGGAGGATGAGAAAAAACGACTTTCCACTATTAGGGGGAGTAAAAGGATACCCCCCATATATGGGGGCAGGGGAAAATACATTTATCGAACAATTGAGCGATTTGTCCACAGTCCGATTCGTTTCTCCACAGTTTCCGGGCACTTATCCACAGTTTAGGGGGAAGTGGTCTATTCATCTTTCCCTCAGCACCCCTAAATGTGGGCAATATTCATCCGGATTCCTGCTCAACCATGGACGGTCTCAGGAAATGCCATTTTCTGCGGCGATATTGTCGAGCAGTTCCTCGGTCGCATCCAGAAAACGATCCAGTGCCTGGAGCTTCTCCTCGAAGCCCGCGCCAAGCAGCCCGAGCCTTTCAAATACCGCCTTCCACGCCACGTACTCCGGGCCAAATTCCACCAGCGACATGGCCGCCGCAGCCCAGGTGTGCACGAGCAGCCAGAGCGCAGAGTTTGGGTTATTCCCCTGCAGCAGGGCTTCAAGCGCATTGCGGTGATACGCCAGGCGGTCAGGGTGAATGAGAAAATCTGCGTCGTTCCCTGCCGCATGATAGGCGGTAGTCCAGGCGGGCAGCATTGCCAAAAGGTCGGTGGCGGTGACGCTCGACGCGCCGAGCAGGTTCAGCAGCGCATCGTTCAGTTCAGGCTGGCCGGTCACCCGGGCACGGTCTGCAAATTCAAGCAGAAAACGACGCTCGGTCAGCGGCGGTCCGCTGAGCCCCGCCACGGTGTTGGCGGCGTGGTAGACGGCCTTGAGGTACTTGAGCACGTCTGCCGGACGCGCACTTCCGCTCAGGGTCAATTCCATCCACAGCTCACGGGCGGGGATGCTGTGCTGGCGCACGCGAGTCAATATGTTGGCCGGATCGTCAAACCCGGCGCGGACGATGGCCTGGGTGTACTCGAAGAAATGCTGCGTCTCGTAGAGCGGCAGCGAGTCGTACATCACATAACCGAGGGAGGGGTCCGTCCGCAGTTTTCGGGGAGGTTCGAAAGCGGTGCTTTCCACGAAGTAAAGATCGAGCGTGATCTCGTTCGTCAGTTTGACGATCTGCCGCGCGACCTCGGGTTCGTTGAAACAGATGAAGACGATATCAATGTCCGTGGCATGTCCGATGAACGGGTCTTCTGTCAGCGTGGACCCCACCAGGAGCGCAGCCATCAAGTTGCGGTCAGTTTTCACCCGCTGGGCAACGGTGTCTTTAGCGATCTTGTGCAGTGTGCTGCGCGTGATTCGCATGTCGCAATCCTAAGTCCCATTGACGTTGGGTAAACGCGGCTGATAGGGGCTCACGCCCAGCGATTCACTGATGCGGTTTTCAATCAGTCTTAAGTGTTCGGGATGGCGGACAAAATCGAGGGGGGTGGTGTCAATTCTTAACACCGGGCTGTCCTGCCCGTCAAAGAAGTCATCATAGGCGGCGCCCAGTTCGGCGATATAAGCGCGCTCCATGCTGCGTTCGTAGGAACGGTCGCGAAAGGCGATGCGCTGCATAAGCATGTCTGTTTCCGCGTAGAGATAAACGATCAGTCCGGGTGTTGGGATTTTCTCTCCCAGCGCCTCATGCACACGGTGGTACATCTTCAGCTCATCACCGTGCAGGTTGATCCTTGCAAAGAGGGCATCTTTGGAGAAGGTGTAATCGGAGATCAGCGTTTTTCCCTGCGCCAGTGCCGCCGGGACGGTATCGCGCTGCTGGCGGTAGCGGCTTAGCAGAAAAAAGATCTGTGTCTGGAAAGCGTAGCGTGCCCGGTCGGAATAAAAATCGGAGAGAAAAGGATTCTCTTCGAAGACTTCGAGCAGGAGTTCAGAGTCGAAAGAGGGCTGAAGCAGGCGCGCCAGGGTGGTCTTGCCTACCCCGATCACCCCTTCAATGGCAATATACATGTGCGGCTCCGGTGAAAGTTGTTCGTTAAAGGATACCATAAAATATCCTTCTCTCCCCGCTGGCATGCGGAAAGGGTGAGGGCATTATAATAGCTCTATGTCTTTTTATACGCATCTGGTCTATGCCCGCCGCAAACCGCTGATCGGTAAGCTGGCGTATCTGATCCTCAAACTGCTGGGTGCGGAAATCCCGCGCTCGGTGGAGATCGGCGAGGGGTTCCTGCTGCATCACGGAGGTTACGGCGTGGTCATCCATCCCCGGAGCCGGATCGGCAAACGCGTGGGCATTTACCCCGGTGTCACGCTCGGTCGCGCGGACATCCATCGTCCGGCAGACCAATCGGCATTTGTGGGTATCGTGGTCGAAGACGATGTGATCCTCGCCAGCGGTGCGAAAATCCTCTGCAAGGACGGCCTGCTCACCATCGGGCGGGGGACCGTTGTGGGAGCGAATGCGGTCCTGTTCGAGTCCACCGGTGAAAACGAAGTCTGGGCAGGGATCCCTGCCAGGCTATTGGGTCTGCGGGAGCCACCGGTATGACGCGCATCGGCATTGTCCCGCGCGTGCACGGTGTGGGAGGAATGGTTTCTTTCCGGGATAAACTCACAGCGGGGTTGCAGAGGCGCGGGATCGAGACCTGCGAGGATCCTGCCGATGGTCACTGCGACGCGCTGTTGGTCATCTCTGGGACACGCGACTTGGGGCAGCTGCGCAGGGCTCGAAAACGCGGCGTGCGGGTCGTCCAGCGCCTGGACGGAATCAACTGGCTGCATCGCGTGCACCGGACGAACCCGCGCCTGTTCATCCGGTCTGAGACCGCCAACCTGCTCCTGGCGTTCATCCGCAGATCTTACGCCGACCGGGTGGTCTACCAGAGCGAGTTCATCCGCGGCTGGTGGGAGGACTGGTACGGGCTGACCCGCGTGCCGAAGCGGGTCATTCACAACGCGGTCGATCTGGGCATCTATACACCGATCGGCACCGGCCAACGCCCGGGGGACATCGTTCGCATCATGGTGGTGGAGGGCAGCCTGACGCACGGGCAGGAGGTGGGTTTATCCTGGGCGGTGGAACTGGCGGAGACGCTCCGCGCGCACCAGCCTCTGCCGGTCGAGATGGTCATCGCGGCGGAGGTATCCACCGGTCAGCAGGCAGCCTGGCAGTCGCGCAGCCGTGTCCCGGTCCATTTTCTCGGCGTTGTCCCTCGTGAGCGCATCCCGGAGTTAAACCGCTCGGCACACATTTACTTTTCAGCCGAGATCAACCCGCCCTGCCCCAATTCCGTCATTGAAGCGCTGGCCTGCGGATTGCCCGTGGTGGGTTTTGAGATGGGGTCGCTCTCCGAACTGGTCACACCCCAGGCGGGGGCGGTCGTCCCTTATGGCGGCGATCCCTGGAAGCTTGATCATCCGGACATCCCCGGGCTGGCGGCTGCTGCGGTGCAGGTGCTCACGGATCTGCCTCGCTACCAGGCGGGAGCCCGCGCCCGCGCCGAACAGACCTTCGGGTTGGACGCGATGGTGGAGAAGTATCTGGAAGTCCTGCTGGGCTGATGGAGGCATGATGGACGACTCAGAGATCCTGGATTTTTTACATAAGCATTTGCGGTCCATTCAAGAAAACGATACCAAGACATATTATGAGACCACCTCGACAGACCTGACGCTCTACGAGTGGTGGGTCACGCCGCACCGTATTGACGGGTTGCCCTTCCATGAGTTCATGATGCAGTCCAACGCAGAGCGCGGCGCCGTCTTCGGCGCGGAAGGTAGCCAGGGGAAAATCACGCGCCTGGACCTCGCCAACCTGCGACTCCAGCGCTATGGTGATACCGCCATCGCCAGCTACACCCTGCTGGTCAGCACCGCCGATGCAGAGGGCGTTAATGTAGCCGCGCATAACGAAAGCCGGGTGATCGTGAAACTGGAGGGGAAGTGGAAAGTGGTCCACGTCCACAAG
>JBGPQJ010000213.1:0-4364 GCA_041488995.1 Anaerolineae bacterium
GGGTCTGGTGCATGAAAATACGCCAAGACCATTACGCAGTAATCTTGGTCAAGGAGCTGCTGAATATAGACCGTATTGGTGCTCCAGTGCTTTCCACCTTCTGCACCTCCCAAGATAATGATGGTCTTTTGTGGCTTGTCAGAGTCGTTGCAGAAGAAATCTGCGTTTAGCCCGTTTTTAGTGATAGTTCTCCCCGGTAGTCTTTCGTCAAAATGAGTATTGAGTGGTGTGAGGATTGAATTAGCTACGTATACCAAATAGGCATTCAGCAGTATTGGCGTTAATCCCAAGAGAAGAAAATGCCGGAAATTACGATCATGGCCAATCCTCTACGTTTCATACTGTCATTTCTTCCTCGTCAAAGTGGTGCAAGCACCTGTCGCCTGTTTGCGCAGGTTAGCCTGCTCCAGATCCTAAGCCGAGAGCAACTGATGCTGCTCCACAATGGCCGTTGATGAGAATAGTCGGATATATTCTTCGATTCGCCGCAGTTGTGCATCCACTGTCTCTAATGGGACACCAGGAGGGGCGTAGGCTACATAGAGAACGCGAGAAGTCTCCGAGGAAATAGGGGACCGATCATCTTGCCCGTAAATAATCGAACAACACACCCCATTCGCGTCTCTCATAATCATGTCACCCGCACGAATGGCTTTATAAGCGCCATTCATCTGGGTAATATGATCTCCTTCCCGTGACACGTCTATTACAATCGATCCCTGCAACTTCGCAACATCATGCCCGGCGGTCAGTACAAACGTCTCCACTTCCGCCATGAAGTTGGAATCGACCAACGGGGACACATTAGGCAGATCCTTTCCTTTCAACACGATTGACTCGACTTGAAGCTGTACATGATAAGTCTTGTCGAAGCGCTTATAGTACCGTTGGTAGTCCGACATCACAGGAAGCGCCAGGAAATCCTGCCGCGCAAATCCTTTGTAGCGTTCTCTCAAATGCACTTCTGTCTCCCGCTTTCGCTCATCCAACCTGGGAGACGAGTGAGTGTTCTCTATGCCCGAAAGTTCCAGTAGTCCTATCACTGCTCCGGGATGAGAGATTCGCCATTCGTTGACTGCCGAAATCGAAAGCATACACATCTCCGAACTATCAACAAACCACCAAGAGCAGGCACCAACGTTGTGGCTCAGCGGTGCGCGGTGGAGGTGGCTGGAGCGATTTGTTAGCCCGCAAATAGCATTAGTGGCAACCAGTTGCTAAAAGTATGTCCAAGCACAGTTGTCTCATAGCCACGCTTAACGAATAAGTAACCCCAGACCAATCCTATGAGCGTTGAGGCAACGAACTGTGAGATTGGGAATTGCCAATTGATGCGATACATCCCACTAAGGGGTGTGAGGTGATAAGCGCCAAAAACAATTGCCGATAAAAGGATTGCCAACCACTTTCGCTTTGTCACTTTCCAAATGAAAGAGAGGCAAACTAACCGATAAGTTGTTTCTTCTGCGATGCCAGCGCCACCCAATAATAAGAAAAAAACCAGCCATTTATTAGGTGCTAATGTTGAGAATGTATTTGCCGCTTCCTGTGTATAGTTGGCTTCTCCGAATACTTGTCTTCCGATATCCAAACCAATCGAGCCGATAAGCAATGCTGGCACAACCGCCAATATCGATATTGCTAACAACAGGGTCATATGCCTGACAACATTATGGCGGTGGATTACGGCATTGGTTACTGGGAGCGGTTCAAATCCTTCACTGTCGGAGGCAATGGTCAATCCTATCAGTGTCTGACAGAAAATCGCGATCGCATACGGATTCAGAAATCCGCCTCCTCCCAATCCCATACTGATGATGAATAAGCCGGCAATGGCTAGCGCAGGTTTCCATTTCGATATCATTTGATTTCTAAACGCGCGTACAGTAGGGTGATATTGACCTGCCACCAGAATCACAAGAACGATAACCAGCCAAACCGCCATGAACAATAATGTGGCTGTGGCTACTTCAGGAGGGTTTGTCCCATTGTCTCTTGCCATAGTGAAAGAGTAAAACTGTTAAGCGGGCGAACTAGTGTTTATACGGCATGCATTTTGGATTATAGGCGGCCCGTATAATGTCCTGAGTCTATTTTCCATTATACGGCTATTGCGATGACCAGAAAACACTTACTTTTGCTAGCTCAACGCGCGGGCAGAGCTCAGGCACCCCAGTTCTTTTGGAGTCCGCAGCAGCGAAGTGTTGGGCGGCTTTTCACCCTTTCCATTTGTCCTGTCAACCTGTGCCAGGAGTCTAGACTGTCGCCTATCGTGATTGCTCGCTGATTAGTGGAAACTGACCGTTTTGGCTATCGGCCTTAATCACCAGAGCATCATTTTGCCCTTTGCTGTAACTTTCCGTAGTTCCGGCCAGGTATGCAAAGTCCCCATCAATGGCTAACCCATGCACGGCATCCTTCATCGGACCGCCCCAGGTTGTTTTCCAGTTCAGCACACCATCGGGGGTGTACTGAAGCAAGACAACATCATCTTCTCCATTACCATAACTCGCAGTCGCACCAGCGACAAGAATGTTTCCGTCATTGTCCACTTCCACAGCCCGCGCTGATTCACCCTTTGGCCCGCCCCATATCTGTTGCCACATAAGGTTCAGGTCTTTATCATACTTGAGGAGGAAGATTTGCCCCCCATTACCAAAACTGAGAGTCAAGCCAACGACATACAAGTATGTGCCATCGCTGGTCATACCCAGGCCGTCGTCGATGGCCGTGCCTCCCCAAGTCGAATGCGCCAGATAATCGCCGCTCTCTTTGGAGAATTTGACGATCACTGCGTCACCGCCAGAGAGCATGTTCGGCGCATTTACACGCCCGCTGACATAAATCGTATCTTCATCTACAACGATCTGTCCATCAGCCTCATCAAAGCCATCAGTTCCCCAGGTCTTCACCCAAATCAGGTTCCCATCTCTGTCGAGTTTTAGTACGGCCATGTCGCCACTGGTCTTCTCACCCGTTGTCCAACCTGAGACGTAAATGTAGTCGCCATCCACAACCAGTCCATCCACTTCTTCGTAGCCGAAGCCTTGACCCCAAGTGAACTTCCACATGACCTGTCCAGAGTTCATGTCCAAGGCCAGCACGGCCATATCTGCCTCGGTCAAGGCCATTGCAGTGTGAGCCAGCCCGCCAACGAAAACATAGGGTTCGCTGACGGTTACAATAAAGGCTTTTTCCTGCAAGTCGCCGCCCCACTGGGTTTGCCAGATTTCCTTCCCGTCGGGAGAGAATTTATAGATGACCATATCGAAGAACAATCGGCTGGGGGGCTGCTGCATATAGGCTGCGACATACACATTCCCCTGCGAATCCGTATCTACACCCCAGGCCTGGTCGCTTTTCGCATCGCCACGGGTAAGGTACCACAGAGCGGATAAATCAATCGCCGCTGGAGCCGATGTAAGAGGGGGCAGGGTTTCAGTTACCAGAGCAGGAGTCAGGGTGACTGAGCCGCAGGCTATGGCGGTAAGAACAAGTGTGAAGAGCAGAAGAGCAGTGCGTTTCATCGGACACCTTTCATCAATCGCCAGAGCTGCAAAGCAGGTGATATGCTGCTCAACGGTGTGGCTTCGCGCAGCATCCCGGAAGGGGATACCCCCTTGCGGGGACAGGTTCTCCTCCAGCAAGCGGTGCCTGCCGGTCAGGTTTTCTTCAGCGGAAGGTTTGATCCGCAATACGGACAAGCGGCACTTGCGAGGCCTGTCCACCGGACCTCTGCCGCCCGTGTCGGTGCGCCGCACTTGGGACAGGATAGAGGAAGCCATTCTTCCCGGCGAACCTGCGGCGGGGGAGCACTCGTTTCAGTTGAGGCCTGAGGAGCGGCGAAGACCTCGGGCTCATCCCTGGCTGCCGAGGGCGCCTCTTCAAAGGCCTGCGGTGCATTGCGCTTCAAGGTAGCTTCGAGCAGGATGCTGATGGCTATAAGGATCAGAATGCCCGGCCACCATTTCCCGGTCAACGCCAGGATTGCCAGGCCGAGGAGCCATACCACCGCTTGCAATCTTCGCCTTGGACGTGCAAGCCTCATCCTCCAATATCTTCTTCTCATTTCGGACAATCCTTTTCTCACCGAAGTATTAAACCGCCATGTCTGGTGCTGGCGGTTGTGGGGCTCTTTTTATGATTTTAACTCTATTCCTTATATCTTTTCCTGGATGGCATTACTTTCCGCTAAACAAATCGTCAAATTCACTCAATAAGGATACCAATTGAGAAGCATTCCCATCTCCATCAAATTCCCGGGCTGCCTGCACCCCCACCATGCTTTCCGATGGAAATGTCCCCTGTTGCTCAATGATTTGCTGAACGCGGGGAACAAGAATAAACTGCAACCACTGCGAAAA
>JBGPQJ010000214.1:0-4351 GCA_041488995.1 Anaerolineae bacterium
AAAAGTGGATTCGCTTTTCGTCGGCAATATGCTCTCCCCCCTGGTGGATGGGCAAAACCAACTGGGTACTTTTTTCGCTGATTGGGTCGGCATGTGGCACCAGGAAGCCGTCAAAATCGAAGCGGCGTGTGGTTCAGGCGCAGCAGCTTTCCGAGCCGGGTTGATGGCAGTCGCCTCGGGCGATATTGACTCTGCCCTGGTGGTGGGTGTGGAAAAGATGACCGACAAGACTGGTCACGATGTCACTGCCGCCCTGGCCACTGCGGCTGATGCGGACTATGAGGGTGAACAAGGGGTATCGTTCGTGGGGCTGAACGCCCTCATTATGCGACGCTACATGCACGAATATGGCTGGCAGCACGCAGACTTTGCCCCTTTCTCCATCAACGCTCATGCTAACGCAATGAGCAACCCGTATGCCCGCCTGCATGGCCGCATTACCGTGGAGCAATTTGAAAAATCTGCAATGGTTGCCACGCCCATTAACCTGCTGGACGCCTCCCCCACCGGAGATGGTGCTGCTGCTGCGGTCATCGTCCCGGCTGAGAAAGTCACCACGTTTCCAGGCCGTCCGCGCATCCTCGTCGCGGGTTCGGCATCAGCAACCGATACCATCGCCGTCCATAGTCGCAAAGACCCGCTCTTCCTGTCCGCCGCTCAACAGTCCGCAAAGCACGCCTATGATATGGCGGGAATAAACCCCGAGGATATTGACGTATTCGAGCTACACGATGCCTTCTCCATCATGAGCGCACTCTCGCTCGAAGCGTGCGGGTTTGCGGAGCGCGGAAAGGGTGTCAGGCTGGGATTGGATAACGATATCGCCCTACAGGGGAGAATCCCAATCTGCACACGGGGGGGCTTGAAAGCGCGTGGACATCCTGTCGGCGCGACAGGGATGTACCAGATCGTCGAGATCGCCCAACAACTGCGTTGTGAGTGCGGTGAGACTCAGGTGGCGGGTGCCAGAATCGGCATGGCACAAAACATCGGCGGGAGCGGTGCGACTATCCTGACCCATATCCTGAAAGCGGAATAAGATAACCCATAGAATCCATTCACGTGCTATGATTGGATATAGATTGGATCTAGATTAGTTCTTGATTCTCTCTCAATCTTGCCCTATACTAAATGTGTTATTGGAAAGGAGGTAAACGTGAACGACAGACGGAATATTATAAGACGCAGGTTTTCATATTACATGCGGGTTTTGGACGATGACACTCTAAAATTGGTCGGGCACTTATCTGATATCAGTAATAAAGGTTTTAAGATAGACAGCCAGCAGCCTATCGCACCTGGCCTGAATTTTCGTCTTCGTATGGACCTGACAGCCGAGGTGTCGGACAAGGCTTATATAATTTTTTCGGCCATCAGTCGTTGGTGCCAGGTCGACCCTGCCGATCCTTTCGTTCAGAACGTTGGTTTCGAAATTGCGGAGATCAGTTCCGAAGATTCTGCCATATACCAGCGCATCGTAGAAAAATACGGATCATAAGACGGTTTTCGACATTAACTGCCATGCAAGCCGCTGTTTCCAGCGGCTTTTTTTAAGGTAAAATAGAACAGGTAGTTGATTATATTGCCGTCTTGCTCTATACTAGAGGTATCTTGATCAAGGAGGATGTCGTGAAAGAACGGCGAAACATCAAACGGCGGAATATTTCATACTATATGCCGGTACTTGACGACGCAACTCTCGTATTAGTCGGGCATATGACTGATATCAGCCCCAAAGGATTTCGCGTGGATTGCAAGAAGTCGATTCCAAATGGCAAGGATTTTCGTTTGCGTTTGGACATGACCGGCGCAGTGGCAGATAAACCTTACATCACAGTCGTAGTCCGCAGCCGGTGGTCACGGGTTGATCCGACAGACCCTTTCGTCTTCAATGTCGGTTTTGAAATTGTAAGCATGAGTTCACAGGATACCGAAATCTTCCAGCGCATTCTGAACAAATACGGAACGCAGACCAGTTGATAAGGTAAAGTTTTACTCAAGCCACCGATTTCGGTGGCTTTTTATATTAAAATCAAGAGATGCAAATAAAAATTTTCGGTGTCGTCATTAGATTTATTATTTGGCTCATCGCAGATGTCGAACTCTCTGGCCTGGAGAACGTTCCGGATTCCTCATCGTTCGTGATTGCATCCAATCATATCGGGAGATTCGACACTGCCCTGGTCTTTGTCGCGTTAAACCGTACGGATTTCATTCTGCCAGTGGCAGAGAAATATCAAAAGAATCCCTTTACACGGTTCATCGGAAACATGATGGGCGCAATCTGGCTGGACCGGTTTAACACCGATTTCAAAGCCATACGTGAAATCCTGGCTCGTATTAAGCAAGGAGGGGTGCTGGTGATTGCGCCGGAGGGGACGCGTTCCAAAACAGGCACGTTGAACGCAGGCAAGCCCGGCGTCGCCTACCTGGCGGCAAAATCTGGGCTGCCCATTGTCCCCGTCGCGTTGACCGGGACGGAAGACCGGGTCGTATTGGACAACCTCAAACATCTCAGGCGCTCACACTTCATGGGAGTTGCTGGCCAATCATTCAGTCTGCCTCCCCTCAGCGGAAAGAATCGCGACGAGACGTTGCAGGAATACACATACGAAATCATGTGCCGGATCGCGGTGCTCCTGCCCGAAGACAAACGCGGGGTGTATGCGGAACATCCCCGGTTGAAGGCGCTGCTAGGAGAACAATAGGGCGCTAAAAGAAAATGCATCTCTCCGCGCCCATCTGGTTACTTGAATGTGGAATCGGTTAAAGTACTTCTCCAGGGCTTCGCTTCAAGAAACTACCGCCGCCTGCCTTTCCCAGCCATTGCTCCCCATCCACGATCATTTGACCGCGCAGGAAAACCTTTTCCGGGTATCCAACCAGTTCCCAATCTTCATACAGATTGTAATCGGTGCGCTGGTGGGACAGAGCCAAGCCGTACTTGACCCGTTTCTCAGGATCCCAGATGACGATATCGGCATCCGAGCCGGGCAGGAGCGCACCCTTGCGCGGATAAAGACCAAAGATTTTTGCCGGGTTTGTGGCGGTAAGTGCAACAAACTGATTCGCCGAAATGCGCCCTGCGCGGACTCCATAGGTCCATAAAATCGGCAGCCTGTCCTGGACACCGGGCAAGCCATTGGGGATTTTTGTGAAATCATCTTTACCGAGTTCCTTGCCGGAAATGGCAACTTCCCTGCCCTCATAGAGAATCGGCTGTGTGCCGTCAAAGAAAAACGGACAGTGATCGGTGCCGATAGTCTGGAGCGTGCCGTCTTTAAGCCCCTGCCACAATCGGAGGTTGTCGGAGGCGGTGCGCACAGGAGGGGAGCAAATCCACTTAGCGCCATCAGGACGCCGCAGATAATCATCGGTGAAAAAAAGATACTGAGGGCAGGTTTCGCCCATCACTTTTACACCATGCTCACGGGCATAACGCAGCATGTCCACTTCTCCACCCACGTTCATGTGGACGACGTAAAGCGGCGCATCCGCCTGAGCCGCCAGCGCAGCAGCGCGCAGCGTCGCTTCGACTGCGCCCCAAGCCGGGCGGGTGCGTGCATGCCACTCCGGGGTGGACTTGCCAGCCGCAAGCGCTTCAGCGACCAGGGTCTCGATCACATCCCCGTTTTCGGCGTGGAGCATGACCAGCATGCCGTTGTCTCTGGCGATGCGCATCGCGCGGAAGATGGTGCCGTCATCCAGCCGCAGGCGGTCGTTGTAGGCAGTGAACACCTTCAGCGTGGTGATGCCCATCTCGCGCAGGGAGGGAATATCAGCGGCGATATCCTCGTCAAATTGGGTCAGGTTCATATGGAACGAGTAATCAATCGCGGCTTTCCGGGCTTTGGCAAGCCACAGATCGACATCCCGTTTAAAACTTCCCCTCACCTCATGTCCCTCTCCCGGTTGGAGAGGAGGGTTCTGCACTACAAAATCCATTACGGTGGTCGTGCCGCCAAATGCCGCGGCTTTATGTCCGGTGTAATGGTCATCGGAAGATACTGTGCCGAACATGGGAAGGTCAAAATGCGTGTGGGGATCCAAGCCGCCGGGGGTGATGAATTTGCCGTCAGCGTCGATCACCTGCGCAGAGGGTATGGAGAGATCCTGCCCAATCTGGATAATTTTCTCTCCCTCGATGAGCAGGTCAGCGCGAAATGTTTCCGAGGCAGTGATCAGCATGCCGTTTTTGATCAATAGGGTTATCATCAATTCTCCTGAGAGTCGTCACTCAAAGTATATAATAAACCATCCTTTGTCACGCGGTACAGCATGGTGTAGCCGTAGGCAAAGCCGATGAGGTTAACGACAAATAGAATAACGGGAATGGCAGGCAGGCGGCGGG
>JBGPQJ010000215.1:0-4321 GCA_041488995.1 Anaerolineae bacterium
ATGACGGAGGCGGCGTTCAGCGCCGCGACCAGCGACTCCAACCCGGGGGGAGAATCCACAATGATTGTGTTCAACCTCGATTCGGCGCGGAACCCTGGTCTTGGTTCGCGCAACTCAAACTGTTCCTCCCCTAAGAGACTCAGTTGCTGCGTGCCGGCCGGGGTGACGCCGCCAGTCAGTTTCTTTAGCTTATCCACCAGCGAATGGAACTCCAGTTCGCGGAATAGGGCCTCCACTTTGGCCGAGTCGAAGGCGTCGGGTTTTGCCTGCTCGAGGTCGAGCGCAACCGGCAGATCGGTGCGGATGGCGGCGAGATCACGGCTCATGTAAGCGGATTCTTTCCCCGCTTCCAGCTTGGTCCGCCAGCGCGGCTCGACTTCTTCCAGGTGGGCGTAGATGTTGTCGAGGGTGGTGTACTTGGCGAGCAGATTTTCGGCGGTCTTCTCGCCCACGCCCGGCACGCCGGGGATGTTGTCGGACTTATCGCCGACGATGGCCTTGTAGTCCACCACCTGCTCCGGGCGGACGTGGAGCTTGCCCATCACATCGTCGGCGGTGATGTAGTTCTGGTCGTCGCCCGCCAGATAGACGATGGTGCGCTCGTCCACCAGTTGCAGCAGGTCACGATCGCCGGTGATGATCTTGACGCCCAGTCCCTGCGCCGCGCCCCAACGGGCGGCCGAGCCGAGCACGTCGTCGGCCTCGAAGCCTTCCATTTCGAGGCGCGGGACGTTGAAGGCATCCACCATCTGGCGGATGCGCTCGATCTGCGCGCGCAGGTCGTCGGGCATCTTGGCGCGCGTAGCCTTGTATTCGGGGAAGATTTCGTCGCGGAAGGTCTTGCCAGTATCGAAGGCCACCGCCAGGTAATCAGGCTTCTCCTGCTCGTAGATGCGCAGGAGTTCGCGGGCGAAGCCGAAAATACCGGCGGTGGGTTCGCCTTTGGAGGTCTGCCAGCGCGTCGCGCCGCCGGACGAATAACCGGTGAGGGCATAATACATGCGATAGGCCAGGGCATGACCGTCAATCAAGTACAGCGTAGGGGGCATGGTGCAATGCGGCTTATCCAGGGAATTCGCGAGAAAACGGCTTGAGCGAATTGGAAATACCCTGCCTCTGGCGGGTTTGCTGAATGAAATCTTTGATCACCTGGGCGGGAGCCGGTTGCGTGTTTCCCATGATCAGGTAGCCTGGCGCCCAGAAGTCGCCAGAGGGATTTTCCTTTTTGAAGCGAGGGAACTCTTCGAAAATCTTTTCAGAAATCCGCTGGCGAATAACGCGCATCATATAACCCGGTGAGGCAGCCGGGGGTACATTGGCAAGCCAGTGCAGGTAATCTGGGCGCACCGAGATGAATTCCAAGCGCCAGCCGAAGGCGATGCAGATCTCTGGCATCCATTCGGAGAGACGCTCCGCCAGGTCGCCAGTCAGGTGATGCTGGGTAAAGCGCGGGATGAGCAGGCAGGCATAGGTTAAGTTGTAGACCGAGGCCGAGACCGGCTCCAGGACGATGTTCCTGCCCTCCTCGGTGGGAAGGCGCGGTTGGGTATCATCCTGCGCATCGGGAGGTTTTTCCTCCGTTTTGGGGACTGCATTCTGCCTGCTGGTGCGGGTTTTAGTCGCCGGCTCCGCAACCACCTCGGAAGTCGTCGCCGGGGGGACTGGTTCAGCGTAATCCAGCAGAGACTCCTTGCTGGATTCTGGCTTGTATGCCTCCACCGGCGCGAGCGGAAGGATATCCACTGCGCTGCCTGCCTCATTGCTCGCCTCCTCTCCTACCGGCTGGGAGGCTGAGAGCGCATGGACCAATTGTCCAGCTTGGGTACGGATGGTGCTGAACGGTGTCTCGGCATCGAAGGCAAGCGCCAGGACAAGTCCAGCGGCCAGCCGCGTGGCAAACAGCATGTGCTCGGCCTTGGTCGAGTTCAGGCGGACAAAGCGGACCAAGTCGCTCTCTTCGGTCTTGTCCCAATAACGCGCCACCATGCGCCCCAGCTCGTGGGCGGCGGCCTGGGGCAGCTGGCCGGCATACGCCCAAAGCTCGTTCTTGCGGTTGATCAGGGCCGCCTGGGCCGAGGATTCGAGAGTCAGCCGGGTGAGATGCTGGGCGGCGCGGTTCACGTCTGCGAGCCAGGGCATTTCGGGATTGACTATCGGTGGGGCAGCAGGAGCGTTTTGGGGCGCCCGGCGCGGGGTTCCGGCTTGAAGTGGCTGGAACAGCTTGTCCATCAACTCCAGCAGATCTTTTACATAAAATGGTTTGGTAAGGTGCGCGCGGGGATTCAATTCATCCAACGCCGGGTCGGCGTCAACCGCTGAAAGGAAAACAAAACGCATCTCAGCGTTGGCCTGCCGCAGGGCGCGACCAGCCTCGAGCGCATCCGCGATGTCGAGATCCAGGAACGTCAGCGAGCACTTCTCCTTGCGGACGTAAGCGGTCGCCTCGTCAACCTGGCGCAACACGCGGACACTGAACCGGCTTTCACCTTCCAAGCTGCGGGAAACCAGTTCCCCAAAAGTGACATCTTGTGTAAGTACCAGAAGCGGAATGGCCATGTAAATAGTTTATCACTTCCTCAATTGTCAGGCAAGTAGCTGTTAATTACAATGCCGTCAGGTTGCTTCTTGACTTTTGGGTCGCATTTGTGCTAGATTCAGTTTTAATAGCCCGTAAGGCTACTATTATCTTTCCGAGCGAGGAAATCTATGCACCGCGAACGCGTTTCTGAGAGTGTTTTCTGGTTTCAAAGTGAAATTTACGCACAGGTGACCGCTGGTGTGGTGGCCGGCCCGCAATGGGCGGTTGTCATTGACACACTGGCCCTGCCCGAAGAGACACTGGCCATGCGCGATTTTATCGAGCACGAGGTGGGTGTGCAGGTGCGCTATGTCATCAACACCCATTATCACGCCGACCATTCGTGGGGCAACTGTTTCTTTCCAGGCGCAACGATCATCGCCCACTCGCTTTGCCGCAAGTTCTTGCGTGAACGCGGCATCCCTTCGCTGGAGAACGCGCGCAAGCAGAATCAGACCTTTCGGCAGGTCAAGATCGTCCTGCCGCAGTTGACTTTCGACCAGGGTTCGTTCTGCCTGCGGGTGGGCAAGAAAAACCTGACCCTTACGCCGGCCGCCGGTCACAGCTCGGACGGGATCTCGATCCTGGTTGACGAAGACCGCGTCCTCTTCGCCGGGGATACGTTCATGCCTCTCCCCTACATCGTTGACGGTGACACCGACGACATCACCGCCTCCATCAAGCGCATTGGCCGCATGGGATTGGAGAATATCGTCCAGGGTCACGGCGATATCATCCTGCGCGGCGAGATCGAGGCGGCCGTGAAAGAAAATTTGAATTATCTCATCAACATCCGCAAGGTGACGAAGATGGCCGTGCGCCGGCGTGCCCCCCAGGATTACATGGACGAGATGCACATCGAAAGCTGCGGCAAGAGCCGCGTCTATCTGGGCGGCCTGGCTGAGGAACTCCACCAGCGCAACCTGAACGCGCTATACGAGCAGACGCTGGCAGAACAGGCAGCCGCCAGGAAAGAACGCCAGGAAGATTAGATATCCTTTCAGGTGGGGCGCACCTTTCAGAGGTACGCCCCACCTTGACTTTTACCTTACCCTGCATTTCCCTGCTTCATGCTTCGTGAGCGGGATTTTTCCACCGGCTTCTGCTGCTGCCGTTTTGCACGCCAGCCATGCAGACGCTCCGTCCCATTCAAGAGGCGCTTGATGTTCGGGAGAAGCGCCAGGATCAGTAGGATTTCCGCCAGCACGCCATACAGCACATACTCCCACGGGGCATGATAGAACAAGCCGCGCACCGCAAAAATGATTGCAGCCAGGAACGCGACGCTCATCGTCGTGACCGAGGCATAGCCGACAAAGTAGTAGATCAACGCGCCGAGGGGCAGGATAATCAAAACCGAAGGCGCCCACAGGCCCAGGGCGCCGCCCAGGCTCGCCGCTCCGCCAGCCCCGCCGCGCAAACGCCAGCGGCCGCGCTTATCGCGCTCGGCCAGGAAGACCGAATAATTGTGCCCCAGGATGGCCGCGATCGGCGCCAGGGTGTGCACCCACTCGTTCCCGGTGACCGCCTTCGACAGCCAGACGGTAGCAGCTGCCTTTAGCATGTCCAGGATGGCAGTCAGCAGTCCCGCCCACAAACCGGCGGCGCGCATCACGTTCGTCCCGCCGGTCCGCCCGCTCTCGACGGTGCGCACGTCTTTCCCCGTCATCAATTTAACGATAATCAGGCCAAACGGGATGGCCCCAAACAGGTACGACGCCAGCACGATGCCGGTGTCAATCA
>JBGPQJ010000216.1:0-4307 GCA_041488995.1 Anaerolineae bacterium
CAATTCGGGCAAGGTCAAACGCGCTCACAACAAGCCTCAAGTCGAGATCATGCCATGCGGTTCGAACGGTGAACCGCTCGGAGAGTGGGTCCCTGCACTGGCGCGGGAACTCGGCGATGCAGGCACGTATGCCAAAGTCGCAGACCTGCTGTCTGCCAAATATGGAAAGCAGCCGAAAATTTATGAGGCCAATGCCATCGCAAGAGGCGAGAAATATACCGTCCTTGAAATAAAGTTTAAGAAGCGGACGATCGGAGATTAGAATGTTAGAAATGCATAACCAGTTTAACAATCAAAATTTCTCAAACATCGAATCATTCCGCAAGAACGGGCAAGGGGTTAAGACACCCGTCTGGTTTGTCCAGGATGGCGAGATTCTTTATGTCCGCAGCGGAGATGGATCAGGGAAAGTCAAACGCATCCGCAAAAACAGCCAGGTCCAGGTCGCGCCCTGCAAGGCAGACGAAACGCCCGTGGGGGGTTGGGTGCTTGCCCGGGCAATGGAAATGACGGATCCGGAAACCGACAGGCATGTGGACAGCCTGCTCGGAAAAAAGTATGGATTTCAGAAAATGCTCTTTGCGTTGGTGAGCAGACTGCGGGGTGACAGGTACACGGTGCTCAAAATAGAATTTTCCCCCAATTAATCAGGGGCGACCCAGTCGGTCGCCCCTGTACTTTGCTTATTTTTCCTGCGGCTCTTCGCGCACGATGTAAAGCGGTCTGCCTTTGGCTTCATCGTAAATGCGCCCGATGTACTCGCCCAGGATGCCCAAGGAGATCAACTGGACGCCACCCAGGAAGAGCACCGCGACCAGTGTGGTAGTCTGCCCTTCAAAGAAATGCGTGGCGCCTGCCAGGCGTAAAATCACGATGACCGGTATCGACAGGATGGCAACCCCCGCTGAGATAAAACCGAAGTAAGTTGCCAGCTGCAGCGGGAAGTAGGAAAAGCCGGTGATGGCGTTGAGCGCCAACCTGAGCATTTTCTTGAGTGGATATTTGGTCTCACCGGAAAAACGGGCAGCACGTTTATATTCGACGCCAGTCTGCTTGAATCCCACCCAGGCTCCCATCCCGCGCAGGAAACGATGTTTCTCGCGCATACTGTTCAACACGTCTACTACTTTGCGGTCTATCAGGCGGAAGTCGCCCGTGTCCAAGGGGATTTTGACATCGGTGATGCGGTAAATAAGGCGATAAAACAGCGCGGCAGTCCACAGTTTAAATTTAGTCTCGCCTTCGCGCTCGACACGCACGGCGTATACTACTTCATAGCCTTCTTTCCACTTTTTCCCTAACTCGAGGATCACTTCAGGCGGATCCTGCAGGTCGGCATCGATGATAACGATGGCATCCCCGCGCGCGTAATCCATTCCAGCGGTGACTGCAATCTGGTGGCCGAAATTACGGGCGAAGATCACCGGGCGCACCCGCTTGTCTTTGGCAGCCAGTTCGCGGATACGATCGGTGGAACCATCGATGCAGCCATCGTCCACAAGGATGAATTCCCACGGTTCGCCCGTTGAGTCCATCACTTCTGAGACACGCCGGTACAATTCCGGGATGTTCTCATATTCATTATAAATTGGTGCGATGATTGAGTAAGTGATGTTCATTTGGCTGCCTTCACAGTTTTCGGAGTATTGGTTTTTTGCTTGGGATGCATGCGGGTGATCTCGGGGAGCGATTCATCCGATGTTTGGCCTTCTTCAATTTTATGATCCGGAAAAGGGGGGATCCCAAGCATGCGACTGCGAATATAACGCCCGAGCACCCCTATTGAAGCCATCACCGGCACCACGATCAACGCACCGAGAATACCCTCATAAATGACTGCTCCTAAAATCCCCACAAACACCAGCCCTTCATGCATCCGCACGCTGCGTCCCATAATGAAGGGCCTCAGCCAAACGTTCTTAATGGCGATCAGAACCCCATAAGTCGCAATGACCAGCAACGCAAAAAATAAGTTGGATATTGGTAAATAAGTTGAACCTTTGAGCAATGCGACAATCACCGCAACGATAGTCCCGATCAACGGACCCACATCCGGGATCAAGGTTAACAAACCGGTAAGCGCGCCAACGATGATCGCTCCGGGAAGTCCGATCAGCAAGTAAATGATCGTGAACACCATCCCAACGATAAGCATCAGCACAATCTGCCCGCGCAGGTAATTCAACCACACTGAACGAATATTCCAGTAAAGATGACGAATGTCATGACGGGAATTTTCCGGCGCTAGACCTAGCAACCATTCACGGATTTCAGCCCAGTCCGTCATGAAATAATATGTGACAACAACGATTAACAAAACATAGACCGCATTGCGTGTGATATTTTCAACATAACGAACAGCATCCTGCAGCACCGGGTTGGCTGCCTGAGTAAATACCTTCTGGATGGCCGGTATGATCAATCCCAGATTTATTGTAATAGGACCAATGACCACCGGGGTCACCAGCACAGGTTCCACCTGCTCAACAACCATCGAGAATGCCTCCGCAATGGCTTTCTCCTGGCTGATCATCACAGGAATAATCGATGAGATCAGTCCGATCATTAAAGCCAGGGCGACGAAATAAACAATGTTCCCGGAAACCTTGCGGGAAAGTTTTGTAAGGCGTGAAAAATATGCTACCACCGGGCTTAGCAGGTACGCCACAAAGCCAGCTGTAATAAGCGGCCGCAACAAGTCGCGGACATAAAACAAAAACAACAAAACCAGAAAAACCAACAGGCTGATTACAAAGTAACGTGCAGGCTGGCTCCATTTCTCGTTCATAATGCTCGTTTCAAATCCTCAAGCGTTGGCTTTATGACGGGAGCAGAAGGTACGGCCTGCATGGCTGCGCGGATATCTTTCAACCCTGAACCGGTGTTTATAACGAGGACAGGATCAGCCGCGCCAATGACCCCGGAACCTGCCGCTTTGACCACACCAGCATATGCCGCCGCCCCGGCAGGTTCTGCAAACACCCCCACCCTGCCGAGTTCGCCAATCGCCGAAACGATTTCATCATCGCTGACGGTGACGTAAGTCCCGCCAGTTTCTTTGACCGCCCGAACAGCGCGGACTCCGTCACGCGGCAGGTCCACCGAGATACTGTCCGCGATCGTGGTCGCAGAGACCGGCGTAATGCGTTCCGTCCCGGCGTGAAAAGCATTGGCGATGGCGGCAGAACCCTCCGCCTGAACGCCCATGATGCGCGGCATTTGCTCAATCCATCCCAGGGCAAACAGATCCTTGAATCCCTTGTGGATTCCGGAAATGATATTTCCATCCCCGACAGAGACGAAAATGGTGATCGTCTGCTGGGTCCTTTTGGATTCATCCTGCTTCGACAGCCACCATTCCCAGATTTCCAACGCAGCAGTCTTCTTGCCTTCCGCCGTGAAGGGATTGTAGCCTGTATTTCGGCAATACCAGCCGAACTCATCCGCCGCCTTGATGGTCAAATCAAAGGCATCATCATAAGTGCCGTCAACCAGCATTACTTTCGCCCCGAAGATAAGCAACTGGGCGACCTTCGCTTGCGGAGCAGTTTTAGGGGCAAAAATGATCGCCTTCTGACCCACCGCAGCGGCCATCCCGGCCAGTGCCGCGCCAGCATTACCGGTGGATGCGGTCACTACCACTTCTGCCTTAATCTCACGGGCGCGCGCCACGACGATCGCACTGGCGCGGTCTTTGAAGGAAGCTGTAGGATTGCGCGATTCGTCCTTCAGCCATAAATTCTCTAACCCAAGCTTTTCCGCCAGTCGGGTCAGAGCATAGACCGGAGTTCCACCCGCCTGGCTGAGGGGAGTCTGTTCCGCATTGGGGCTGGCTACTGGCAACAGGGGAAGATAACGCCAGAGCGATGGATCATCCCGGCAGGTGATATCATCCACCTGATATTTTTTCCGCAACGCATCGTAATCCAGGACAACATCCAGATTACCACCATCCACCAGGCAGGTATAAGTGACCTGCCCGGGCAGGTACTCAGTCCCACATAATGAACACCGATAGCCAGTGAATTTTGACATAGTGACCCTTTTCCTGGCTTAATTTTACCCGATATACAGGCAACTTGATATTTTAGAAGGACCCTCAGGCTTGAAATCTTGAGAGTCCTTTTTAGTTTTCGCTGTGAATCATTTTGCACTTTCGAAAGACAAAGACTGGTCAAAATCATCCCCGTTTGCGAGAGGTGTTAATCCATATCAAAAATAACTTTGGCCCCTTTTAACCATACCCAAAGCAAATGTTCTTCCACATAAGAAACACGGGCGTACGTCTGCACATCTGCCGGAGCCAG
>JBGPQJ010000217.1:0-4009 GCA_041488995.1 Anaerolineae bacterium
ACGCACTTTGAGTTTGTTTCAACTCGGCCTGAGATGGTTGAAACGCACTCTTGCTACAGGTTTTCATTTCTTGCCTGATTTCCAGGCTATCTTGTCCAATCTTAAGCTGAAGCCCGTTGTGATTCCAATCACTCAAAACTCAAATGTGTAAGGTAATCAGAGATTTACATATATTTTTCGTAGAATTGCCAAGGTCGAAGTACTCTCCCCGATACACCTCGGGCAGGAGCGCCGCGAGTTGAAACATCATCTCATCGACAATCTGCTGCCGCATTTCGCCAGTGACCTCTGTCCCTCCGGTGTCCAATATAAAGGACTCGCCAACACGGATGTGAAAATCGGTGCGTTTGAACCGCTTCAAATTCTTGAGATAGCCTCGCCATCCCAGTGTGCGATCGGCAGAATGGGCACACCCGAATGCAGCGCGATAATGACCGTACCCGGCATGGCTCGCAGCAGTTAACCCCGGCGCGGTATAACGCGAATCCAAACACCCCGCCGCAGGTGAGCTGCAGGATGCTGACAATGATAATGATGATTGCCAGCCTGCGGTTCCGATCGGGATCATTGGGTGAGCCCGATTCACTGCCGCGCTCTGGTTCGAGTTCATTTAAATAGGAAAGCTGCGAATCCCCTCCCCCTGTTGCAAACTGCAGGACTCCTACCCCTGAGAAAGCCACAGCGACCGGGACAGATCTTATTCCCGCCTCGTTCAGCTATCGCTTCAGCGATTCTCTCAGGTGGACGAAATCCTTTCCCATCAAGAAATTCCCCTGGCTTGCCTTTCTGCTGTTCCTATTCTTCTCTGGAAGATCCCCTGGTAATGACCTGCAGGCGGAGTTGTCCAAGGCGAATTATCGCTCCGCTGGGGAGCGGAGAGGCTTGGGTGGGTGCCATGCGTTCCTCATTGAGCCAGGTGCCGTTGGTGCTGTCCAGGTCAATGATTTTAAAGCCGTTCTTCTTCCGGCGGACCATGGCATGCCGGCGTGAAACACCGCTGGCGAAGGCACCGTACGGTGTGAGGTCGACGATTTCTTCTAGCGACCCTTCCATTTGCCGCCCAAGGATGAATTCATCCACCGCCAGAATGGCAATGGGCTTGGGGTTGTCCAGCAGGAACACAGCGATGCCACCTTCCGGTATCAGTGTGTCGGTCTTGATGCGGGCAGGTTCTTTGGGAAAAACAGTAGTGGTTCTAGAGATCTTCTTTGTAGTCGAGGGGGATTTACGGGCGGCCTTCAGCACGGCACCGCAATAAGCGCAGAGGACTGCGTGCGGTTCGTTCTTGTGCTTGCAGACAGGGCAAAATAGACCTTGAATGTTTGCCATTTCTCTAATCGTTCTCCAACTATAAAGTAAGATTTGTTCAATTACCCAAGAAACGAATAGTCGAAGTCCTTTTATATTATATTCTTACCACCTGGGGTGATTATATACCCTTCGGTACTATTATATGATATGGGTCTGAATTATGTAACACCATGAAAATAGCTGCGGCATGCCTGAATTCTTGGGTTCTTCTCATTCCATTGTCCCTGTGCTATCATACAGGCATGACCTCGCGCCGGCGATTGATCCTTTATGTGCTGCTCAACATCGTCGTTTCTGCCTGCGTGACTTTGTCCCTCCTGTACGCGTACGACCGTTACATCCGCGCATCGCCGCCGGTGACGGTGCCACTGCTGACAACTCCCGGCGCGACCGCTCAGACGGAAGGAGCGCTGGACATCGTCAGTGTGGTGGGAGTAGGTGTGCTGGAAAACGAATCGGTGGAGATCCGCAACAACGGTGTAAGCGAAGTCAATTTCACCGGCTGGAAACTGCAATCCGCTGATGGGAGAGCCTACACCTTCCCTGGCCTGACCCTGCTCAATGGCGGCATCGTGACCGTCCATACCAGGAGTGGCAAGAATACCGTGGTTGATCTGTACTGGGGACTCTCCCGCCCCGCATGGGAATCGGGTCAACTGGCAATCCTGCTGGACGAGCAGGATAACGTCCGGGCGTTGTACCGGATCCCATAACGGGAGCAAGTTTCTGGTTGTTTGTGCCAGTCCGGTGGACTAATCTTTATCATCAAGGGTCAACCCTCAATCTAAAATCAGAGATCGAAAATCCTTATGTCTCAAGCCCTCTACCGCAAATGGCGCCCGCAAGCATGGGATGAAGTCGTCTCCCAGGAACATGTTATCACTACGCTCAAGCATGCCGTGACCGCCGACCGTGTGGCGCATGCCTACCTGTTCGCCGGACCGCGCGGCACCGGTAAGACTACCGCCGCGCGCCTGCTGGCGAAGGCGGTCAACTGCCTGGCGGAGAACCGCGCTGAGCGTCCGTGCAACAAATGCGCCCACTGCCTGGCGGTCAATGAAAACCGCTTTCTGGATATGATCGAGATCGATGCCGCGTCGAACAACGGTGTGGACGATGTGCGCGACCTGCGCGACAAGATCAACTTTTCACCGACACAGGGCAAGTACAAGGTCTACATCATCGATGAAGTTCACATGATGTCACCGGGCGCGTTCAATGCGCTGCTCAAGACGCTCGAGGAGCCCCCGCCGCACGCCATTTTCATCCTGGCGACCACCGAGATCCACAAGATCCCCGCCACGGTGCTCTCGCGCTGCCAGCGGCATGAGTTCCGGCGCGTGCCGGTGGGCGAGATCACCAAACAGCTCGCCAACATCTGCAGATCCGAGGGCATCGACTATGCCCCCGACGCGCTGACGACCATCGCGCGCCAGTCAGCGGGGGGCATGCGGGACGCGATCTCCCTGCTCGACCAGCTGGCCTCGACCGGCGAGAAGATCACCGTCGAGCTGACCCAGGCGGTGCTTGGCACCGCCACCAGCGCCACCGTGCTCGGGCTGGTGGACGCGGTCCAGAACGCCGATCCGGCTGCCGGGCTGGAGTCCATCCACACCGCGCTGGACGCCGGCGCCGACCCGCGTTCTCTCGCCCGCCAGATCGTGGATTACCTGCGCGCGGTCCTGCTCGTTCAGATGGGCAACGGAAACCAGGTCGAAGCGCCGTCCGAGGTGCGCTCCCGCATGACGGCACATGCCGGTGCCTTCCGTACCAGCGAGGTCCTGCGTATGATGAAAGCGTTTAATGCCGCCGCCACCGACCTGCGCGGCGGATGGCAGCCCGCCTTGAGCCTGGAACTGGCTTTTGCGGAAGTGTTGGAACCGGCCTCTGCGACCGGGACTCCGCCTGCCCCCGGTCAAAGTACTCCTTCCAGGCAGGCGCCCGTCTCGTCCAACCCGGCACCTGTCCCGCCGTCAAAGCAACCGGCGGCTGCCTCCAAAACGGACACTGCCCCGAAAGCGGTACATGAGAAAGCCGCAGCTCTTTCTGCCGCGGCAGGTAGTGGAGTGACCATGGAGCAGGTGAATCAAGTCTGGCGGCAGATGATTGCCTCCATCAAACAGCAGAAGAACTCCCAGCTCGAAGCGCTGCTTAATTCCACCCGTTCGCGTGAGGTGGTGGACGGGGTGCTGGTGCTCGGCTTTGCCAGCGACGTACTCAAGTCCAAGATGGATAACCCCGACATGCTGGAAGCCACCCGCCAGGCGCTTCACCAATTCCTGGGAGCGGACGTGCCTATTCGCACGATGGTGGTCAACCCGGGCGGAAAGACCGCCCCGACGGATGTCAACCCGGGCGGCATGGTGGCGGCAGCTCTCGAAAACGGCGGCGAGATAGTGGACATCCAGTGATTTGATTTAATGAACTCATTGATCGATTATTTCTTCGTGGACCAATAGGAGAAGTGAAAATGGCCAAAGGTTTTAATAAAGCGTCCGGTGCGGGAGGCAACCCGATGATGGCGCAGCTCCAGCGCCTGCAGCAACAAATCGCTGATGCCCAGGAAAAACTCAAGGTGGAGACGATCACTGCGACCGCGGGTGGCGGCGCGATCAAGGTCACCATGACCGGTGATCAGCATTGTACTTCGGTGGAGATCACCCCAGATTTCCTTAAAGACGCCGACGCCGAAATGCTC
>JBGPQJ010000218.1:0-3997 GCA_041488995.1 Anaerolineae bacterium
CGAGCCACGCGGCTTGCCAAAAGCCCTCGATTTCTTTGCTGCAACAGGTTCGGACGAGGCCTATAATATCCTGAATGAGATGGGTGAGACCAGGTACGAAAATTATCAAAAACAAATGGATAAAGTTCGGGGTGAGATTGCCGCCCTTCAAACTGATTCGTGGACACAAAATTTGTACTGGGCATGGCTCTACGCCCTGCAGCCGGTGGTCGCTCCCAAGCAGGAATCCTATCCCAACTTCATGCGTACCCAGGCCTGGCAGCGCAAAGACCTGCAGACTGCGCTCAGTTCGTGGACGGAACTGAAACATGACACCATTCTGTACGCCAAGCAGGTCATGGCGGAGATGGGCGGCGGCGGTCCCGAGCAGGAACCTCCCCACTCCTGGGTGGAACCCGTCCCGGAGGCCTATGCGCGTCTGCTGTCACTCGCTCTCATGACCCGTACCGGTCTCGCAGATCGAAATATACTCAGCGACCAGACGGCGTCCAATCTCGATAATCTGATCTCCGAGCTCCAGTTCCTGCAGAAGATGGCAGAGTCAGAACTGAATGGCACACCCATCTCCAACGACGATTACTGGCACATGCTCTATTACGGAGGCATCCTGGAGCAGTTTGTGTTGGCCTCGGCTGACACGACTGACCCGATGGACCGCGATCTGAGCGATCAAAAAGCCGCGCTGATTGCAGACGTCGCTACCGGTCTGTCAACCGATGGGAACGGTCTCGCCGCGCTTGAAGAAGCGGTTGGTCAGCCCACCGTCATCTATGTCGTTTTGCCGGACAAACCCTGGCGCATTGGCACAGGCGCTGTGTTCACCTATTATGAATTCCCGGTCCCGGTCTCCAACCGGATGACCGATGAGCAGTGGCAGCAAATGGTCGAAGATGGCACCAACCCCTCGCAGCCGGATTGGACGAATAGGTTTATTGCACCATGACCAATAATCATCAACCCCGTACACCTCTCCGCGTCGGATTCCTGCATCGTACCCTGACGACCCTAATTCTGGTTCTGGTCATAACGGCAGGATCCTCCCCGATTCTCGCCTCAGCATCCTTTCCTTCTGGAACAGTCTCTAATCATTCTGAACCCACACCAACACCTACAATCACGCCCTCCTTCCAGCCTGGACTTGTTACCCTCGCTCTACTAGGTGACGTGATTTTGGGGCGTGGTGTGCACCCTCACACCAAGACTTTCAACTATATTGAACCCTTCCTTCTATCAGCCGACCTGGCAATGGCCAACCTCGAATCACCATTGACAAAGGGCGAGTTGGTCACCAATTCGCCTTATCCCTTATGCGCGCCTCCGGAGCGGACCCATTTCCTGAGTGATGCCGGCTTCGACCTGCTTTCCATCGCCAACAACCACCGCCTGGACTGCGGGCTTTACGGCTACATGGGCACGAAGACTTATCTCAAGCAGAATGGCATGGAACCGATCCCGGCAGGTCTCATTACCGTTTATCGCGAGGTGAACGGGGTGAAACTGGCATTCCTGGCGATTAATGCAACAACGAAGATTCAGTCTGAGAGTTTATTGAAAGCCATCACCGCTGCCCGCAAGCAGGGAGCTGTGGTCGTTGTCTCCATCCACTGGGGAGATGAATACAGCGTAGAGCCTAATAAATTTCAACGAGCGCTGGCCAGGCAAATGGCTGAAGCTGGCGCAGCGCTGATTTGGGGACATCATCCGCATGTCCTTCAACCGGTCGAATGGATCGAAATCCCCTGCGACGTTCTAAACCCTGCCCGGGTCTGCCAGAAAACCCTTGTCCTTTACAGCCTGGGAAATGCGCTTTTTGACCAGTATGGTCTCCCGGATACGCGTCAATCCGCCCTGGTCATGGTTGAGGTGAGCCAGAATGGCGTTCAGGAAATGCACACCATTCCCTTTGTGATCGATGAACCTCACAGCAAGCTGATCGCTGCCGACGATGAGACGGCAAAGAAAATCCTCGAAAGATTACGACCGAAGTAACGAATAATTTCAATCTTGCAGCCTATCTCTAAATCTCATGCCTCGGGTTATTCTGCATCTCGACCTGGATGCCTTCTTCTGCGCTGTTGAAGAATTACGCGATCCCTCACTGCGCAATAAACCCTTCGCAGTAGGGGGAAGACCGGATCAGCGCGGGGTGGTGGCGTCCTGCTCATATGCCGCGCGCCAGTTTGGGGTGCGATCGGCGATGCCAATGGCCCGGGCGCTCAAGTTGTGTCCTGAGCTGATGATTATTTCCCACCACCATGGTAATTATGGCGAAATGTCCGATCAAGTCATGGACCGTCTGAACGGACTTTCCCCGCTGGTGGAGCAGATTTCAATCGATGAAGCCTTCGTGGATATTTCGGACATCCGCGAACCGCCGGAGCTGATCGCCCGCCGTATTCAAACCCAAATCCGGACCGAACTTGGCCTGCCCTGTTCGGTCGGGGTGGCGACGAACAAACTGGTCGCTAAAATCGCCACCGAGGTCGGCAAGCATCATGCCCGAGGGGTGGGTCCGCCCAATGCAGTGACGATCGTGCCAGCGGAGCAGGAGGCTGAATTCCTCGCGCCCCTGCCGGTTGAAATGCTGTGGGGCGTAGGACCCAAGACCGCGGTACATCTGTCCGAACTTGGCGTTCACACCATCGGCGAACTGGCAGCCTGGGATGAACACGACCTGATTGCGCGTTTTGGCGAGCATGGGCGCGAAATGGCGCGCCACGCGCGGGGGATCAGCGACAGCCCGGTAGTTACCGAACATGATATCAAATCCATCAGTCAGGAAGTGACCTTTACTCGCGACGTACGCGATGACAAGACTCTGGAAGTGACCCTGAAGGAACTTTCAGCACAAGTTGGCAAGCGATTAAGAAAATCGGACCTGGCAGGAAAGACTGTGAAAATAAAGATCCGCTGGCCCGACTTCACTACGCTGACCCGGCAGGCGACCCTGTCCACATCCACCGACCAGGACGCAGAGATCGCAGAAACCGCCCTCAACTTGTTGAAAAGGGTGCGCCAACCTGGAAAACCTGTCCGGTTGATCGGCGTAGGGGTCAGTGGACTCTCTACACAGGCACGGCAGCTGGAGTTGTGGGGGATGGAAAGCGAGAAGAGGAGGAAATTCCAAGGGGTGATTGACGAATTACAGGAGAAATACGGGGAAAAAGCTGTTCACAAAGGTCAATATAAGAATTGAGGGTAAATCTAATAGGTTTCATATATGGAGTGACTTATGAAAAAACTTGATCTGCGAAAAGAATTAAAATATCTCTATACGCCCTCCAGCAAGAAGATCGAGAGTGTGGACGTACCTGCTTTTCAATTTGTCATGGTGGATGGGAAAATCGAACCGGGCATGAGTCCGGGCACCTCGTCTGGTTTTCACGAGGCGATGCAAGCGCTTTACGGAATATCCTTCACCCTCAAATTTAATTCAAAGCTTAGCAAGGAAAATCCTATCGCCTACCCTGTGATGGCGCTGGAAGGGCTGTGGTGGGTGGAGGACGGTCAGTTCGATATCACCAAACCCGGAAACTGGCACTGGACGCTGATGATGCTCCAGCCTGACCACATCACTGAGGCATTGTTCGAGAAGGCGCTGCACCAGGTCGTGGAGAAACGCGGCGACAGCCCAACGCTGGCAAGAGTCAGGTTCGAGAACTTTAAAGAGGGGCTCGCAATGCAGACGATGCATATCGGGCCTTACGCTGCCGAACCTGCTACCATCGAAAAGATGCATGCCTATGCTAGGGAAAAGGGTTACCGCCTGCGTGGCAAGCACCATGAGATTTATCTTGGTGACCCGCGCCGATCTGCACCGGAGAAGTTGAAAACCATTCTGAGACAGCCGGTTGATAAAATTTAGCCTGGCGAATTTAGAGCAGAGAAGACAGTATTGGTGTTACTGGAGAAGCCATGACTGTAATAACTCAAACGCTAAAGCTTCAGACTCGGGGTAACGCGGACATCCACGACATCACCGGGTCAGTATCTGACG
>JBGPQJ010000219.1:0-3994 GCA_041488995.1 Anaerolineae bacterium
ACGGAATTACAAAGTCCATCGCCGCGCTGACACCCCTGTTGACTTTTCTCGCTTCCATCATCGCTGCCTGGTTGACATATCTCGGGAACGTCAATAAATAATACCGTCTCACAATCTCCCCTCAAACGCGGACCTCAACACCGCTTGCCTCAACTTTTCCATACGGACCAGTCCCACCTCCTCTGAAACGGACCGGCGCGGCTTTCGCTTATCGCCTTTCCTGGAAATAGGTCAGGCTCCGGGCGTGACAAAGCGTTTTGGTTCTCTCCCTAAACTACAAAGTAGCCTGACCGAACTGCAAAAGCGAATTTACACCTAGTGTATTTCACACTTCGATAATTACCAAATTAGTAATTATCGAAGTATAATATACACAAGGCATTTCGCACTGTTGCCACCAGATCTACTACTACCCACCCCAGAAATCCGGGTAATATGAACCGTCCAGATTCTCATTATGCACAATCTGAAGGGATGAAGTTGGTCGAGTCTGCCGTACAGGAACTCGGACCAGTATTCACATTAGAAATGCTCAAGCCGATCTCAGAGCGACAAGGCTTGTCTACAAAGCATCTTCTGAAGTTGATTAGTGTGTTAGATACATCGGGACGGATCGAGATCCTCAAGCGTGGCACGTATGCAGTCAAGACTCCTTTGTATGCAGGAGAAATCCCCCCATTCGCAGTAGCAGCCGCGCTGGTCCAGCCCATGGCCATCAGCCATTGGTCGGCGCTGGCGCAACATGGCTTCACCACTCAACTGCCGGCCATGGTGCAGGCTTCCACCCCGCGCAAGGTAATCACACCTGAAATGCGAACCGGGGAAGCCGACCGACCGCGCGGGCGGGCGGTCTGGAAGGCACTCGGAGTGGAAATCGAATATATCTATGTCCAGGAGAAGCAGTTCTTTGGGCACCAACAGATTTGGGTCAATAACTGGCAACAAGTATCCGTCACGGACCCGGAACGGACAGCGCTCGACCTGATTGCCCGCCCGGATGTCTTCGGCGGGATGAGTGCCGCCATCGAAATCCTGGAGGAAAATCTACCCCGTATCAAGATCCCCAGCCTCGTGCAGTATGCCCTGCAGTACAATGTGGGGGCTACGACCAAGCGCCTGGGTTGGCTTCTAGAATGCTTCGGCGTGGACGCAGACCAGATAACTCCTTTGCAAACCTTCCCGGTGAAGACTTACTACCGCCTTGACCCGCAAGCCCCAGTTGGCCGGCAATACATTTCCCGCTGGCACATCATCGAGAACTTAAGGAACAGTTCCCATGCCTGACGTGAGTCAAATGCTGCGTGTTTATGCCAAAGAGCGCGGGGTGCGTCTGGACATTGTCGAGAGGGATTATGCCCTCAATTATTTGCTGGTGGCTATCGCTGAGACGCCCGGCCTCGGGGACCTGGTAGTGCTCAAAGGTGGGACAGCACTCAAAAAACTATATTACCGGGATTATCGTTTTTCAGAAGATTTGGATTACTCGACGCTGCGCCCCGACCCCTTAACAGATATAGCGCAGACCATGCAAGGTGCGGTCCGGCGAATGTCGGATCGTCTCTATGAGCGCGGCCCGTTCGAGGTCCGGCACGAAACGCTGACCCTGAAATTGCCTCATCCGGGTCAGCAGGCTGCGTTTCTGGTGCGTGTTCGGTATCCTGGCCAGCGCGAGGCCTTGTGTCGTCTGAAAGTCGAGATCACTGTAGATGAACCAATTTTCCTGCCGGTAGAAAAACGCCCTATCCTGAATGATTTTGGCGAAGAGTTTTCAGTGCCTGTGGATGTATATGCCCTAGCGGAAATCGTGGCGGAGAAGTTGCGTGCCCTGCTTCAGAGCCAGGGGCATCTGGCCGAACGCGGCTGGGGTGCGAGCCGGGTTTGTAGAGATTATTACGACCTATGGTCGGTGTTGGGACGGGAGGGCCGGTTGAACGGCTGGATTCCCGATTTGGTAATACGCAAGAGCAAGATTCGAAACGTATCATTTGAGTCGCCGGAAGCTTTCCTGGCCGAGGAACTACTGGCCGTGGCACGCCGCGAGTGGAATCAACAACTGCTGCCGTTCGTTCCCAATGCACCGCCGGTAGAGCAGGTGCTGGCAGAGGTACGATCTTTAATTTTTGCTTTATGGGAGTAGCTATCTTGGCCGTCAACAACCACCAAACCCGCGAGATGCTTGAAAGCGACCTGTGGCGCGCCTGTGACATTCTCCGCCGTGACAACAACTTCGGCGGGGTGATGGAGTATGTCGAGCACCTGGCCTGGTTGCTCTTTTTACGATTCCTGGACGCGCAAGAAAATGTTTGAGAGGCTGAGAATGCCGTCGGGCAAAAGCCCTATGTTCGTATTCTGGAAGGCGACGAATTGATGAAACCGGTTGATCCAGCTAAACACCTTATGCGCCCGAGGGCATCACAGTGACCGGGGGCGATGGGATCGTACTGGAATACCTGCTGCTGCCTCTGCCCTCAAACGCCCTTCCCTGCGGTCGCAACACTCGCAAGCGCAACTCCTCCTCCGTCGCCGACTGTAATTGCCGCAGCGACGCCAGCCGTTTACTCTATAGTCTTAGGATGTTTTTGCGGGTCATACAGTTCATATCTTCCATCACCATGAATGAACAGGAAGGGCTTGCTTGATTTCCAATGATATCGCGCAGGTGGAAGATTAACGATGTTCGCCATTAAATCTTGCCAGATGGATTCGTTTTTCCAAGAGCCTTTCTGCTTTACCCGTTTGAACAACTCTGAAAAAGTGACAACTTCGCCAAGTCTCAGCACTGACCGAACTGCATCTGAACAACTTTCACCTTGATTTCCTTTTGCCATATTTCCTCCTTTCACAACTTTCCCTTAAAACGCCCTATCCAACATGGGCAGCAAACTTTTCACTAAACTGCTCGACAACATCCCACAATTCCTGCGGAGTTCGTTGTTTTACTTCAATCGCAATTTCTTCAGGTATACCACCGTAATAAGCCTCAGCAATGGAGCCAGTAATGGCTGCCAATGTGTCAGCATCGCCACCCAAAGATATAGCCTTGCGGATGGCGTCCTCAAAATCTTCAGACTCTAAAAAGGCGATGATTGCCTGAGGGACGGTTTCCTGACAGGTTTCGTTGAATTCGTAAATTGGGCGGAGCTCATCAATCGTTTCATCCAGGTTATACCCAAATCGTGAAACAACCTCTTGCTTGATCTTTTCCTTGCTTTCCCCTTTACGAGCAAGAAAAATTGATAATGCAATAGCCTGGGCGCCCTTGATTCCCTCAGGGTGATTGTGAGTTACAGCCGCACTTTGTTCTGCTTCCCGCAAGACATCTTCGATGGTATCGAATGCCCACCCTACCGGGCTGACACGCATCGCCGAGCCATTGCCAAAACTATTATAAGGCTGAGGATTTGCAGCATGCATCCATTGACGGAACATGCCGCCATAGCCGCTGTTGGGATACTCCAGCGCGTACTTTCGGATGCATTCAAGATAACTGCGATTATTGAGAATCGCGTCAGCTACTGCAAGTGTGAGGATACTATCATCAGTGAGTTCACTGTCTTCACAAAATAATAGGAAGTCGGTGCTCTTTTGGGCGCTGTATTCGTATACTGAGCCAATGATGTCACCCGCCAGCGCACCCAGAAGGCATGGGGACGTTGATTTATTCCCGGTGTTATTGGTTTTTAATATTGGTTTTTTGTCTGCGGCGTTCACTGGTTTATTTAGCATTTTCTCCTTTATATGCCCTATCCATCACGGACTGCATCAACGTCCGCAAGCGCAACTCCTTCTCCGCTGCGAACTGCGCCGCAACCCATCCAGATACGCCATGATGCTCGGGGCAGCGTCCAGCGCTCAATTCCAGCCGCCGGTGCGCAGGCGGTTGCGAATGGCATCCTGCAGGGCGGACAGCATATCGACGAAGGAATCCTTGCTTCTTGGGTTTTCATTGGTGGCCTTATCTTCGAGCCGCGCCAGCAAATACACCATCCATGCC
>JBGPQJ010000220.1:0-3985 GCA_041488995.1 Anaerolineae bacterium
CGACCATCAGCGCATGCCGGATGAATACGGGCTTCAGTTCCTCGGCCTGCTCGAACACATCGGGCGTTCTTATACTGACCTGACCGGCATCTGCCTGGCCTCGGTCGTCCCGCCGCTGACCGGGCGTGTTGCACAGGCCTGCCGCGAGTACCTCAAACAGGAACCGCTGGTGGTGGATACGGGCGTGAAGACCGGCATCCGCATCCGCTACGAAGACCCGCGCGCTGTCGGCGCGGACCGCGTGGCCGACGCGGTGGCTGTCTACAATCTCTACGGCGGCCCGGCCTGCATTGTGGATTTTGGCACGGCAACTACCTTCAACGCCCTCACCAAAGAAGGGGATTACCTGGGCGGGGCCATCACGGCCGGTATCAACCTGGCGGCCGAGGCGCTCTTCGCCCATGCCGCCAAACTCCAGCGCATTGACCTGCAAAAGCCGCCGTCCGTCATCGGGCGTAACACACCCCACGCCATGCAGTCCGGGCTGATCTATGGTTACGTGGCGATGACCGAAGGCATGGTCGAACGCTTCCGCAAAGAACTCGGCCCGGAGATGAAAGTCATTGCCACTGGCGGGATGGCCGAAATAATAGCGAAAGAGACGCCGGTCATCCAGATCCTTGCCCCCTGGCTGACGCTGGACGGTCTGCGCATCATCTGGGAATTGAATCGCTCTTAATCCCTCTGGAAAACTGATGCCATTTCGCCGCTTCGCGCTGATAACCCTTTTATTGGTATCCGTGTTTCTAATAGGCTGCAACCGAGTAGGTGCTGCGCATGGACAAGCGATCCCCGACTTGCCTTCTGCCACAGCTCTTCCCACTGAAACTGAGACGCAGACTCCCCTCCCTACGCTGACAAGCACCCCAACACGCACCCCCACGGTCACGCTGACACTTACGCCCACCCCCATGCCGACCCCAACCTGGGTGTTGCAAGGGCCTGGCAAGGTTGTCTGTCCGATCCTGCTCTACCATCACATCGGGCTGCCCAGCTCACCAGCTGCCTCAACCTATTACGTTGCGCGCGAAGAATTCGAGATGCAAATGAAAGCCTTGAGCGACTGGGGCTATACTTCGATCTCGATCTCTCAACTGGTCGAGGCGATTTTGCACAGCGCGCGGCTGCCCAATCGTCCTGTCGTGATTACCTTCGACGACGGCGACCTGGATGTTTTCACCAATGCCTATCCACTCATGCAGAAATATGGTTTTAGCGGTGTGGTGTATATCGTTGTCAACTTTTTATATGCAGACGGCTACATGGGCATTGACCAGATCAAAGAAATGGTGGCAGCCGGCTGGGAAGTGGGCAGTCACAGCATGACCCATGCTGACTTGCGCTATGCACATGATAGCCTGGATGTTGAAATCGCCCAGTCTCGAATTGACCTTCAGGAGGCATTGGGCGTTCCAGTGATGAGCTTTGCCTATCCCTTTGGCGAGATGGATACGGTGGTCAGCCAGAAGGTACAGGATTACGGATATACGTCCGCTGTTGGGCTGGGGACGCTCTGGAACCAGAGTGTTTATAATCTCTATTACTTGAGCCGCCGGCCGGTCATCGGCGGGGTTGACCTGGGGACATTCGCCTCCTATCTTCCCTGGTCTGGCCCTGTAGAACTTGTACCAACGTTTACTCCTACGCCATAGGAACCTTTTCAGAGTAGGTGGATTCCAGGAGACGAAATTCGTTTCCCGTTTGCTATATCGGTATCCATTGAGCGAATTCTTATGACACGCGCGCCCCTTGACACACACCTGTTTTTGCAGATAATAAGGCCAACAACTGACCTTTTCCAATGGCTTTGACGGAGGAAAGTACGCCAGCGAAAGCTGACAGGGATGCGCCGGGCTTAGACTGAGACCCGCGCTCAGCAGCAACTGGCCGAAGTTCCCTCCCGAGCCGCTCAGGTGAAGAGCGTGTCATGTGTTCCGGTGTCATGTGCCACGTTTTGTAGTTCGAGCCGCAGTCCCAGCGTTACGAGGGAAGTCGTTTAGTCACTAGTCACGTAGTCAGATGGTTGGATTACCGGACTAGAAAACTAGCCGACTATAAGCGAGCCGCGCGAGCGACTAATCTGGGTGGTACCGCGGGAACCCCTCCCGTCCCATTTTGTGGGCGGGAGGTTATTGTTTGAAAATGTCATTCTGAAAGCTTGTGAATAAATTATGAACTGCAACCTCAAATGGTAAGAACACGAGTGCGATCAAAGTCCATTCAGCGAGATCAGCCTCTTATCCGTTCATCTGGATGGTGGTTTTCAGACTTTAGCTTGGCTTTAAGCCGCTTGTTGCTGCATATTCGCCCGCAAGGTCAATGCTTGCATCAGGTTATGCGCCAAAGCATACCAAAGCAGAACTGCTCTCGCTTTCTTGATCCCACGCACCAGCATCTGGTACAAACCGCGCTGGCGCGCCCGGGCATTCGCCCATTCTACGGTTGCCGCCCGCTGCTTGTACTTTTCCTTGGCTTCTTTCATCGCCATGCGTTCCTTCCAGGCTCTCACCCCGGGACCGTCACTCGGCAAGATCTCTTCCGGCTTCCTGGTGCTCTTGGCATTGTAAGAGACTGGGATCGGGCTGTAGACTTGGATTCCTTTCGCCTCCAAATGCTCTGTCCCCGCATTGCTGCGAAAGCCGCCATCCACATAATGCTCTTCCATGACCTGCTCATAGCGCTCTTCGATTTGCTCGATCATCGGCTCCAGCAGCCTTTGATCGGCTTCGTTACTGACCTCCACCCCCACGATGATGCGGCTCTGCATGGCAACCGTCAACTGCCCGTTGAAAGCCGGTCGAAACCCGCCATCCGCCATTTTCATCACCCGCGCTTCGGGGTCGGTGGTCGATGCCCGCGCAGGCCGGTTCTTGCGCCGCGACTCCCGGTTTTTGACTTTCTTGGCCGCCACCTTTTCGACTTCTTGCAAGGCTTTCTGCACCCGCTCCAGCCTTTCCTGGGCATGCCGTTGCTGCGCCGCTTTCTGCCTGGGCGTGCGTTCGTCGCTCTCGGGAGACTCACCCGCCGCTTTCTGCTGCTCGACCGCAGCCTGGGCCTTGCGCAGGCATTCTGCCAAAGTCGGCTGGCGGCGAAAGGAGCTGGCTCCGGCACTGGCGCGGATGCGCATCCCATCCTGAGCAGTTCTTTCCAGGCTCACGATCCCTTCGTGCATCAAGGCCGCCACACTCTTGGTCAAGAGCTCATCCAGTTCCTGCTCAAAGTTCACTCGAAAATCCGCCAGCGTGTGGTAGTTGACCGTAACCCCACCCAACAGCCATTGAAAGGCCAGGTGTTCCTGGCACAGACGGGCCAGTTCCCGAGCGCTCACCACCCCTTCCAGAGTGGCATACAGCCACACGGCAATCAGCAATCGGGGATCGATCGCAGGACGACCAGCTTCCCCTTCCACGGCTTGGATCCGTTGATAAAAGCGGCTGAGGTCATACTCCTGAACGACGGCCCATACCAGCCGAGCGCGATGGTCTTCGGGCAGCAAGTCGTCCAAGGCGGCCAGCCGCATCACCACTTGTTGGCGGTTGGCCTTTTCCAGGCGCGGGATACCGGGAGCGGGAAGAGCGTTGCCGGGCTCTTCTGCCGGGGGCATGGGGAACAGGGTCTCGTTCATCATTCAGGTCCTCCTCAAAGATGGTGCCAGCCAGTTGGCATGCATTGTGGTAACCATATCATGTTCTCTTCATTTTGAGGAGGGTTTTTGACTATTTTTTCACAGGCTCTGAGCCCCGAAGGGGCGAAGAATCCCCGCCCGCAGGGCGGGAGACCCTGCGCGGAGTTTACCCTGAGCCGAAGCCTTGCCTGCCCTGGCGGCCAGGCCAGGGAGCGCAGCGAAGGGGCAAGCGAAGGGCCTCTTCATTGTCAGGGAGATGCTTCGCTACGCTCAGAGCCTGTGAAAAAATAGTCAAAAACCCTCCTCAAAATGAAGAGAACATGATATGGTTACCACAATGCATGCCAACTGGCTGGCACC
>JBGPQJ010000221.1:0-3980 GCA_041488995.1 Anaerolineae bacterium
GATCGGTGAGGTAATAGGCTTGCCTGGCATCATCATAGGTGATTTGTGCATGCCGGCGGGAAATATTCGGTTCCTGGATGTTCAGGTTCCCTTCAGAGCGGCCCATGATGAAGGGGAGCTGGTCGACGATGATGCGTCCCGCAGGTGCCAGACCTGCCGGGGCGCGAATCACTGTTATGAAAGGACGGGATATCGATACCGGTGTCGATGAAATCATGGTGGCGTCGCCGCTGCTGCTGACACTCCCGCCGGTCATGGTTGCATCCGCTGGAGGCCGGGAGGCCGGCGCAGCCATGGGCTGAGACGGTCGGGATACGGGAGACGTGGCGACCGGCGGCGGTGAAGCCGGCGTCGGGTGTCTCAACGGGATGGGTTCGTTATCCGCCACCGGGATGACCGGACCGCCTGATTTACGGGCGCCGCCCAGGCCTCCTCCCAATCGCCCTTGCAGTGCCGGTGTGCCGGTCAGGGACTTTTGTCGTGAGGAGGAGAACATCAGGAAAGCTACCACACCCACGATGATCACCAGGATGCCCACCAGGAAGATAGGCGCGGCAATCAGGGCTACGCCGAGCCGCGAAAAGATGGAAGGCGCCTTATAGGTGACGCCTGGATAAGTAACTGTGGAGTAAACGTTGTTGTTCTTGGCCAGCACGCGCACCACCACGGAATATTTTCCGTCCGAGATGCGGTTGGCTTTCATCGGGATGGTGATGGTGCCGCTCGTAGCGGTCAGGGCAGGATTGGTAAAATTCGAGTTGGGCACCTGGGTATTGGTCCCTTCGTCCACCAGCCAGCCATCAAAACCGCCGATCAGGTCCGGGTTAGTGACGGCCACATTCATGACCAGGTCGCCGCTTTGCTCGACGATGGATGCCACCGCCAGGCTGGGATAGGCTGAGGATGGGTCAAACTTAAATTCATGCACCAGCTGGGTGGACGGCTCACCCTGATCATTGCGGACAATTGCAAAAGGAGTTTTGTCCGCCTTGTTTATGGCCGATATCCGCAGTTCGTATGCACTCCCGATCGTCAGGGGTTCGGTGGGGATAAAAAAGCTGTTGTTTTCCACCGGATCCTTGAACACATACTCGCCGACCTTAGCCCCTCCCTGCGTGTCCCAGACCTCGATTTTTACATACTCTGCCAGTTGCGGTGATGTCATGCCGAGCTGGACTTCATACGCCTGTTTGGCCGCGTTGAGCAGCAAACCGTCCAGACTGACGGTCACCGGGCTGGGCGGGCCGGGGTAGTCCGTGTTTGATTCGACCGTAAACGCCGTGTTGAGCGTCTGGCCTTCCTTTAATGTGACTGTAAGCACCGCGCTGTTCGATCCCTTTTTGGGGTAAACGACGGCTTCCGCCATCCACTGTGCTTTCAACGCATCCATGATCCTGGTAAAAGCCGAAGGCAGGTCGTCCTGGGATGCAATTGCTGAAAATCCTCCCGTGCTGGCGGCCATGGCCTGCAACTCCACCGCGTTGATATTGGCCTCCTTGGTGGAAAGGCCAATCGTATTGAGCGGTACCTGCGACTTCATGGCCAGGTCAACCAGTTCCTGATATTTGTGCTTGCTGCAGACAGTCCCATTGGCTGTCTCGTCCTTGCCGTCTGTAAAGAGGATCACCGCCCGGCGGCCGGCGGGAAGTTTGGACATTGATTCCACGGCGGTATATGCGGCATCATAGAGGCAGGTCCCCTTTCTGGAGACTGCGTACTGGTCAATGGCAAAACTGATGGCCGAGACGTTCTTGGTAAAGTCCTGGAGCAGCTTGATATTTTCGTCAAACTGGATCACTGAGAACAGGGAATCATCAGGGATATTGTTGAGGGAAAGTTGCGCCGCATTCTTTAATGTATCGGCAGAGCCTCCCATGCTTCCGCTGGAATCCATCACAAGCGCTACATAGATGGGGATATCCGGTTTCTTGATCGTGGCATTGGCGACATAGTCGGTGTTCAGCAGGGCGAACTGGCCGCTGGTGAATTCAGCATTCATCACCGGCGCGCCGGAATGCCCTTCGGATAAGGTGAAATACACCTTCAACAACATGCCGTCGGGTTTTTCGAGTGGTGAGATCAGGTTGATGCGGATGTCCCAGCTCTCCTGGGCAAATGCCAGAAAATTCGGGGCGAAGGGTATCGTCAGAACCAGGAAAACCAGAATGATGGTTTTGAGAGTTTTATTCACACTCCCCTCCAGGAAGAAGAATAAATCGGACTATTTTTATACTATATTATAGCAATTTCAAGGACAAATTGCTACCCCCAATTTTTTACTTCGGTTGGAGACCCATGCTAAACAACTGGTGCGGGCAAGTGCTGTAGATTATAGCTGAGACTCCGGGTATTCGAAAGGATCGGAGTGACCATATGCGCACCATGATATTTTCCACCCCTAATGGATGCGGGATTAAGTTGTCAGCTCGTGCGCAATTCCATATGCCAGCTCGTGCTTGTGGCAGTAAGCGGGGAGTTCTTTCAACGTTTGTTGGATGACGGCTTTGGGGATCTTGTCCAGCGGGATGAGACAGGCTTTCAATGCCCGCTCCAGACGACCCGTATCCTGCTTTTGCAGACCGGCGGCGATCATGATCCCGGGCCCGACCAGATCGCCGTGCGGCAGCCGTGTCCCATCACGTTTTCCACGCAGTAGGCGAAATAATGTTCCGTGCCTTCCTCGGGGCGCGCGTGTCCGACCAGGTAGCACAACTGCACTTCCATCGCCAGACAGTCGTAGAGGGTTTTCAAGCCGTCCCGGTCGCCGCGCCCGGCGGCTTCGGCGCAGTCGAGCACACCGGCAAGAATCGATTGAGCGTTGTCATACGCCCAGGGGATGAATTCCATACCCGGCGGGTTTATACCGCGCTCATGGGCGAACTTCCAGTCCCATGAACCGGTGGCGATGGACATCACATCGGTGATCCCCGCGGCGCGGATGGTCTCCGGCGCGGCAGCGATGACCTCCAGGTCGAGGGCCAGGTTTTCGGGCGGCTTGGTCTCGATATAGTAGACACTGCCTTCGCGGCGGATGCCTGAAGCGGCGGTGATGAATGCGTCCACCGAGAGCGCAGTCGGCAGGACAATCAGCGGCAGGCTGAGTTTGAGGGCAAGATATTTGGCTGCATCTGCACCAGCCCGCCGCCGACGGCATAAACGACGCCGGGCGGCAATTGGTGGTCGGCAATCAGAAGCGAATCCCATGGTTCGGTATTCGCTTCCTTGACTTCGACCTGTTGTGCAATGGTCAAATGGATTTTTTCCTTGACTGCGTTCCACGCTGGTGCAGAGGTAACGAGCAGGACAGGGCGCATCTCCATCACTTCGGAAAAGGGGAGCAGGTCAACGATGGGCAGGTTCCAGATTTTTTCATGCTTTTTCCTGAATCGTTAAGAATTTGGGGTTTATTCAAGATTGAATAAAGATGCTTCAATTATATGAAAAAAGCCAAAGTAGATGCGTCTTTAAAATGTCCTGAAGGCAAACCATTATCAGTGGGTATGGATTACTGGCGGTTTCCAAAACACATTGGATATCCTGTGTCATGCTGATTTTTGATCTCTCATTCGGCTATAATAATTCCATGCTATTAATTCTCATAATGAGTTCTTACCTGCCGTTGCGGGCGCTCATCGAGATTGTGATTGAGATGCTATGCTGTGGCTGCCAGCCTGTTGTCATTAAACATTTGAGAGGTGTGATATGCCATACGGAAGCAATGCCAAAATTCTACGAGTCAACTTAACCACGGGCGCGCTTGCGGTTGAAGAACTCTCGGAAGATTTCTATCGCCTGTACCCGGGCGGCAAGGCGCTGGCGGGATATTTCCTGCTGCGTGAAATGCCGGTGCACACTGAGCCGTTCGCACCGGAGAATATGCTGATCCTTGCCAATGGGCTGCTGACCGGCTCGCCCGTGGCGACAGCGACGCGCTACGTAGTCTCAGCGCGCTCTCCTTTGACGGGCGGCTACGGTGAATC
>JBGPQJ010000222.1:0-3911 GCA_041488995.1 Anaerolineae bacterium
GAGTCTGTCACGTTGCCAGGGCACGATGAACCAGTGCGGCGGGGAGAAGTGGAAGATGATGCCGAGATCCAACTGGGGGCCGAGATGCTAATCCAACTTGATCCGGAAGTGTACACGTTTGGGTGGGATGGACGATTAGCGGAAGGCTACAACATGGACGCTGTTCTGGAGCAAGTTGCCTGCCCGACACTATTGTTGCAGGCAAACCCTGCGCTGGGGGGGCTCGTGAAAGACGAACTGGCTGGCCACGCGATGGCACTCTTGCCACAGGGCACGTTGGTGAGCATCCCAGAGGCCCGGCATGACATCTACCGGTCACAGCCGTCAGCGGCGCGTCAGGCGGCAGCACAATTTCTTGAGTCCCTATGATATGCAACGATCAGATACATATGTCCTGTACCTGAAGTCCGAAGCGGTCTAACAAGTCGCTGGAGCCGACCTTGCTGTCGAGAATCCTTTTGGGGCTGCTCTTGCCTTTGCGGCACTGCAAGTCAAGTTTGGTGACACTGCTGCAGCCGCAAGGCGGCTCAGCTCCGGTCGTTGGACGCTTACAGAGGAGTAAGTTACAACATGAATGCAAATGCCTTTCGCCATTTCTACGATTATCACTTCACTGAAAACCGCAAGATATGGGATAGTTATGTCACTCCACTATCCCATGAACAGTTCACGCAAGATGTGGACTACTCTCATGGGTCTGTTCGAGATCAAATCGTTCATCTCATGAGCGTTGATGACACATGGTTTAGCGGATTGCGAGGCGTCGAAATCCCGGAACCGCTTAATCCCGCTAACTTTGACAATCGGAAAATTATTCGTGCACACTGGGACAACGTTGAGCAGAATATGCGCGATTATCTTACAAAATTGCGGGACAATATGTTATTCGAAAAACCATTCGCAAATGGAGAAGACAAAGATCTTATACTGTGGCAAGTGCTTCTCCATGTGGCTAATCACGGCACAGATCATCGCGCACAACTTCTCAGATTACTAAACGATCTGGGAGTCAAGACAATGTCTCAAGATTACATTTTCTATGTCTATGACAACTTGTAGTTGCTTTTTCATATGTAATCACTGGTGCTAGTTGAATGAATATGGACAGATTCAAACTATGCCGCCCCACTTCGACGCCAAAAGCGTGATGTGTTTTCGTAAAACAGTCATGTCGTCTTGCAAAGTGCGCCCAATCATGAGTTGGACCGCTTAATTACAATGGTCAAGGTGGCTTGCTCTTTGAAGATGAACACCCCGTCGTTTTTCAAGGTCCTCTGGAGGCTATAACGCTTGGGCGTGAAGCCAAAGCCGCTCTATACAAAACACAGATTCAGCTACCAGTTAGATTTGCCAACTCTAAGCCCAAAGATTGGCCTGCGTTCCAGGCCAGCAGGATAAAGACCATTCGTCAGTTTGAACAAGACTTCATCGCTATCCAACTTAGCGGCGCAAATGAAGCAAACCTTGTGTATACTCTTGAGGGATATCCGGCTAAAAACGCAGAACTCAAGGTATTGGCGTCTATATCAAGTGGAGTAGCACCTGAAAAATTAGGGGGAAAAATTATTTTAGTTTATCGAGCGTGTTATGACCGGAGAGTATAAACAAGCGCGTTGTAATAGGCATAAGGCGGCTCAACCCGGCATGCAGGCGACGCGCTCCGCTAGACCAATCAGCGGCGGCGACCCGAACAGTTTTCCGTTTCTGAGCGTGAGCGGTATCCCCACCGCGCGCCCCTGATGCCCACCGTTAGAGTCCATCAATCCATGAGAAGTTGACTGATCAATTCTAAACGACACCAAGTTTAATATTATTCCCACAAGCTGAATGAAAATGGAAAAACTCCGGGCGGATTAAGATAAAACACATTTCAAGATATTTCGTGGAAAAATCCAGATAGGGTGTACTTCTCCGTGGGAGCACACGAAAAGACCGCTGCATGGCGGTCCTTTTTAATTTTACCCCCTTCCCTCCCTTGAAGGGAATCCGATGAAGTCTTTATGAACTGTTGCATTCCCAAAATAAATGGAGTAAAATAAAACAAACATCTGAATATATGTTCATATATCGAGAGAATATGCCCCATAAAAACAAACCTGTCCTTGATGAGCACAGCGCCGCCCACGTCGCGGAACTCTTCCGCGCCTTCAGCGACACCAGCCGGGTGCGCATCATGTCCGTGCTTGTGAAAGGTGAAATGAACGTCTCCGCCCTGGCGGCGGTGGTCGGCATCAGCGAATCTGCGGTGTCCCATCACATGCGCGGGCTGCGCCAGCTCCGTCTGGTCAGCGCCCGAAAAGAAGGCAAGGAAGTCTATTATCGCGTGGACGATCCCCATATCATTGAATTGTTCCTGCAAGGTGTGGAACATATCCTGATTGAATAATAGTTCATCATGAGCTTACCTGCCCGGAGGTTTTGATGAAACGTGCCACACTTGAAGTGCTCGCGTGCCCGATCTGCCACGAGCGGTTCACTTTCTCCGGAATCGAAAGCGACCCCATCCAGACGGGTAGCCTGACCTGCCCGCGCTGTTCTGTCAATTATGCCATTGTCGATGGGATACCTCATTTCATAAAAACTGATGAGCTGAAGGGGTTGAACCGTCGTTTCGCGATGATGTATGACCTGTATTCATGGCTTTACCGCGCTTTTTCCAGGATCGCCTTTGCCTATATCGGCATGAACGAGGAAACGGGTCGCCGCGAAATCACGGACCGGCTCGACCCGCAGGGAGGGCGTGTATTGGAAGTCTCCATCGGTCCCGGCGTCAACCTGCCGTACCTCATCCAGCGCCCGGACGTGGGCGAAGTCTTCGGGCTCGATATTTCGCTCGGGCAGCTGCAGCGCTGCCAGAGTTATGTCCGCAAGAAAAGCTGGGGTGTGGATCTATTCCTCGGAAACGGCGAGCAGTTGCCGTTCCGGGATGATTCATTCGAGGGTGTATTCCACGTGGGCGGCATCAACTTTTTCAACAATAAAAAAGCAGCCGTCGATGAAATGATCCGCGTCGCCAAACCCGGAACACGCATCCTCATCGCCGATGAGAGTGAAAAAGGAGCCCAGGGGTATGAAAAGTTCATCCCCGGCTTCAAGAACTCCTTTGGCGGAAAGAGGGATCCCATCGTGCCTCCGGTGGATTTACTGCCACCCGAAATGCAGGATGTGCGCGTTTACGACGTGTGGAAGGGCTGGCTGTACTGTATCGAATTTAGGAAACCGTAAGGCGGGGAGGTCCCATGAAATCGGATGCTTTTCGTGGACAGGTAGTCATCGTCACTGGGGCATCGGCGGGGATTGGCAAAGCGCTGGCATTGCAACTGGCAAGCCAGGGGGCGAAGGTGGCGATTGCCGCGCGACGAGCCGAGCGTTTGAAGCAGGTGGCGGCGGAGTGCCGCCAGCGCGGGGGTGAAGTGCTCGTCGTTCCTACCGATGTGAGCCATGAAAGCCAGTGTAAAAATATGGTGGAGAAAACGGTCGCTGCATTTGGCAGGCTGGATATGCTGGTCAACAACGCCGGGCTGGCAGCGAGCGCCTTGTTCGATGAATTCCCCGACTTGCACCTGTTCAGGCACACGATGGACGTGAACTTTTATGGCGCAGTTTACTGCACCTATTATGCCCTGCCCTACCTGGAGCAGGCCAAGGGACGCATTGTGGCCATCTCCAGTATCGGCGGCAAGGCGGCGATTCCTTTCAATACGCCGTACATCTCCAGCAAATACGCCATGCATGGTTTTTACGATGCCCTGCGCATGGAACTTAACCAGCACGGTGTAAGTATTACCGTGGTTTGTCCCTGGTGGGTGGTGACCGAGTTCCATGAAGCGCAAATGGACAAGAACGGTGTGCCGCGCGGTGCGCGCGGGCGAGCCATTTACACCAACAAAATGATGACCGCCGACCGCTGC
>JBGPQJ010000223.1:0-3885 GCA_041488995.1 Anaerolineae bacterium
ACAGGCATGAAAGCAACCTGCGACTTCTCCGCGGGCACATCACTCAATTTGCTCAGTTCTATTCCCAGCGCATCGCGCCAAAATGAAAGCGCGTCATCCATATCTTCCACGACGATGGCGACATGATTGATTTTCTTGATAGCAGGCATGGTTCACTCCGATGAAAAGGATTTATTCTTCGCCGGCCAGGGTCAGGATGCGCGCACGGATATCATCCGACAACCAGATGCCTGCGTTTCCCAGGCGATCAACGTAAGGCGCGACATCCCTGGCGAGTCCGCGTGATTTGGCTTCCAGCAGGAATTTCAAAGTACCGCAGATGGTAATACCAACATTCTTCGCTGCGCGCCGGGCAACCGGGTCATCCATCAGGACCACGCAATGCGGTGTTTCAAACGCCAATGACATCGCAGCCACTTCACCCGAACTCAGATCGAGTGACAGCCAGGCCGATGGAACGGTCAATTGAGGGTCTTTATATTGCATCCAGGGCAGGTCAAATGGGCTGGGCACATCGTACCCGATGAACCGGCCTTCGAGAAGGTCGTCCAGGACAATCGAGGGCATGAAAACTTCATCGAACACTTTTGGAAGCCAATCCAGTATCCCGATCCGATACAGGTAAATGACAGGAGAAACACTGCAAACGCCATTACTCATATCTTTTCCTGTGTCGTCTGTTGTGATGGGTTTTCCCTAGACTTTTTCCTGGGACTTTCCTGAGCAGAGACCGAGACAGTTTCTTTCGACTTTTCCTGTTCATTTTCTTTCGAAATCTGCGCAGGCGGGAGAGGGGGTTCCTTTGGCTTATTCTTCGCCTGAAAGGCGGCACGTTCCAACTCTGTTAATTCGGCCAGCAAAGGAAAAACTTTATAAAAACCAAGACTTAATAAAAATTCCACGTGAGGGACATCCGCCAGTTTGGAGGCACGATCGGATGAGATCCGTCCAAGTATGTAAAGCTGAACCGCGACGAGCAGGCGCAAATCACGCCAGATGGGAGCGGCTCTCTTTTTAAGCGGCTCACGGCTGAAAATCTGATCAGATTTTTGATCGTTATAATTAGCCATTTTCCGAATTTACTTCCCGTTATTCTTTTCTATCATATCCATGTAAGCGCCATCCAGCAAATCGCTCGACGCGATGTCAAGTTTTTTCATAAGGTCTTCCGCGATTGCCTGCCCCTCGGCATCTGATTGACCTGGGCGCATCACCACTTCCAACTCCATGAAATGACCCAATCCCTCCACATCATCCAGATGGATGCGTGTCTGGCCGACCAGATACAGGTAGCGGATTTTCTTCACCACTCCGCGCACACCCAGGGCAAGTGCCAGGATGGTTCTTAAACGCTCGGGGTCGCGGGTCTCGAAAATTTGGTAGTCCGAACGCTTGGGCCCGGTATCATCGCTTCGGGCATACCAGACCAGTTGAGCGTGGTCCGGCGCCAGGACACGCAGTTTGAGCCGGCCTTTGGGGATGACAAAAAAAGTATCCTCCTGCGGTATAACCTGCACTGGCGTATCACTCAGCGATTCCGCCCGGGTTTTCAACGCAGTGAAATCGCGTACACGGGCTTTGACCTCGATATTGATGGGCATTATTCCGGCAAGTCCTTTGGGACCAGTGAGAATATCACGGCATCCCGCGGTTCACCGCGATTGTACAAACGGTTGCGCAGGTACCCTTCGCTGATGGCGCCGGCTTTTTCAGCGACGCGCAGGCTGGCAAGGTTCTCCGGCTCGATCACGATCTCCATGCGCTGCATTCCCATCGATTCAAAAGCGAAACGCGCCATCATGACCACCGCACGCGTGGCATATCCTCGCCTGGTGGCGCTTGTGCGGATCCAGAAATACAGATTGCAATAGCGATGGCGGCGGTTGATCTGGGTCAATCCGCAGCCGCCCATTATCCTGTTTGAGCTGGATTCAAGGACCGTAAAATTGTAAGCCTTGTCTTCATTCCATGTCTGTGGCTGGGAGGCAATATAATCCTGCACGTCGGACAGGGATAGCCCTTTTAAATCAGACAGCCATTGAGGCGCATCATCCTGAGATTCGCTGACAGCAGCATGGACTTCGGGCGCGTCCTCCGGTTGAAAAGGACGGACCGTGATCACGCCATCGGTGAAGAAAATGACTGTATCCAAAATTAATCCTTTCGATTACCCGTCTTCCTTCCGATAAAAGCCAGCTCTTCCCAATAACTAAAAACATTTTGATGCCAGTTAGGACTTTACCACAAAATAATGCTTTCCGAAATGACCCTCCCGGTCATCTGTCAGAAGAGTCTATTTTTAGTTCGACAGGTCTTTTAAATTGTCGCGGACATCGAGTGCATTCCCAATTAGAATCCCCATGATAATCAACACGGCTGTTGCGATGATGGCCGCAGGCCAGGCCAGATCGGATATCCACATGGAGGGCAGGACAGCCATGGTGATCAATCCGAGCAGCAGCCCATAAAATGCCCCCCGCCAGACATGCGGGATAACTCTCCACACACGCCCAATCGATAGGGTGTTTTTCGTATTGCGTTCGCGTTCGGTCATCATGTTGCTGAACTTTTTCTTCTTGATGCCCGGGTCACGGGTGGATAGCTGCCGTTCCCGCAAACGGATCAACCGTTCCTGTTCAGGATCGAGGTTTTTCGGCATGGCGCCTCCCTTTAATTAGACGATCAAACTGAATCACACAAGCCTCTTCTTATCTGTTCAGTCAACTTTCAAAAAACCAAACATGCCCCATAACCCGCGCATCATCTTGTGGCCAAAATCAGGCTTCAGGAATTGATTCGGGCATGTTCCAGGAATAACGCTGATGCCGTTTTCCCGACACTTCTTCACCGCATCCTGCGAGACACTGGTCATGCTCGCGACAAGACCAGGTTTGGTACCCATCATACAGTGCATCCAGACATGCTTGATGCCCAGATCCACACACTGCTGGACGATTTGATCCGTCACATTGGGATTGGTCAAGATGAAGACCGCATCCGGTTTCTCTGGGATGGACTTCAGATCAGGGTAGCAAGTGGCGCCATTGAACATGGTGATGCGCGGGTTGACGGCATACACCTGGTAACCAGACTCCTTGAATTTGGTATAAGCCAGGTTGCAACCGGTTTCGCGTTTGTCCGATACACCGACGACGGCGATTTTCTTCTGGGCTAGAAAATCTTGAACGAGAGAGTCAATCTTAGACATAATCCCTTCCAATTTAATAGGATTTAGCGATTCGCTTGCCATAATTATAGTCCCACTCTCCGCGCCTGAACCTTTGATAGGAGATGCTCGCCTGTGAAAGCCAATTGCCTGTTCCAAGGATTTTGGGAAATTAGGAGTAATGGGAGACAATTCAGTTTACAATAAGATATCGCCAAATTTAAAAGTGACTCATTGGACCGGGAGACCAGGCATGAAATTCACTTACTCGACAATAAGCCTGTTATTGTTCGCTTTAGCTTTCAACGCATGCACTACGCCCCCCACACCGACCTCAACATTGCCGCCTGCAACCCCTTCGCCGGTCCCGGCGAAGGAAACGGTGACCACAATCCCCATCACACCCACCTCCGCTCAAGTAGTACTGCTTTCGCTTGCAGTCACCCTTGGTACAACGAATAAACCTGAGGGGATTACGCTGGACAAGGGCGGGGATGTGGACACTGAGCCTGTGTCAGTAGGAAATCCTGCAAGGGAAGCACGCCGCAGCGGGAACGGACAGGCGCTCGCCGGCATTGGCAACACCATCCCCGATAGTTATCTCCAATTCAATGTCGATGACCAGCAGCTACTGGGCGGGAAGCCCACGTCGCATGTTCGAATCGAAGTGGACTACTTCGACCAGGGTACCGATTCCTTCTCGCTGCAGTATGACGCGC
>JBGPQJ010000224.1:0-3672 GCA_041488995.1 Anaerolineae bacterium
ACCGAACAGGGGGAGGAGATCTGGATTTTCAACAATACTGGTATCTAGTCATAAATAAGACCTCCTGACCAAAGTAACAGTCAGGAGGTCTTTTATCTGTGGGCCCGGATGGAGTCGAACCATCGACCAAGCGATTATGAGCCACTTGGTGAACCTTCCATAGCTTCTACACTTTTCTATCACCCCCATATTTGGTGGTTTCGTTGTAGGCTACCGTACCAAATATGGGGGGCTACTTCTTTCATGGCATTTTTTGACCAAAATCCACTGCAACCCTACTGCGAAACGATTGTGAGCGGTTTCACGATCTGCTCGATATTTTCGGCTGCCGCATCCTGGGAATGAGCCATTACATGCCCGTAAATGTCGGTCGTGACACTTGCCTTGGAGTGCCCTGCCCTGTGTTGCACCGTGTTGACTGGTGTTCCAATATCGAGGAGCAGGGAAAGTGATGTATGACGCAGATCGTGGAAGCGGATGTCCGGCAAGTCGTTCTCGCTCAGTATCTGTTTGAACTCCTTGGAGACTTTGCTCTGGCTGGCGTAGGTACCAATGCTGGTCGTGAAGATCATGCCATTCTCTTTCCAGCTGTCTCCAGCCAGAGTCTTCTGGGCTTCCTGCCTTTGGCGGTGGGCTTCCAACATAGCCAGGCCGATCTTGCCTAGTTTGATCTGGCGGCGCCCAGACCTGGTCTTGGTCGGGACAAGCACCGCACTGCTGCTGTATGCCTGTTGGAGCTGCCGCTCGATACGCAGGGTTCCTTTTTCCCAATCCACATCGTCCCACATCAAACCGAGCAATTCCCCCTTGCGCAGACCGGTGGTCAGGGCCAGGTAGAAGAGCGCTTCATAGGGGTGGTCCCTAGTCGCTTCCAGAAAAGCGCGCGCCTGGCTTTCGGTGAAGATGTGAAATTCCTTCGTCTCCACTTTGGGACGCTCCACTGCATCCATCGGGTTATACCCGATCAATCTTTCCTTGACCGCCTGCTTGAGTGCGCAATGCAGAGTCGAATGGACCAGCTGGATGGTGCGGGAACCTTTGCCTTCCGCCTGCATCCGCACGTACATCTGTCGGATATGGGCTGGTTGGATGTTCTGAAGCCGCATTTTTCCGATCACGGGCAAGATATCTTGTTCAGCATACCGGCGGTAGTTGCGTGCCGTGTTCTGCCGGATGGAAAGATCCTTTCCGGTGAGCCAGCTTTGCATGTAACGTTCCAGGGTCAGCTGGGTGGCATCGAACGACATGCCGTGCTCGATCTTGTTCGTGATCTCCCGGACCCAGTCGTGACACTCGCGCTGGGTCTTGGCATACTTGGTGATGCGTTTGCCGCTCAGGCTGACCTGGGCGCACCAGCGCCCGTCACTCCGCTTGTAGACGGTGCCTTCGTTGTTGCCTCGCTTCTTTGCCATGATCATTTCTCCTTTCTGTGACTGTTTTGGGGGTCCAGTGAGGAGAAACGAGTGAAGCTTGTGCTATTCGGCTTTTAAGGTGCTGCGGTGACATTGTGATTATCTCTCTAAACTGGACAATAGGCAATCTAAGTTTAGAGTCATTATACAGAACATATGTTCTGGAGTCAAGCAAAGCAAATTCCATATGTTCTATATGGTCTATGGCTTATTCACTTTTGGAATTCGTGACCTAAATGTTAATAGCAAGAGCTGTTATTAACATTTAGCGCCGATTCTGTAATAATAGGAACTGAAATACCCATCCGCTCAACTCATATCTGAACCGATCAAAGTTGATGGATCAAATCTGGGATTTTCTGCAAAGGCAGGACAGAGATCTTCTTTTCAACCTGGTACGCATCCCCACCGGGATAGATCACCCACAGATGAGACAGATCCAGATCATGCAGCGCCGTTTGCATCGAACGGGTGATCTCAGGTGCTTCGCTGAACTTCACTTCAATCCCGTAACGTTTCCCTTTATAGAAGAACAGCAAATCCAGCTCCGCACTACTATGGAGTCCCCAGAAGTATGCTTCTGGCGGACGGATGATTTGCAGAACTTGTTCGATCACGTATCCTTCCCAGGAAGCGCCCACCTTGGGATGGCCCAATAAGGTATTCATATCATCTATGTTGAGCAAGCTGTGCAGGAGGCCGCTGTCGCGCAGATAGACCTTCGGTGACCGCACCTGGCGTTTGCTCATGTTTTCATACCATGGCTGGAGTTGTCGCACCATAAATGCGCCGGTAAGGATATCTAGATATCCGCGCACAGTTTTATCCGATAATCCCATTGCACGGCTGAGTTCGGATGCATTCCAGGTTTGGGCATGATAATACGCCAGCATAGTCCAGAACCGCCGCATGGTGGTAGCAGGAATTTGAATGCCAAGTTGTGGAATGTCTCGTTCCAGGAAGGTGCGGATAAATCCTTCCCGCCAGGTCAGACTGTCTGCTTCGTTTTTGGCTAGATAGGAGCGTGGAAAACCTCCCCTTATCCAAAGCGACTCCCAATTCGAACTCCCCACTTCAGCCAGATCGAATCCATTTAGATCCACAAATTCAATTCGTCCCGCAAGCGTTTCTGAAGCATTCCGGATGATTTCGGGCGAGGCGCTGCCCAGGATGATGAAACGCGCTTTTTGCCCGGGACGGTCCACCAATACTCTCAAAGTGCCAAATAATTCCGGCATCATTTGGATCTCGTCCAGGATGACAAGGCCTTCCAGATTTTCCAGCACCAGTTCTGGATTTTGAAGGCGGCGTTGATCTGGAATGGATTCCAGGTCAAAGAAAGTCGCCGTTTTTTCTTCGGCAAACATGCGCGCCAAGGTGGTCTTCCCTGTTTGGCGCGGTCCAAGCAAAGCGGTTATGGGGGAGCGGCGGGTTGCTGTTTGTAATAATTCAAGATAATCTGGTCGTTTGATCATGAATTCATTATAGCACGAAATCTCGGAGCCATACTCCGAGATTTCAGATTATATTTGTGAAAGGTGCGGCTCTGCCGTGCCAGTTCGAGGTGTGGCGTTCATAGGTCAGGTAGGAGGCGGCCTCCGTGACCAGGGTACGCCTACTAAGGTTGGGCAGGAATTCTTCAACCCGCGTGATAAGTTCCTTTTAATAAACCTTGGTGTGTATGCCTTATAATTGATCTATGCCCGTGCCAATTTTGGCTACGAAACTTTACATCCCACCGCTCCGGCCTGGCCTTGTCTTGCGGTCGCGGCTGATCGAGCGGTTAAACGATAGTTTGGCAAAAGGAGGTAGATTTTCGCTCATCTCCGCTCCCGCCGGATTTGGCAAGACCACGCTGGTCAGCGCATGGATCGCCAGTTGCGAGCAACCGGTCGCTTGGCTGTCGTTGGACGAAGGGGATAACGACCCCACAGGCTTTCTGACTTGCCTCGTTGCTGCTTTGCAGACGATTGTGGCGAATATTGGAGAGGGGGTGTTGGGTGTTCTACAAGCCCCTCAGCCGCCATCCATCGAATCGATCCTGACAACCCTGCTCAACGAGATCACCACCATCCCGGACCATTTCGTCCTCGTCCTTGAGGACTACCATGTGATCGATTCCAAACCGGTTGACGAAGCCCTCACCTTTCTACTCAAGCATCTGCCGCCCCAGATGCACCTCGTCATCGCAACCCGTGAGGATCCACATCTGCCCCTCACTCGGTTACGCGCCCGGGGTCAATTAACTGAGCTGCGTGCC
>JBGPQJ010000225.1:0-3481 GCA_041488995.1 Anaerolineae bacterium
TACGGCGTTGCCGGGCGGACGGAGGCGACCCTGTGGTGGGTCTGGGACACGCGCGACCTCCAGCCTGGTCCGGAAACGCTGATGTTCACCATCCTGCCCGACGGCCCGACCTGGCAGGAGACCGTAACTTTGCGCCCGCAGAGTGGGGTCCCGCCGCCGGAGCCGGGGGCGCACTGGGCGGTCCTGACCAGCGACTGCTGCGCCCTCTATTACATCACCGGCACGGCCGCCGAGCGGGACATTGCTTCCCTGGCGCAAGTGGCGGACGAGCAGGCTGCCGACCTCACCGCTCGAATGGGCAAAAATTTGAACGAGAAAATTCCGGTTTACTTCATGCCGCGCGTCCTGGGCAACGGCGGATTCACCGGTAATGCGATTTACGTTTCTTACCTCGATAGTGATTATCTCGGCAATGCCACCGCGCAGGTGCTGCACCACGAATTCGTGCACTGGTTCGACGCTCTCGTAGGCGGCGACCTGCGCCCCACCATCTTCCAAGAGGGATTGGCGGTCTACCTGAGTGGAGGGCATTTCAAACCTGAGCCGCTGATCCCACGCGCCTCGGCCTTGCTCGAATTAGGCTGGTATACCCCGCTGCGCACGCTGGCCGATGACTTCTATCCACAACAGCACGAAATCGGCTACCTGGAAGCCGCTGCGCTGGTGGAGTATCTGGTCGAGACTTATGGATGGGAGGCGTTCGACGCCTTCTACCGCGACATCCACGCCACACCGGATGGACGCGATTCCCAGGCCATTGATGCAGCCTTACGGAAGCATTTTCAGATCACGTTTGCTGAGCTGGAGGGGAGCTATCTCGAATTCCTGAGAGGCCAGACGGTGCCCTCAAACGTGCGCGACGACTTGCGCTTGAGTGTGCAGTTCTACGATACCGTCCGCCGTTACCAACAGGCCCTCGATCCTTCGGCTTATTTCATGACTGCCTGGCTGCCGGATTATATGACGATGAGTCAACGCGGCATTGTGGCCGACTTCCTGCGGCATCCAAGCGGCGTGGACAATCGCCTGATCGAAGCAATGCTTGTCAATGCTGACCACAGCCTGCGCGCTGGAGAATATAACCAAGCCGAGAGGACTCTAAAGGGGGTGAATGTCTTGTTGGCTGTGCTTGCAGCCGGAAAATAAAAGACTTCCCGCAGGGTTTATCAACCTGCGGGCCCTGCGGGCAGCTATTTTGATATTGTTATGGGCAAATGCCGCCGCCAATCAAGGGGGAGATGATATTCGTGATCCAGCTCAAGGGCGGTCTGCACCACAATTGCAAGTAGTCAATCGCCGCGAAGGCGGCAACACAGGCGCAGACCAGGAGTACCAGGAGCACCACCAAGATCAGCCAGATTTTGGAACCCTTCTTGGCTGGTTGCGAGGGCGCAGGTAGCGGCGCGATCGGCGGTTGAGCGGGATAAGCGGGATAAGCGGGCATGGGAGCCTGCGCGTATGCCGGAGGCGGTGGGGGTGGTGGAGTCGGTTGTGAGGCCGCCACAAAGGTTCTCACCGCGCGAGACGAGGACGAGATCACGGTCGCATTCGGATCGCCGGTCGCCTCGAAGGCCAGGGTGATGTTCTCGCTCAGCGAAACCAGGTCGCCCGCTTTCAAGGCGTGCGGCGCGCTGATCCGCTGGTTGTTGACAAACGTTCCGTTGGTCGAGCCGGCATCCTCGATAAAATAGCCTGCGCCCAGCCAGGTCAGCTTGGAGTGTCTGCGGGACACCTCGGCGTCGCTGATGACGATGACATTGCCCATCTCGCGGCCGATGCTGATCTCGGTTGCCTCTAACGGAAAAACCTTGCCCACGCTCGGGCCGGAGCGCATGACGAGTTGAAATTGAGCAGCCATGATTCCTCCTCAACGACACAAAAGATTTTCCAATAGTGTACTGAGTTTCTTCGAAAAAGTCAAATCGAATATCATGAGAGTGTTGAAAAACAAGTTTTTAATTGACTCTTTAAACCGACTTTAATATAATCAGGCCAATCTAGTTTAAGGAGCCTGACATGGAAAAAGAGCATTTTATAGAGACAGGACGGAGTTCGTTTTTTGGTGATTATTTATACGATCAAATAGTGCCAGAAGCACATTTCTTACGTAAACTAAAGAAGCATATTCCTTGGGAGTGGTTCACCAGGCGCTTGGTCAAGTTGTATAAGGGTGGAGGTGTATATGGGCGACCACCCTTTGATCCGGCCTTGGTGCTCAAGATGGAATTAATCGCCTATTTATACAAACTCTCCGAACGTCAGGTGGAAGTTCATGTAAATGAAAACCTGCCCGCCAAATACTTTGTTGGTTTAGCAGTGGATCAGCAAGCACCAGATCATTCAACCCTGACGGTATTTCGTGAGCGCTTGTTACAGAATGGAAAGTTGGATGTATTTGAAGAGCTATTAGAAGAGATTGTACGGATAGCAATAGAAGGTGGGATCCAGTTCGGTTCGATCCAGGTTGTGGACAGCGTGCATACGATTGCCAATGTCAACACCGAAAAAGATAAACAACGGCAAGAGAAGAAAGGCAAAGAGCCACGCGACCCCGATGGGCGCTGGGGCGTGAAGCACAAACGCAAGGTCAAGACCTCTGAGGGTAAGGAAGAGCACCAAATAGAATATTTCTTCGGATACAAAACGCATGTGAGTCTAAATGCTGAAAATGGGCTGATCACCAGTCTGGAAGTGACTTCCGGAGAAGCCTATGATGGGCATCATTTCTGTTCCCTAGTGGATCGCGATCTGGAACAGCGGCTGCCCGTAGAGACATATACCACAGACAAAGGTTATGATGACGGGAATAATCATTATTATTTAGAGCAATGTGGTCTGCACTCAGCCATCTGCTTGACGAAGACTCGCATTACGAAAAAGGACTCCAACAAACAGGTCTGGCTGGACTTACTCAATACCAAGCAATATCACCAAGGACTGAAGGAACGTTATAAGATCGAGCGCAAATTTGGTGAAGCCAAGCAGGTGCATGGTTTTGGACGCTGTCGCTACTTGGGTAGAGTGCGCTTTGCTGTTCAAGCCTTTTTCACAGCCATCATGCTCAACCTCAAACGGATGGTCAAAATCCTGACCGGAGTAGGCTTCAAGACGTCAAGTGTACCCGTTGCTTAGCCCAGGATGAACTGTCTCTACTGAATGAAAAGCAGAGAAATAGAAAGAAATCTAGACCAAATCGGAGTTCTCAAGCCCCTGTTTAGTTCCATTTTCAACCTGAAAACTTGCGAATAAGTTGGTTGTACTTAGTAATGGATATTTTTTCAACGCCCTCATGGTCTCGCATGTCGAGTCGCTTGTCAGCCGAGAAAACCTTTAGGGTCTCATAAGGAATTGGGTGCGTTGATACCGTCTGTGCTGGATAGGGCAACACGCTAATAACCTAAGAACAATGTCTCGCTAAATACTATTCCGAAAAAAGCAAGGATTCATAACCATGAAGATAACAGGTGAAGTAGCGAAAATA
>JBGPQJ010000226.1:0-3416 GCA_041488995.1 Anaerolineae bacterium
GATTGTCAGGGTCCATGTTATTCGCTTATTCGATTCCAAATTTCGCCTCCCCGCCTGGACAGCGCGGATCTGAATCTGCCGCTTCAATGAAAACCTCGAACGGGGTTCCACCCAGCTCTTCGGAATCGGCAAAAGAATAATTTTCAAGATAGATTTCGATCACCCCCGAAAGTGTAGTTCCTAGCATACCGGATTCACCATGCGGTGGCGATTTTCCATATTTCTTATAGTAATTCCGCTCGTATGGATAAAGAGTCATTTTCCCATAAAACTGTGCCTGTGTATTAATCGGCACCCAGTTCGTCGTGGTCGGGTCAATCATGAAGTTCTGCTGCTCAATCAGTTTTTCCCCTGGAGGGGGAAGATCCTTTCCAAACACCGTACCCCAGAGCGGGCGCATGGCTGCCCCCACAATGCTTTCTTCAGTCCCAAAGGAACCTTCCCCTTGCCAGGGACCGGCCAGGCCGCTGCAGGTATATAGGTCCACGGACACGGGTAAGTCATAGTAGAAGAATGAGCCAAAGATCACCCGCTTGCCTTTAGCAGTATATATCGATGGGGCGTGGTAGGTCACCTTGATGGTACGCTGCTCGGAAGGCAGCCCGGCTCGTTTCATGGCTGAGAGATACAAGTCAATCATCTTTTTTGCAGGCACCTTAAGCAGGTCGTCCTCCGAAGTTACGAGAAAGTCAGTAATCTTAAAAGGGAATTCGGTTTTGTCGAGTTTGGCGATCACATTAACGGAACCTTCCTGCAGTTCTCCGATGTTTTCCATCCCCTCAGGCTCGGTCTTAGTGTAGAGCTCCAGAGTAGATTTACCATCTTTGTCAGTAGGACTACCACAGGTACCGCATGAATATATTTTTCCGCTATCCGCTCTCGTGGTTGTAACAAACTTCCCTGTTCTGTTCTCCAGGAGACCGCTCGCTTCCTGGTCTACGCTCCAGCGGATCTTGAAGCCTTCCCCCATCGGTCCTCCTGGTTGGAGTTCCAATCCAGCCAGGGCATAGCACTTAACCTCCTGTTTGGTCATGGTAGATGCAAAAACAGCCGTAGCTGTCAGGTTGACGTGCGTCCCAGAATGGCCCCCGCCACTATGGTGAAAATGGATCTCGCTTTGGTCGGCTTCCAGCTTAATGGTTGCACCCGCCAATAATAGGAAAGTACTTAGTAACTTCATAGAGATATTGTAAGATTCAAGTGCAACGTCTGCAGCATATTTTCGGTTCTTATTTAGAATCGGTTCACCCTGGTCGTCTAAGGTCAAGGTCCCATTTGGTTCGCGTTCGTAGTAGGTCAGAGAACCTTTAATACTGTCGAGGAGTTGTTTCTTGAGGAATCCGATGGTTAGATCAGCATCGGGTCTACCCGGGTTCAGCCCACTGAGGAGTGTTTCACAGGGGTTATTCGCTTGCAATGGAGCACCTGCCAGGCTAACCATTTTGATCCCACCCGGCAGTCTTGCCTGCGCTCGCTGCTTGTCGCCACTGGTGATCTGCGCCAAGAGCAGCGTAACCGTGAGCTGGTCGATGTGCACCTGGGTTAGATCCGCCTGTGGATAGAAGACCTGGCCGCGCTGGGCAGCCAGAGCACGCACGGCAGCTCCGGCTGAGCGCAGCTCAAGCGAGTCGTCAGGAGACTTCCCCCAGGCGGCGAAGAAAATCACCAGCGCATCAGGCGGGAGCGCCTGTTCCGCTTCGAAAATCCCGGCCAGCAGTTCGGTTACCTGGGTGGGGGTGTAAAAATCACCCGCGCGCACACTGTTCACAATCTGGGGCAAGAAATCGATGTACACTTCGGCGTCAAAAAGCACCCAGTCATCTGGCCACCCGATCACCGGGCCATCGGTCGAGACGAGCGGGACACCCGCCCGGCGTAATATTTCGCCGGTAGCCGCCTGGGCAATGGCTTCATCCGCCTGGTATACCAATTGCGCCAGGATCAATGCTGCCTCGGCCGGATCGGTTGGCAGCCCGGTCGCCACTCGCTGCAGGTCAGCCGCAGTGATCAGCTTCTGGGTTCCGTCTTGTAAGGCCGGATCCGGGCGTTCGCCCTGCAGATCTGGATTGTTTTGGGTGCTGGAAGTTTGGGACGAGGGTGTGGCAGTTTCCTGACTCGCAAGAGTTCCTTTCGATATCGGCTGGGAAGGGCTTGCCATACCGCAGGCACCTATGCTGAGGATCAACAGCAGTGTGAGACCTGTCTCTATGAATCGTTTCAAAGCTTTATTCCTACCCAATTTTGCGATAATGTGCATTTCTACTCCCAACCCAACGTTGATTGAAGAACACGAAACAAATTGCTCTGTAATCTTCTTTTATTTTACACCCACCACCGATCAACTTCTGGCCAAAGTAACCAATGCGTGGATTGCCTATTGTATCAAGAGCCAACGATGAGCGGTAACCACCTTACCAGTATGAGGTTGTGCTGGCTATCGTCGGTAGAATGGGACACTCAGCCTAGAGCGCATTTCCAGCTCGTAGTGCGATAGGTCTTGCGTTGGCGGGGGTAGCGCGCCTCCCACCCGACTCCTCGACAGGCGCAGGCGGTCTTGCAGGCTTTGTAGAATCCCTGTTGAGCAGCGTCGCGGGAATGGGCGTGCAGAAAAGTGGCCGAAAGCGAGTCGTTGATCTTCTCACCCGCCTCAGGCGAGAGCCAGTGCCCGGTTTGCCGGTAGATCCGGTAGTGCTCGACCAGGGTGGCGGTGTAGATGCGTCCACTCTCGCGATTCAGGGCATCGGCCTGGTCTTTGGGCAGGCGGCAGGGGAAGAGCAGGGTGCGGATCATTTTAGAACAATCGTGCTATCTCGCCGTATAGAGCGCGAGACCTGTCTTGATCTGGCTAAAGCCGCGTGGCTTCCCGAAGGACACCGGGACAGGTGTGCGGCGGACTTCATTCGGTCATAAATCTGAAATTATGGAACCGATTGTCTCCCCCTGCAGCACTTTTTCGAGGTTTCCGGGCTCCACGCCGGAGAAAATCTGGACCGTCAAGCCCGGGATTTCCCGCACCAGGTCAAGCATCTGCGCAACTTTGGATTCCATCCCGCCAGTGACATCCGCCCCCAGACCGGCTCCCACTCTCTGTTTGATCCTGGTAAACGACTCCGGCGTGATATGCTCCACCTTTGCTTTGCGCAACGGGAAATCTGCCCAGACCGCCTCTTCTAGACCAGCCAATAATATCCGCTGCGGTCGGAGTTCGCGCGCAAGGTGTACAAATAAATCCTCAGTGGAAAGGATTGTTCCACCGCGTACTTCGTCAAAAACGACATCCCCGTAGACCACCGGCACCATCCTGGCTTTCAATGCAAAGAGCAAAGGACCTAAGTCCCAGCGAGATACCTGCCCATCCCTTGCAATAACCGAAGCCACCGGCGCCAGTGCCACCGATGGGACTCCTGCCGCGTGCA
>JBGPQJ010000227.1:0-3252 GCA_041488995.1 Anaerolineae bacterium
CTTTCTTATGGTGTAATATCTGCAGGCACCGCTGGTTAGAACCAGTCGCGTTTGATAAATATCCCGACTGCAATTCCTGTAAATGCTAACGCTACGAGAATGACCATCCCGAATCCCGCTGGATGCTCTGCCAGCGGAATATTGACGTTCATCCCGAAGAATGATGAAACGATTGTCGGTATGCTGATGACGATCGTAATCGCGGCCAGCGCTTTCATAACTGTGTTCAGGTTATTGGAGATGATCGAGGCAAAGGCATCCATCATGGAACTTAAGATGTCAGCGGAGATGTTGACCATCTGGATTGCCTGCTGGTTTTCTGTCAGTACGTCTTCGAGAAGGTCCTGGTCATCCTCGTACTGGTTGAATATTTGCATACGCTGTAGGCGCTCCATCACCACCTCGTTTGACCGCAGCGCAGTGGTGAAGAAAACCAGACTCTTCTGATACTTGAGCAATTCGAGAACTTCCCGGTTGCGCGTCGATTTTTGCAGTTGGTCTTCCAGATGCTCCACGGTGTGGTTGATCTCCCGCAGGTGTAGCAGGTAACGAGTCGCTGTTTCGAGCAGCGCATACAAGACAAAGCGGTAACGTTTGCCGGTTTTCATCCCCCGGTACTTTCCGTTGCATAAGATCCGCACGATATCATTCTCGTATTTGCAGACTGACACAATAAAATTGTCCATCAGGATGATCCCCAGCGGAATGGTCGAGTACGGGATATCGTTGCTCTCCCCCTGGTAGTGCGGGATGCGCAACAGGATGAAGGTGTAGCTTTCATCACGCTCGACGCGTGCCATCTCGTCCATGTCGAGTGAATAGGTGATGAGGTCAATATCCACGCCCCATTCAGCGAGCATGCTCGTCTCGTCGGGCGTGGGATCAGTGACATTCACCCAACTGCCGTTGATGAGTTTGTCGATTATTTGTAGACCTTGTTCGGTATTCTTGAAGATGGTCAGCACGACGACCTCCTGTGACAGGGATAGCATCACGCAGGAGGCGCGGCATCTCCCTATGTGATGTTCAATTCAAACACAGGCCTTCCGCCCAGGATGCCGGGAGGCTTTGTACCCTGCGAATTGCTCGCAGGACCTTCCGCAGAACCAGAATTATCGCTCTCGTCCATAGTCTTTAAACATTTATCCTTGCCAGCAGCATGTCTGGCTGGTTTATTTTACGCCCGTTGCAATTCTTTCACAATGGAAATGACACAGGTCTTCGTACTAATTTTTCCCGGGTAGTCTAAAGCCTGGGTTTATCCTGTGGTCTCAACAAGACAAGCGGGATTTCGCGGGAGGTACGCGACTCATAACCGGCGTATGCGGGTGCAGCATCGATCACAACCTTCCATGTCGAGGCACGCTGGTCGCTGGCAATGATCTCTGCTGTGGCTGGGAAGATCCTGTCTTTGATTTGCACGGTTACCTGCGGATTCGCTTTTAGATTGAGAAACCATGCCGGATGAGAAGGTCTCCCGGCATTTGACGCAACGATGAGATAGCCGTTATCACGCTCGAAATAATTGACCGGATTGGTGTGCGTTTTGCCCGATTTCCGTCCTTTGGTGCTGATGAGCAGTACTTTCAAGCCGCCCATTGTTGAGCCGATCTTTCCGCCTGTCAGACGATATATAAAAGCATGCATGGCCATGAAAAATTTCATAAAAAACTACCTCTCCATCAATAATACCTCATTTTAGTGGGTCAACCTTTAAAAATGAAAGTTGGCATTCCCTTCACATCTGTCTGGAAGCGGAACAAGCCACCTGTAAGCGGATACTGCCCCAGTTGCTCTTCGCTCATCCCTTTTCTGGCGGAGGTGATGTACAGGTCTGTCAACCCTTCACCGCCAAACGCGCACGAGGTCACATTCAACGCCGGGAGGGGGACCACCTGCAGCAGTCGTCCCGTAAGCGGGTTCCATTTCGTGATTTTCGCTCCTCCCCACATCGCGATCCATAAATTGCCTTCCATGTCGCTGGTCATGCCATCCGGCCAGCCCATCTCAGCCGGGATGTGGACTGCTTCTTGTGGCTGGCTGATATTTCCTGTTCCGAGGTCATACTCGTAGGCCATCACCAGGCGTGTAGGAGTATCGATGTAATACAGCGTGTGGTAATCGGGATTCCATGCCAGCCCGTTTGAGATGCGAATGCCTGTGAGCAGTGTTTTCACCGTCCCATCAGCGGAAAGGGAATAAAGCGACCCGCTGGTTTCTTTTTCAGCGTTATCCATCGTCCCGGCGATGAATCGTCCGGCGGGGTCGCATTTCCCGTCGTTGAAACGGTTGCCGGGCTGATGTGGTTCCGGGGAAACAAGTGATACCAGCCTGCCGGTGTCCAGATCGAGGGTGGCAAATCCGCTCTTTCGCGCCAGGATCAATCCTCCGGATTTTCGGGGGGCGATGCAACCGACCGGTTCATCGACTCTTATCACCCGGTCAATATTCGTTTTTGGGGAGTACGCGTGGACTTCGCCCGCATGGATATCGACCCAGTACAGGGTATGAGCCTCCGCTTCCCAGCAGGGACCTTCACCGAGCTGGGCTTTGGCGTCGAGGACGAGTTCGGGTGTAGGCGGGTTCATGCTCTAGATTTTACTCTACCTGTGACTCGTGAGTTGCTAGAGACAAGAACTGCTTTATACTGGTAAACACTATTTATATGTCTGCGATTACCTCCTCTCAGCGCACTTTGAACCTGCTGGCCATTCAGAAACCGGCAGTCACAGCCCGCCTGATCCGTCAGGTGACGGGCGTTAAGACAGCAGTTGTGTTGGATCTGGAGGATAGTTTGTGAGACGTCGCGGATTTAGCGCGGACGGTAGAACTCAAGGCTCGGGCAAGGTTCGACCTTCTTGAATTGTCGCGGGTTTATCCCAATCTCTTTAAGCAATTCAAAATCGGTGTGCGAATAAATAAAATTACAAGTCCCGAGTTTTCTGCCGACCTGGTTACCTTGAGAGAGATGACGCGGGTAATGCCGATGCACGTAATTGTCCCCACCAAAGTTGAGTCGGCAAAGGAATTATTCCAGTGCCGGCAGGGGTTTGATGATTGCAATGTTAGATATGAGGCAATCGTCCCAATTGTCGAGACGCGCCAGGGACTGGCACATCTCTCTGAGATTGCATCCGCTGCAGCACAAATCGGAACCCCTGCCGTCATTTACGGTCATTATGATTACAGTCTGAACTCCGCGCTTTGGCCTTTCCTGGAATTCGATGAAACGCGATTCTGGGAATTAGTAGA
>JBGPQJ010000228.1:0-3169 GCA_041488995.1 Anaerolineae bacterium
ACGTCGATCTGGTTGTCAACGGTGAAGTGCAGGCCGGGGCGTCCCTCCCGCCCGAGGGCAGCCGCGGCAGCTGGAGCATAAAGGTCCTGAAGAGCGCCTGGCTGGCCCTGCTGGTCCGCGGCTACTACCCCGACAAGCCGGAGATGATTGCCGCCCATTCCTCGCCGGTGATGGTCAGCGTGGAGGGCTCACCGCTGCTCTCCGCCTTCGACGCGGTCACCCTCCTCGAGCAGATCGAAGGTACCCTGGCCTTCCTGGACACGATCGGCACACGCGCCGACGATCAGGTCTACAAGCGCATGCGCCTGGTGCTCACCTCGGCTCACCGCCGCCTGCATAACCGCATGCACGAACAGGGCTTCCTGCACAAGCATACTCCTGCGACCGAACATGACCGCGCTGGGCATTGATCCTGCCTCGCCGCCGGCTTCCGGCCGCATGGACATCACCGGGCGGGTGCGGGCCGTGCTCCAGGGCTACAGGCCAGACCGCCTCCCCCGCCCGCCGGATACCAGCGAAGAATTATACCTGGGCAAACAGAAGGTGCGCATAAAAGCCTGGCATCAACTGCATTTCAAGCGCCTGGCCGGCCTCGTGTGAACAGTGGTGTGCGTTGAGTTTCTGAAAGAAGATGGCGTCCCGACATTCCCGGGGTGTCACCGACGATTTCAAGCACAACTTGTCCTTTTGCTAATCCTGCCCGCCCCTTGGGATTCTCGCTGACCAGCGCTCTCACCCTGCCAGATGGCTCCTCTGCTTCGCATACGATATGCAAGCCGGTTCCGACACCTGGAATTTGCACATCTGATGCAGGCAATCTTACGCCGAGAGTCGCAATGCCACCCAGGCCAGTAAACAGCTCAAACGCTCCCCTTCTTCGGCTTGCCCAACACCACCAAGTCCATGCTCGTCAGCGATATGCTTTTCCTGGGCTTCAACTTGGCGCGATTGGGTTTTGAAGCCTCCCTCTAGACCATGAAACAAGCTCCCCCTTGCGAGCAGGCGCCATGAGATGGTGGCGCTTCTCTCTCGACTGCGGCCTTCAGTATGGCTGGAAGACTGCTTCCGTGGCATGTTCCCGGTTTTATTTGCTTCGCGGCTTACGCCACCCTTGCCCTACCCTGCTTTCACCCTGTTTTGGTTACCTTTATCCCGACTTGTTACGCTCCCAACCCTGACTTATTGCGCCCAGACACTCTTCCACACTGAAATTTTGCTGCTGAAAACTCGTTCAGCCCGGTTTTCCAACCGCTTTTGCTTGCACTATCCCTGGTCATACATTAATTGACTTTTTGCAGAATCCCCTGAGAATTGTTGATTGACAATGAGCAAGGTTGTATTTATAATAAAACTGAAATTTCAGATTTCAGATAAGATCATAAAATGGCTGCTGAGCAAATATTTCCCCGCATTATTTCACCGAAAATTAGCGAAGTGGCATATGACATCCTCAGAGAGAAAATTGTCAGTAAGGAGATTGCCCAAGGAGAACGCCTGGATTTAAATGAAATCGGCAGACGCCTGGGGGTCAGCAGGACGCCACTTAAGGAAGCATTAAGCCGCCTGGAAATGGAAGGTCTGATTCGGATTTTGCCGCGTTCCGGTACGTATGTGACCACCGTCAATGTCGAATACATCGCGGAATCGTTTGATGTGCGCCGTATTCTGGAGCGATATGCGGTTGAATTGATGGTAGCGAATGCCAGCGATGAAGACCTGGCTAAACTAGCGATGTTAGTAGATGAAATGGGGATGCTGGCAAAGCAAAAAGAAATTGAGTTGGTGTATCCCCGCTATCTAAACTTGGACCATGAGTTTCACCGCCAGTTGGTGGCGCTCTCAGGTAATCAACGTTTGCGCGAGGCTCACGAACGCGAAAACTTGCATGCTCAGATGGCTAGAATCCGTTATCGCTCTTATGAACGTTCGCTAAACGTAGCGCAAGAAGAGCACGAGCGAATCATTGCAGCACTACAAGCTCGTGATCCTGTCATGGTAACCAATCTAATCGACGCTCACCTCCAACGCGCTAAATGCTCCTTACTGAACGATATGGATACCACCTACCCAAACAGTAAATCCTAGCCTTTATCCACGCCCAGGTAGTGCACATGATCCCGGTCGAAGTGGTTTTCAATCCTAACTGGTGGCATCTCAACTACGGTATCTGCTTTGACGAACGCTTTTATTTGGACCGTCAAACGCGAATTGATTGTGATGTGATCATGCGCGACGCGCTGTACAACCGCTTTGGGTTCGGTGAAAGCCACCCGCAGCCACGACCGATATTAGGGTCGATGATGGTGGCGGGTGGTTTTGTTTTACCGGCTTTATTTGGCGTCCCTATCCGGTTTTCCGACAATGAAGCACCCTGGCCAGCTGGTCAGCCGATGAGCGATGCGGAAATCATGGCTTTGCGCCTTCCCGAACTGGATCATACCTGGCCTATGGAGGTCCTGCTGCGGGATGGGGCTGTCTTACAGGATGCTTATGGTAGCGTGATAGGCGATTTTGATCTGGACGGCTTGTTCAACACCGCCCTTCATCTTCGCGGGCAGCAGTTATTCATGGACCTGATGGATGCGCCAGAGTTGGTACATCACCTGTTCAGTGTCCTGGCTAAAACTTACGTGGCGTTGGTCAGCTTGATGCGACGATTGACTGGCTCGTGCGCCATCGCCACCAACCGCTCGATAATTAATATTAACCCGGCCATTTTCCTACACAGTAACTGTTCGGTATGCATGATTTCCCCCGCCTTGTATGAGAAAACGCTCCTGCCTTACGAGCTATACCTGGCAGAACGGCTACAGCCTTACGGCATCCATCACTGTGGCAACAACCTGCACCGCTTTGCCCCGGCCTATGGCATAGTCCCGGCGATTTTCTTTGATGTGGGTTGGGGGTCAGACGTTGCCCGGTGCAGGGAGGCTTTCCCAGGGACTTTCTTGAACCTGCGCCTCAGCCCGGTGGATATGCTGTGGAAGAAACCGGAGGAGATCCAGGAAATTACCACACGGCTCCTGGCAGCGGGCTATTCCCCGAGGAAGACAGGCGTGTGCTGTATCAACATGGATTATGGAACACCCGATGAGAATGTGATGGCGATGGTGGAGGCGGTGGAGAATTATTGTCGCGCCTTACACTTCGTAGTAAAGGAAACCAACCG
>JBGPQJ010000229.1:0-2994 GCA_041488995.1 Anaerolineae bacterium
ACCCAGGCGGCGACGCGGTTGATGCTGGCGTCGAAGTAGTCCAGGCCAATGCGCACGCGCTCGAGGTAATTGCCGCGCACGATTTCCTGGGCGATGGCTTGCAATTCGTCGGTCAGCGTCACCACGTGGTCGCTGTCCCAACGCACGCCTCGGCTGACGTGCAGTAGGAGTCCTTCCAGGTAGAGCAGGAGCGAAGGGATCTTGTCGGCGATGCTCTCGGTGGGATGAAAATGCCCGCTGTCGAGCGTCAGCAGAATCTTCCGGCTGACGGCATAGCCCAGGTAGAACTCCATCGAACCGGTCACGTAACTCTCCGAGCCCAGGCCGAAGAGTTTTGGTTCGACCGCGTCCAGGTTGAAGCGCAAGTCGATCTTCTCTGCGAGGCTGGCGTCCAGGGACTCCAGAAGACGCTGGCGGGGCCCAAGACGGTCAGCGGGGGTGTCCTTGTAACCATCCGGGATCCAGATGTTGGTCACAGCCGGGGTCCCAAGCTGACGCCCGAAATATTCCCCGATACGACGACTGGCAATGCAGTGTTCAATCCAAAAATGACGGATGGCTGGGTCACGATGGGAGAGGGTGAAACCGTCCGCTGCCAGGGGATGCGAGAAACAGGTCGGGTTGAAATCCAGGCCATGACTGTTGGCCTTCGCCCAATCTACCCAGGCTGAGAAATGACGCGGTTCGATCTGATTGCGCTCGACCTTCCTTTCTGTCTCAAGATAAATGGCGTGCAGGTTCAGGCGGTGTCGACCTGGGATCAGCCGATAGACCAGGTCCAGATCGCGACGCAGTTCGTCAGCATTGCGCGCCTTTCCGGGATAATTACCGGTGGCGGCGATCCCGCCAGTGAGTTCCCCACCAGGGTTCTCGAAACCGCCGATATCATCCCCCTGCCAGCAGTGCAGGCTGATAGGGATCGACTCAAGCCGGGCGAGGGCTGCTTCCGTATCCACACCAAGGGAGGAATAGCATTCTCTGGCGATGTTATAAGCAGATTGAATTCGGAATTCTGAAGTTCGGTCCATGGAAGATGTCCTTTGAAAAAAACCTGTTTTATCTTAGCACCAAATTCTGAAGCCTCCCATAGGCTTCATCCCAACCATCCCGAAGCTCTGGGTTGTACTGCTCGATTTCAAAAGATCGGCGGACCAGAGAGCGGGCGTCGCGGAGCGAACCGAGATGCCCCAATGTGATCGCCTGCATTAGGATGTTCCCGATCGCGGTTGCTTCGACCGGCCCGGCAATAACCGTCCGCCCGGTTGCATCGGCGCTAAACTGGTTGAGCAGGTGGTTCTTCACCCCGCCGCCGATGACGTGCAATGGGTCAAGGCGCTTTCCCACCAATTCTTCCAGCCGCTCCAGCACAATGCGGTATTTCAACGCAAGGCTTTCCAATACCACACGGACGACTTCACCTTGCGTCTCGGGAACGGGCTGTTGGGTATCTGCGCAGAACTTGCGTATTTTCTCCGGTATATTTCCGGGGTGCAGGAAGACATCGTTATCAGGGTCGATCACGGCGAAGAAAGGCTTTGCCTCTGTCGCAAGGCGCGTCAATTCATCATATGAGAGGTTCCATTCGCGTTTGCATTCCTGTTCCAGCCACAACCCCATGATGTTCTTGGATAACCGCCAGGTGCCAAATACTCCGCCTTCGTTGGTAAAGTTGTACGCCAGAGCTTTTTCGCTCAAAACAGGCTGGCTCACTTCCGCGCCCAGGATGGACCACGTCCCGGAACTTAGCCAGACGAAATCCGCGTTGCTGGCAGGAACGGCCACCACCGCCGAGCCAGTATCATGGCAGGCAGGGGCAATGACAGGAATGGTGCCGGCTCCCGTATCGCGTGCTATCGCCGGGAGCAACAAGCCAAGGGAGGTTCCCGGCTCGCAGACGGATGGAAAAATATGGGTAGGGATGCCCAGCGCTTCCAGCAAGGGGAAAGCCCAGGAACGGGAAAACGGATTGAAGCACTGTGTCGTTGTGGCGTTGGTAAATTCACAACAGGTCTTGCCACTCAACCAGTAGTTGAACAGGTCCGGGATCGTGAGAAAAGTATGAGCTGCTTCCAGTAACGGATTTTTGCCAATGGACATGGAAAGCAACTGGTAGAGGGTGTTGATTTGCATGAATTGGATGCCGGTCTGGGCGAATATATCCTTACGGGGAACACGGGAAAACGCGGCTTCCAGCATGCCATCGGTGCGGGTGTCGCGGTAGTGGCATGGATTGCCGAGCAATCTACCGTCTTTATCTAGCAGGGCAAAATCCACGCCCCAAGTGTCGAGACCGAGACTGACCAGAGGATGTTTCGCGGCTGAATCAGTAATCCCATTCTTTATCTCCTCCCATAGTCTGAGAACATCCCAGTACAGACCACCCAATATATTCACCGGGCCATTTGGAAAACGATATGTCTCGGTGAGAACGAGTTTACCATCCGCCAGTGAACCGACAATCGCACGCCCGCTTTCAGCGCCAAGGTCTAAAGCTAAGTAGTTATATGGTGCTACCATGAAGTATATTCCACCTCATTCGCTGAGAAAAACACAGATTCAACAGAAATATTGTCATAATTTAACACTACCAGCATTCAGGATATCTTGCCGCATCAATCTTTTCGGTCTCAAACAGCGATTAGTAATAATCTTTATTTCGGCATCCTCTAGATTAATAACAACAATTAACATTTTCCACTTAAGCTTGGACCAATGACTTCGCCAACGAAACTGCTCGGCTGGCGTCAAGTGCATATCCGTCCGCGCCAATTTGTTTAACATAGCTCTCTGTTACCGGGGCGCCACCTATCATCACCTTCACTTTCTCCCTTAGGTGAACTTCTTTAAGCGCTTCGATAATGGTTTTCATCATTGGCATGGTCGTGGTCAACAACGACGAAAGAGCTACGATATCAAATTCATCCGATTTGACAGCGGTACAAATTACATGTATTGCAGCGACTTTAACCTGCCGTCAGTCGAGGCGCCGATTTA
>JBGPQJ010000230.1:0-2755 GCA_041488995.1 Anaerolineae bacterium
ACTCTGTTAGGAATCTGGCTGGCGGTCTCAACCGCAGTTGTTCTTTATATCGCGCTGACTGCGATGCACCCCAACAGCCGCGCAGTCATCCTGATGGGCACAGGGTTGATCCTGTTGTGGGTCGTGATAGGCGGGACATTAATGTGGGCGAACCGCGAGCGCGTCCATGACTTTGTGCTGAACATTCGGGGTGACTGGCGGATCAAGTTCATTGTCTTTGCCACCCTGCTTGCCCTGCTTGAGGAAGCGATCACCGTCACGATGACCAACCTCGCGCCGCTGTTCGGAGTCCCTGTTGGCGCGGCATACATTACTGCGTCGGCAAATTACTTCGATGTGGTCGCTCTGCACAGCGTGGTTGTCTTTGTACCCATGTTCATCGCCTGGGCCTGGATACTCAGCCGGTGGGATTTCAGCCCGCCGGTCGTATTTTTATTATTCGGGCTGACGGGCACGCTGGCGGAAGTCAGTTTCGGAGGCGCAGGTCAATTTGCACAAATCGGCATGTGGACCTTCGTTTACGGACTGATGATTTACCTGCCAGCCTATTGTCTTCCAACGGAGCGCGGCGCACAACCTCCCCGCTGGTGGCATTATCCTTCCGCTGTCATCCTGCCAATCATTTTTTCAATACCGGTGGTGGGAGTGATTGGATTTCTTCATCCCTATCCCATCCACTTTCCCCCGATAGCTCCTGCTGCTCCAAGTATAAATTTCTGAACTGAAGCGGCTAAAAAGCATGGAAAAATGACGATATGGGTTCAAATATTACACGGTACTCTTTAACTCCTAATCTTTGAATTACTCATAGATTCCGCTCAGTTTGGGGGTAAAATGGCGCATCGAATTAAACGAGGAGAGCAAAATGGAAGAACAACCCAAAAATTTCTTTTCGAACCCTGTCGTGATCATTATCGGTGTGGTCATCCTGCTGAGCTGCTGCTGTACACTGATCCTTGCCGCAGGCGGTGTGGCGTTTTATGAAATTAGCAACCAGGTGGGAACAACCATGCCCGAACTTAACGGCTTCGACCCCAATACCGCCACCCCCCTGCCACCTGCCGAGATCACCCGCACGCCTTCCGACCAGGTTTCCTCGGATACGCTTAAAACACTGGACAACACCATCGTGCCGGTCAATGATCTGCGCGACTTGGCATGCCGTCTGCATGGAAAGTGCAACATCCCTGAAACCCTCCCGTCCGGACCCTACCAGGTGGGAGCCCGCCAGACTTTCTGGGCGACCAACACCGACAACAATGAGAGCTTCCAGGTGAATGCCACCTTGCAGTACCTGACCGATCACGCCTATTTCTGGGTGGAGGATGGCGTCACGTTCGATCAAGGCGAGATGAAGAAGCTCGTGGATACTTTTGAGACCAAAATCTATCCCACCGACCGCGCATTTTTCGGCAGCGAATGGACACCCGGTGTAGACGATGACCCGCATATTTACATCCTGTATGCGCGTGGAATCGGCAGCAACATCGCCGGTTCTTTTTCCTCGGTGGACGAATTCCACCCGGATGCCCATAAAAACTCCAACGCGCACGAGATGTTCTTCTTCAATGCCGATAACACACCCCTTAGCGATGAATTCACCTACGGGGTGCTGGCGCACGAATTCCAGCATATGATCCACTGGAAAAAGGACCGCAACGAATCATCCTGGTTGAATGAAGGTTCTTCCGAGCTCGCGGCATTCCTGAACGGATACAATGTGGGCGGGTTCGATTACGCCTACATTGGTAACCCGGATCTGCAGCTCACCGATTGGCCGAACGATCCCGATGCCACCACCCCTCATTATGGTGCGGCTTTCCTGTTCATGACTTACTTCCTCGATCGTTTCGGGGAAGAAGCCACTCAGGCGCTCATCAACCAGGCCGCCAACGGCATGGACAGTGTCGACCAGACCCTGCGCGACATCAACGCCCTCGATTCATTCACCGGCCAGCCCATCTCCGCTGACGACGTTTTTCTGGACTGGGTGGTCACCAATTACCTGAAGGACGGGTCCGTCGCTGATGGGCGCTACACTTACCACAACTACCCCGACGCTCCCCAAGCCTCCGTGACCGAGACTCTGCCCTGCGCGCAGGAACCTGTCAACCGCACCGTGAATCAATATGGCGTGGACTATATCGCGCTGGGCTGCGATGGCCAGCACAGTCTCCATTTTGAAGGTGCAACAGCCACCGGTTTGCTGCCGGCGGATGCCTATTCAGGAAAACTGGCGTTCTGGTCCAACAAGGGTGATGAATCCGACATGACCCTCACCCGCCAATTTGACTTCAGCGGCGTGACCGGCCCGATTGAGATGTCCTACGATACCTGGTATGACCTCGAGGCGGATTACGACTACGCTTATGTCGAAGCCTCCACCGACGGCACCACCTGGCAGATCCTCAACACCCCCTCCTGCACCTCGAAAGACCCGTCCGGCAACTCCTATGGTTGCGGGTACAACGCCAAAAGCGGCGGTGGGGATTCCGCCCAGTGGATCCAGGAAAAGGTGGATCTCTCCCCGTATGCGGGTCAGAAGGTACAGTTACGCTTCGAGTATGTGACGGATGCCGCCGTGAACGGCGAAGGCATGCTGATCGACGATGTCTCGGTCCCGGCTGTCAATTATTCCACTGATTTTGAGAACGACAACGGCGGCTGGGAAGCAGCGGGCTTTGCGCGGGTCGAGAATGTGTTGCCGCAGACCTTCCGCCTCGCGCTGATCGTCAAGAAAAGCAACGGTGAGACC
>JBGPQJ010000231.1:0-2698 GCA_041488995.1 Anaerolineae bacterium
AGATTGACCTCGCAGGCCAGCCCGTAACGTGACCCCGAGCCGAGGAAGTAAAAGCGGTCCAAGTTCAAATCCTCACCGATCTCGCGCGCCAGAGATTCATATGTTGCGATCAACTTGACCCCGCAGTTCGGTAAACCCTCCATGGATTTACGTAAATCTTCACGACCTGCTGCCAGGGTCGTCATCGCAGTGGCTGCAACGTACATCGATGCAAACGAACGCGTCTGGGCTACGCTCTGCTCCTGCCCCTTTTCGATGACCACGGGCACATCCGCCAGACCGGCCAGGGGTTGGTCGCCGTAGTTGGTGATGGCAATCACCGGTCCGCGCCGTTCTTTTTTGAATTGTTCAACTACATTGACGGTTTCAGTTGTGGAACCGGACCTGCTGACTGCGACGAGCAGGGTTTTCTCGTCCGTCAGGGATACCTGCGGGTTGAGCAATAATTCCCCACCAGGGACAGCCCGGGCAGGGCGCCCGGTCATTTGTTGAAATAGTGCAGCGGCTGCCAGCGACAGGTAGTACGTCGAACCACATCCGGTAAAGACGACTTGCGTGTAATCGTCGGCAACGATCTTTTTCAAAGCTTTAGAGGATTTCTCAATAACAGCCAATGCGTCCTGCCAGGCTTCAGGCTGAGAGTGGATTTCTTCACGGGTAAAATGACCTGTTTTCATATACACCTATTCCTCACGGGGTTAAGAACCCGATCACCCTAAACTGGAATGGCAACCACCAGCAATGCCCCATCAAATGTCACATCCAGGCGTGCATCTTTTCCAATGACCACGCCCAGATCGCGCCTATTGACATAGTCCATAACTCGATAAGGGCGATCCTCCAGACCACGCAGATCGATTATGTCGTTGAAATGTTCAGCGAAAAAGGCATAGTAAACCCGCTCCTTTTTGCGGATGGCGTGGGTTTCCGGAAAATCGAATACCAGATCGTATAGATTCAGATATTCGCCTTCCGCGGGACGGTGTGCGTTGTAGATGTCAAACCATTTCTTCCAGCGTTCCCATTTCTCTGCAGGCAAGTCCCAGACTTCCCTCAGCCTGGACCTGACTTCTGGATCATTCGGAAAAATGAACTTGGTGGATGGCACTCCACCTGCGCCAATCTCGGAGGCGAAATCCTTCCCGCCATCGGACAGCTCGACATGATCTGCAAAGACGGCTGCCCTCGCTCCCATGAGCGCTTTATAGAATTTAATACGCTGACGGATTTGCGCGCTGGATGTGGGATCGGCGGTCACCGTTTGATCGGTGTAAGGGATCAGGTGCAGGGTGAGCGGCGTTCCGCAGGGGCAAATCTGGACAACCGAGTTTGGGCGCAGCGCCCGGGTGGTTTCAAAGATGGTACGGTATACATCCGCCATGCTTTCAGTGGATTCTTCTGGACGTGCGTGATGATGTGCCGGATTATGGCAGGCAGGGACTGTGTAGATGTTGTCCAGCTTGTGGCCATCAAAACCCCAATCGCGAATAAAATGCAATGTCAATTCGCGGACATACGTCTGGACTTCGGGCAGGACCGGGCAGAGCATGGCGATGTGGCGATTATTGCGCGCCACTGAACCGTCTGAATTGAGGATTACCCAGTCTGGATGGTCTTTCAATAACTGGCTGAATCCGTACGAGTGACTCTCCCAACGGCCGTGACCATCTTCCGCACAGAGGGGATACCACCAGATTTGCGAGAAGGCTCCGGCTTTGTGGAGTTCTTCATTCATCCGGCGCATGTCTTCTTCACCGTTGGGGAAGGTATCTTCGCGGGGATTCCAATCTCCATAAGCATCAAACCAGCGGTCGTCGAGTGTCAGCCAGTGGATGCCGAGGTCAGTAACCGCCGGAAGGACGCCTGTCATCTCGGAGGGCGTCACATCAAACTCATAGCCCCAAGAACACCATCCGGGTTCGAAATCAGCCGCAACTGGTTCAGGAGCGCGGACTCCCTGTTTGGCTAGAAGGTCCCGGTAAAGCGCCAGGGGCGCGAAGAAATCACCTTGATGGACTGAGACGACAACGCGCAAACTTTCAATTTTTTCTCCTGGCTGGAGGGTGACAGGTCTGTGCAGTTCAAGCGCGGCGGTGATGCCTTCCTTGCCTGCCTTGACGGGCATGTACCAATCTTTCGGAGTCGGCTCGATGTGCATCAGTGCGATGCCGGTGGTTTTATTCCAGAAATAAGTAACAGGGATGCCGCCGCCTTCACTGTCCTGCATGTGACCGAGGTAGTTATCCCGATTAAATCCAGCCGGGAGGTGGAAGGCAAAATCCTGTCCCCAGTGAACGGCAGCTCCCTGCATGGTCCAAAGTGGAGCGTGGGAAGGGAATATCCCCCGGTCCAGATGCAAAGTGGGGGCGGTGAAACGATCGAAGGTCAGAGGCTTGTCACCGGAATTGGTGATTTTAAATATAAGCGTAACGAATTGAGGGTCGTTCGTTTCGGCAGTGATATTCAGGTGGAGAGCCCCTCCATCCGCCATGGTATATGTTCCGTTAGCGGAGTGATCCCCGGTGGTCCCATTGTGCGGAATAATACCCTCCAATAGGTCCAATCCGCTTCTATGAATCGTCGAACGAAGTGACGTAAGAGGCAGGCCGTCCAGCGTCAGTTGAAGTTCAAGCGAAGGAGAAAAACGGAGCTGCAGGGTCATCGCAGGGAGATATCCAGCCAATTGGCAAAAGTTTCA
>JBGPQJ010000232.1:0-2533 GCA_041488995.1 Anaerolineae bacterium
ATCAAGATCACCACCCGCTCGGCATCGGGCGCGCCGACAAAGTCGAACAGGTGATATTGGCGTCCCGCCAACTTGGCGAACTTGTCCATTTGTTCCTGCACGATGGCAGGCACTGCGGCGTAATAGGGGTTGACCGTTTCACGTCCCTGGAAGTAAACATCCGGGTTCTGGGCTGTGCCGCGCAGGACAGGGTGATCGGGTGAGAGTGCGCGAGCCCGGTGGGCGCGAACAAGCTCATCGTCAATCATGGTCCGCAGGTCGTCATCCGTTAACTGCTCGATCTTTGTAACCTCATGCGAGGTGCGGAAACCGTCGAAAAAGTGCAGGAACGGGATTCGCGACTTGAGTGTGGAGGCTTGCGCGATCAGCGCCAGGTCGTGGGCCTCCTGTACCGAACCGGAACTGATCATTGCCCAGCCGGTCTGGCGGGCAGCCATGACATCCTGGTGGTCTCCGTAGATGGATAGTCCCTGGGCGGCAATGGCGCGCGCGGCGATATGGAACACCGTGCTGGTCAACTCGCCTGCTATCTTGTACATATTGGGGATCATCAACAGCAGACCTTGCGAGGCGGTGAAGGTGGTGGTCAGTGCGCCGGTCTGGAGCGCGCCATGGACAGTGCCCGCCGCGCCGCCTTCCGATTGCATCTCTATCACCAGGGGAACAGTGCCCCAGATGTTCTTCATCCCCTTCCCGGACCATTCGTCTGCAAGCTCGCCCATATTGGAAGATGGGGTGATTGGATAAATCGCGCAAATCTCATTCACGCGGTGGGCAATCGAAGTGGTTGCTTCGTTGCCGTCTATCGTAACCATTTGACGCTTAGCCATAATGAAGCTCCTTGATGCAGAGTCGTCTCTGCGTGATTGTGAAAACAGGCACAACCCCTATTATATGCCACATCTGCCAAGTTTATCCCCCCTCAATTTGAAAGGTAAGTTACTTAAAACACCTAAAACGCCTGCGGGCTGTCACTATTTCGGACAAGAATAGGCAAAATAAAAGGGGCGGTCATGGGATCGCCCCAGATTGATTTTCACGTCAGGTACGGTTTTGCCAGCAGTAGTGCGGCCAGCGATTTTGCATCTGGCAGCCCTCCACTTTCAGCCAGCTTGATTGCTTCCACCACCGGCAATTTCTCAACGCTGAGGAATTCGTCCGCATCCGCTTCGAGCGGGTCATGGTGCAGATCGGTGGCAAGATAGACCCGCATAAATTCAGTGGAGTAACCCGGTGCGAGATAGAAACCGCCAATATCCCGGATATGATTGGCGGCCATGCCCGTCTCTTCCCGGACTTCACGTTGTGCACAGACCAGGGGATCCTCGCCTAGTTCAAGCGTCCCGGCGGGCAGTTCAAGCATGTCCAGTCGGGCGGCGTGGCGGTACTGGCGGACGAAATACATGTTGCCCTGGTCGTCGACCGGCACGATCACTGCCGAGCCGATGTGGTCGACGATATCCAGCTTGGTCGTACGTCCATCAGGCAGGCGGACAAAATCGCGGCGAATGTCAAAGGCGCGTCCTTTATAAATCAATTCGGATTCAATCAACTCAAACGCCATCATTTCCTCCGGAAAAAGAAACACCCAGGCGCCCGCCTGGGTGTTCGCTGACTGGTATTCTCTACGGGATGAAGATCACTTTCCCGACGGTAAGGGTATAGTTTGGCGCGGTCAGGCTGTTGGCGTAGATGATTTGATTCGGGTCGGCGTTGCCATAATCGCACGCGATGGAATAGATCGTATCCCCACCCTTCACGGTGTAATTGGCCGGATGAGGGATCAGGGCTACATTGCCGGGGAATGTCTTGCCAGTCGCCGGGATCTTCAGCACGGTGCCGGGGGAGTAAAACCCGCTATCCGAAAGACCGTTGATCGCCAGCAATTCCTCCGGATTAACATTGAAACGGCGAGCGATGCAGTACGGGTATTCACCCGGCTGCAGCGTGTAGGTGGCGGGTTTGCCCGGTGTCGAGGTTGGAACGACAATGTTCGGCGCAGGTACAACTGCACCCGTGGTGGGTGAAGGCAGGACGCTACCTGGAACGGGCGTGGGGCTGATCATCGGCGTGATCAACGGTACCTGCGTCGCATTTCCGGAGACGATTTGCGTCGGAGTTGGCAGCGAGACGCCGCCTGCTGCGATGGCAGTCTGGGTTGCATACTGCTGCAGGATCGCCATGGGATTCTGAGTTGCATTGGGCGTCATCGGTTGAGCAATATTCGTTCCAGATACCGGTGTTGCTGGAGGGGGCGTAGACGCTGAGCGCTCGCAGGCCGTAAGCACTAGCATCAGCGCCACCAGCAGGATCAACCCGAATTTTTTATAGGACATATTGTTCTCCTCCAGGATCTAATTTCAAAAAAATTGTATCTTTTCGGCCCTTTCTGTTGATGCTAGCACATTCTTTCTAAAGCGTCAAGCAATTTCCTTTAAGGTTAGGAGGGTATATAAATTACCAGGAGTTTGGGATGGAATTGCTCTCTCTTGAACGTGTAAAGTGGTATACAATTATCACCTGTATAAAAGAA